>JBOGEB010000001.1:0-101909 GCA_050743125.1 Egibacteraceae bacterium
TTTGAAAATTGTTGTGGGGCAGCGTCGCGTCGGGTTCCGCTCGCGAAGAGCCGTTTAGGTCGCTCCACCCGACGCGACGCTGCCGTCTTGTGAGGCCATCATCGTATGATTTCATTATATCTGAGGCGGTTTCGGCGGCCAGGGGCTGGGGGAGTCCCCCATAGACGGCCGCCGAAACCGCGCTCCGCTTCGCTTCGCCCACGGGACAAGGCCGCGGTTCTCAAACACATCCTCAGCCTATGCCCCGTCAATGCGAGCACTCCTATGCCGAGCAGGGACGGCAGGCCGCGGCCCGTCCCGCGCGCGGGGGCCGCCGCCGGGGGCGGCGGCACCAGGCGGGCCTCGGTGATCGTCTTCCGCCAGCCTGGCTGCGCCGCTGCGGGCGCGCCCTCACCGAACACCGACGTGCAGGCACCGCCCGGCCGGATGCCCGGGATCGGCCGTTTGGACGGCAGGTAGCTCTGGGCCGCGGGCTGCGGGTGGAGCACGGGCTGCACCCGCAGCCACGTGCGCCCGTCGAGATCCTCTGGGGCGACGATCGAGAACCCGACGAAGAAACGCTGGTTCGCCCGCAGCGCGCCGGCCGCGCTGTCGAGCTGCTCGGGCCGCGCGAGGAACGTCATGGTCGCCCCGAGACGCCCGAGCGTGCACGAGAGGTTCGCCTGGCTGCGCCCGACGACGCGGTCGACCGTGGACAGGACGGGCGGGGCTTGATCGAGGAGGCCCTCGAAGTCCTGGCGTATCCGCCGGAGCGTGTCGGCCGTGTCGGCGGTCTGGGTGACGAGCCGCGCGAGCGTCTCGCGGTGCTCGGCGAGCTCGGCGTTTACGACCCGGCTCGCGCGGAACAGCCGGTCGTAGTCAGTGCCGTGGTCGGCCACTTGCTCTGAGAGGTCCGCCGCGTCCACGAGGATCGAGCGGAGCTCGTCCCGCCGCCCGCGGACTGCCTCGGCCAGCTCGTGGACGGTCGTCGCGGCGCTGTCGGGCTTGACCGGTCCGAGCACGTCGTTCGCGCGCTGGACCAGCTGCTGAATGTCGACCGGTAGCTGCACGTGGTCCGCCCGTAGCGTTTCGCCCGGCTGGTAGAAGCGCTGCGTCGTGCCCTTCGCGCGGAGGTCGACGCCCTGCTCTCCCACCAGCGTGCGGCGCAGGATCGCCACGCTCGAGTCCGTGGGCACCTTGGCGCTGCGCTGGATCGCGAGCGTCGCGACGACGTGGTCGCCGAAGAGCGCGACCCGGTCGACCTTCCCGATCGTGACGCCGTTGTGGGTCACCTGCTGGCCCGCGATCAGCCCACCCGACTGCGGCAGCTCCAAGGCCAGCCGGTAGGTCGGGTTGAACAGCGCGCCAGCGAGCAGCTGCGCGAACGCGTAGACGAGCAGCGCGGCGCTCGCCACGGCGACCGCGGCGAGGTTGACCAGCGTCCGGCGGGTCGTCATCGGGGACGCTCCAGTGAGGGGCGCGGTCGCCCCTGTGGCGGGTCGGCGCAGGCCCGGACCGGGTCGCCAGGCGTGTCGTTGATCCCGCAGAAGATGACGTCGAGCAGGATCTGGGCCTGCTCGCTGTTCACGCCCCGGATCACGTTGACGTTGTGCTTCGACAGCTCGAACGGCAGCCGCGCCAGGTCCGCGTCGCGCGCGGCGAGTTCCCGGCTGATCGCGTCCAACCGCATGATCTCGGCGTCGATACGCCGGCGGTGCTCGTCGATCAGGTCCGTGCCCGTCCGCGACAGCGCCCGGATGTCGGCGAGCGTGTCGAGCAGGCGGGTGTCCTCGTCGTCGAGCACCGCCGAGACGCGCGCCAGCTCGCCGAGCGCCTGGCCACCGAGTTCGGCCTGCGGCCCGACTTGGGACAATAGCTGCGCCAACCCGTCGATCAGCCGGACGAGGTCGGCGGAGTTCGCGTCGTAGCGGTCGACGACCCTCCCGAGATCGTCGAGCAGGGAGTCGAGTGGCCGGCCACGGCCCCCGAGCCCCGTCCCGCCGGCCTTGATCGCGCCCGCCACCTTGTCGATGGCGACGGCGGCGAGCAGCTCGCTGCCGCTGCGCACGAGATTCTCGACGCCCGAGGTGACCTTCGTGTCGGTGACCAGCCCGCCGGACACGAAGCGCCCGCCGCGGGAGCGGTCCGGCACGAGCCGCACGTAGCGCTCGCCGAGCACGCCGGTCTGCCGCAGCTCGGCGGACAACCGCGCCGGCAGCTCGAGGCCGGGGGCGACCACCATCGTCACGAGCGCCCGGTTGTCGGGGTTCACCTCGATCTTCGCCACTCGCCCCACGGGGACGTCGGCGAGCCGCACCCCGTTGCCCGCCACCAGGTCGGAGACGTCGTCGAACACCGCCCTCACCACGAGCGAGCGGTCGCCGACGCACGAGACGAGGAGCACCGAGAGGGCGAGCAGCACGAGGGCGCGGCGCATCTCAACCACCGCCCAGCAGCCGGGCGAGCCGGTCGCGCACGCGCTCCGGCAGGGGTCGCTCGTGCAGGCGCCGGTCGGGTACGGGCAGGAGGTCGGACGCGCCCTGGAGGACCTGCGGCGTCTGGCCAGTGGCCGGCGTGGGGGGCGGCTGCGGAGCCTGCGCGCGCTGCCTGGCCTCGCGCGCGAGCTGGCCGAGCGCGTCGGGCGGCAGATGCCCCAGCGCCGCGCGGATCGCGCGGGCGAGCGTGGGCTTGTCCGTGCACCGCGCTACGGCGGGCTGGCACAGCAGCTGAGGCAGCAGCGGGTCCCAGAACGCGGACGTCGCGCACTCGGCCCGTCCGAGCCGCACGCACACGCCGACGAGCCGCTCGCGCAGCCGCAGCATGATCGCCTCTGGCGCAGCCTGCAGCTCGTCGTCGAGCCGGATCCGCGCGGTCTCGTAGTCGAACGCCCGCCCTACGCCCTCGAACAACCGGCGAGCGCCAAGGAGGAGGTCACCGACCCGGTCGAGGTTGCGCTCGACGGTCGACAGCGTCGTGGTGAGCGTCTCGATGTCGGTGACGAGCGGGTCGCCGTGCTCGTCGGTGAGCGGCCGGAGGTTGTCCACCAGGCGCCGGAGGTTGCCGACGCCCGACACGATCGTGTCGCCCTCCTCCCCGAGCGTGCGGACGACGGTCGAGAAGTCCTCCAGCGTCTGGCCGAGCTGCTCGTCGCGAGTGGCGACGGCCGCGTTCACGTCGGCGAGCTGCCGCACCACCGCGTTGAGGTCGTCGCTGGAGTCCGCCAGCACACGGACGGTCGTCGCGCCGTTGTCGAGCAGCTTGTTGAGGTTACGGCCCTGGCCGGCCAGCGTGGCGGCGAGCACGTCGACGAGGTCGGCGAGCCCCTTCGGGTCCAGCTGAGCGAGGAAACGGTCGAACGACGACAGCACGTCGTCCAGCTCAGCGGGCGCGGCGGTCCGCTCACGTGGGATCGTCCCGCCGGCTGGCAGCCGTGGGCCGCCCTGATACGGGGGGTCGAGCTGGATGTACCGCTGCCCGAGCAGGGACTCAGGGGTGATGATCGCCCTCACGTCGGCCGGCAGCGTGATCTCCGGGTCCAGCCGCATCGTCGCGAGGACGCTCGGGCCCACAGGCTCCAGCTTCGTGACGTCCCCGACCCGCAACCCGAGGACGCGCACCTCGGAGCCGACGTAGAGGTTGTTCCCGTTCGGCAGGACCGCCGAGACCGTCGTCCGGCCACCGGCGGCCGAGCACGCGGTCAAAGCGAGAAGCGCGGCGATGAGTCGTGCGGAGCGCGGTTTCGGGTGGCCCCTACAAAGCCTCACCGGCCTACCCCCTGCCGAGCGACGGCGTCGAGGCCCAGCCGTGACGGCCCCAACCCCTCGGGGCCCTCGGGCTCGAACGGGGTCGTGTTCTCCTGCTGTCGGCACGTCCGCGGGTCAGGGCCGAGCACGAGGTCGAGCTGCCGGTCGAGCAGGCCGGCGCAGCCGAACAGCACGTCGTTGCCGGCCGGGCCCAGCGAGGTGAGCAGCACCTGGCCCCATGACACCGGCTCCTCACCCGCGTAGGTGATCGACGAGAACCCGAGGATCGAGTCGCCCGCGTAGGCGAGGGCCTCGGCGAGGTCGAGCTGGTGGCGATTGACGATCGCGGCATCCGTGTGGACCTCGTCCAGGATTGTGTCGAGCTGGGCGCGCTTGTCCCCGACGAGGTCGGCGGCGGTCTTCGAGGTCTGGTTCGTCTCCTCGAGCAGCCGGCGGAGCGCGGCTCGGCGCTCGGCGAGCCGGTGCACGACCAGCCCGAAGTCGTCGATGATCCGCACGATCTCGGCGTCGCGGTCCGCCAGCGCCGCGGAGACGACCCGCAGCCGGTCGAGCAGCTGGGTGATCTGTCGCTCCTGGCTGTTCACGATCGCGGTGAGCTTGGTGCCGTTCGTGATGAGCGTGGAGAGCTCCTCCCGCTGGTCGCGGGCCACGTCGGCCACCGAGCCGACGAACGTGTTCAGCGCCTTCGCGTCGAGCTTGCCCAGCAGGTCCTTCGCCACGTTCCCGAACTCGGGCACGTCGGTCGGCAGGCTGGTCTTGGCGAGCGGGATCACGTCGCCCTGTCGAAGCAGGCGCGACCAATCACCCTCGGCGACGAGCTCCACGGACCGACGGCCGACCAGCGTCCGCAGCACGATCTGGGCACGGGTGCCCCACGGCAGCTCGTGGTTGTTGACCTGGAGCCTCGCATCGACATGGTTGCCGTCGAGCTTGAGGTCCACGACCTTGCCGGCCGCGATCCCGGCGATGAGCACCTGGTCTCCGACCCGCAGGCCGGACGCGTCGGCGAACTCCGCCGTGACGGTGTACCCGCGGCGGAGCAGGCCCTTCTGCGTCGCGAGCACCCCGAGCGTCCCCGCCACGATCAGCACCACGGCGGCTACGCCGACGGCGACCGGGTTGCGGTCGGACAGGGAGATCATCGTCCCGCCCCCAGCGCGCTCTGGACGACCGTCGTCACGCCGTCCAGGCGCGCGGACGCCCTCGACGACCGCACCCCGTTGTTCGGAGCTCGGCAGGCCTCAAGGGCCTCGGTCGTGCACAGAATCACCTTCCCGCCGAGCTGGGCCTGCGTCGCGACCGCGCGGATGTTGAACCACTGGCCCCACCGGCTGATGAGCAGGTAGGTCGCGAGGCCGTCCTTGGTGGTCGCGAGCGCCTGCTCGAGCCGGCCGTGGTCCTTGCCGATCGCGCTGGTGATGGTCGCCAGCTCGTCGAGCAGGCTCCGCAGCTCGGCGTCGTTCGCCTCGAGCAGATCGCCGAGGCGCTGCTGGGCCGTGCCGATGTCGGTGACCGCGCCGACCAGTTCGTCGTTGCGCTTCGCCAGCGTCGAGGAGACGTCGGCGAACTCGCCGAGGAGCTGCCGGATCTGGCCGTCGCGGCGGGCGAACGCGCCGAGGAGCGCGTTGCCCTGGATGATCACCGACCGGATCTGGGCCTCGCGGCTGTCGAGCGTGCCCGCGAGTGAGCCGAGGTCACGGACCAGCTCCTGGGTCCGCGCCTGTTTGCCGTCGAGCGCCAGGTTGAGCGCGGTGAGCAGCTTGTTCTGCTGCTCCGGCTCGAGCGCGCGGAGCAGCGGGGTGATCCGCGCGAAGAACACGCCGACGTCCGCGTCCGGCCGTGAGCGCTCAACCGGGATGCGGGCGCCGGGCTCCAGCGGCCTGCCCTCGCCGACCGGGTACAGGTAGAGATAACGGTTGCCGATCACGTCCCGCCAGCGGGTCCCCACCTCCCAGGCGTCGGTCGGGGTGACCCCCTTCTCGAGCGCGAAGTGGACGACCGCTTTGCTCCTGGCGATCTCGATGCCCTCGACCCGTCCGACCCGGACGCCCGCGAGCAGCACGCTGTTCGCGTTCGCCAGCCCGGTCGCGTCGTCAAGGACGGCCGAGTAGTGATTGACGGGGACGAAGAAGCGGAAGTTGCCGGTCGTGCGGACGAGGTAGCCGGCGCCGACCAAGCAGATCAGCGCGAAGACCGCGAACTTGGCGCCGGGGAAGCGGTCCCTCATCGGTGCATACCGTTGAGGCTTTGCCGAGCCACCGCGCTCAGGCCGCCGCGGGTGGGCACCTCAGGCTTCACGAGGCTGGAGGGGAGCGCGACGTTGCCGGCGCACAACGGCAGGGTCGTCGACAGCTCGGGCGGCAGCCCGTCGCACAGACCCGCGAAGACGCCCTGGTCGATCGAGGCCACGAAGCGTCCGCCCTGGCCCTTCAAGCCCGGTGCCCGGAAACCCGGCCCGAAGTTCTCCGTGTACTGGACCAGGCCGCTGGCGACCTGCCCGACCTGCTTGGAGTAGTCGAACAGCAGCCGGGTCACGTTGTCGCCCTGGACGATGATCCGGTCGATGTCCGGCCGGTTCACGGTGAACGTGGCGTGCAGCGTTCGGGAGAGCGCGGACAGTTGGACGAGCAGCTTGTCGATCTTCGCCTGGTTGTCGGAGATCGTCGGCAGCCCGTCGACCAGCGACTGCGCGAGCCGGTTGAGCTGAGCGCCCTCCGGCCCCAGCCGCTCGGCGACGAGCGACAGGTCGTGGACCGACGAGGTCTGGTCGTCGAGGCTGCGAGCGAGGACGTCCGTGGCGCGGGCGCCCTGATCGACCACGCGGGCGATCGCCCGACCCTGCCCGTCGAGTGCGCCGAGCCCGTCGTCGACGAGGGTGGCGAGGTCGTCCGGGTCGACCGCGCCGAGCAGGTCCGACAGCTCGGCGACCACGTCCGTGACCTCGACGACGACCTTCGGGTCGCTCGTCAGCGTGCCGTCGGCGAGGAACGGTCCTTGGTCGAACGGGCCGTCGAAGCGGACCTCGACCTGTTTCTCGCCGAGCAGCGTTTTGCTGGTGAGCGTGTACGTCGACCGGGTGGGCACGCGGTAGCTGTTGTTCAGTTTGAGGGTGGCGACCGCTTGCAGGTTTTTGTCGAGCGTGACGTCGCTGACCTGGCCGACGAGCACGCCTCGGATTTTCACGTCGCTGCCGGACGTGAGTCCCTGGGCGAGCTCGCCGAGGACGATCCGCACGTGGTAGGGGCTGGTGAACGAGCCGAGCGCCAGCGCTGTCGCGGCCCAGCCGACCGTCCCGAGCAGCGCGAGCGAGGCGAGGCCCGCGAGCCGACGTCCGAGTGGCGACAGGTCCGCGGCGCTCATCCCGCGATGCGTACGGTCTGGTTGTTCAGCCAGAAGACGACCGAGAGGAGCAGGTTGGCCAGCACCACGACGACGAGCGAGAGGCGGATCGCGCGGCCTACCGCGACGCCCACGCCCGCGGGCCCGCCGCTGGCCGTGAACCCGTAGTAGCAGTGGACGAGGACCACCACGACCGTGAACACGACCGCTTTGGACAGCGAGTAGGCCACGTCGACCGGCGGGAGGAACAGCTGGAAGTACTGGCGGTAGACGCCCGGGGCGAGGCCGAGGTAGCGGGTGACGACGAGCTGGCTCGCCTGGTACGACGCGAGCAGCGCGAGCAGGTACAGCGGCACCACCGGGATCAGCGCCGCCCAGACGCGTGTGGCGACGAGGTAGGTGACGGACGGGACGCCCATGGCCTCGAGCGCGTCGATCTCGTCGGCGATCCGCATCGCGCCGAGCTCGGCGGTGTAGCCGGCGCCGATCTGCGCGGCGAGCCCCACGCCGGCGATGAGCGGGGTGATCTCACGGGTGTTCGCGAACGACGACACGAGCCCGACGAACGACTGCGCGCCGATCTGCTCCAACGCGATGAACCCCTCCAACCCCACCACGGTCCCGGTGAAGAAGGCCAGCGAGCCGACCACCAGGAACGTGCCGCCGCCGAGCACCAGCGCGCCCGGGCCTACGCTGACGTCGGCGGCCAGGCGCATGATCACGCCGCCGTAGCGGAACGCGGCGGGCAGCGCCCGCAGCGCGGCCCCGTAGAAGCGCAGCTGGTCCCACGCGGCCTCCAGCGGCGAGGCCGCCTTGTGGAGAACGCCGGACGGGGCGGCCATCGTCAGAGCTTCTGCGGGACGAGGTTGAAGTACAGCGTGGTGATCAGGAAGTTCTGGAGGAACAGCAGCAGGAAGCTGATCACGACGCTCGCCTGGACCGCGTCGCCGACGCCTTTGGGCCCGCCTTCGGCGGTGTAGCCCTTGTAGCAGGCGACGGCTGCGGCGGTGAACCCGAACAGCGCCGCCTTCGCGAGCGACAGGCACAGGTCGGGCAGCTGCGCGAGCGCGTTGAGGCTGGAGAAGTACGCGCCCGACGTGCCGTTCTGCACCGGCACGGCGAACACCCAGCCGCCCATGATCCCGGCGACGCCGACGACCGAGACGGACAGGACCGCGACGACGCTCGCGGCGAGCAGCCGCGGGGCGATCAGCCGTTGGACCGGGTCGATGCCCATGACCTGCAGCGCGTCGATCTCCTCGCGGATTCTGCGGCTGCCGAGGTCCGCGCACATCGCGCTGCCGCCCGCGCCACAGATGAGCAGCGCGGTCGCGATCGGCGCCTGCTCGCGGACCGTGGCGAGCAGCAGCGCGGAGCCGATCTGGGACTGCGCGCCGATCTGGCGGAAGAACGTGCCGACGTGCAGCGCGATGATCATCCCGAACGGCGCCGAGATGAGGATCAGCGGGAGACAGGACACCTTCGCGATGAACCAGCACTGGCTGACGAGCTCCCGCCACTGCAACGGCCTTCTGCCCAGCGCGAGCGTCCCGTCCACAGCCATCGCGGTGATCCCGCCCAGCTCGCGCAGCGCGCTCCGAACCATCCTCATCCGCGACCTCGATCAGCCCCTCAACAGGTGCAGACTAGTCTAGGAGGATGAGCACGAGCGCCTGGAAGACGGTCGGTCCGGCGAGGCGGCCGGTGAGCCGCTCAGCCATTCCGGCCTCGGCCGTCGGGCCGGTGTCAGTGGACGTCTATCGAGCGGGTGAGGAGGTGTGCGAGCTTGCCATCCGGCTCGCTGCGCGGAGCGCGGGACAACCTCTTGGCGAACGCCCGGTTCACCTGCGGGTCTCGTGCCTGGGCGTATGGGGGGATGGGCTCGAATCCGGCCCGGGTGTACAAGGCGAGCGCCTCGGCGTTTCGACCGCCGGTCTCCAGGATGATCCGGTGCGCACCCGCGGTACGGGCTGCGTTCTCGAGTGCCCGAAGCAGGTGGCGGCCGTATCCGCGGCCACGGTGAGCGGGTTTGACGTACATGCGCTTGATCTCGACGGTGGTCGCCTCCCAGAGGTGGCAGCCGCCGCAGGCGACCGGCCGGCCGTTGACGTAGCCGACGAGGAACACCCCGGGCGGGGCGAACTCGGCCGGGTCGGTGTCGTGGGGGTCGTCGGCGAACCCGTAGCGGCCGAGCTGCTCGGCGTGCAAGGTCAGGACGAGGGCACAGGCGTCGGGATGATCGTACGGGCGGCGCATGAGCAGCAGCGCCGGTGCGTGCTCGTGTACGGCTGAGACGGTCATGCCATCGCCAATGCCGCGTCAAGCTCAGGGAGGAAATCAGCGACCCATAGGTTGCGTTTGCGCCGGGCGAGTTGGCGGCGAAGCCCGGACAGGAGTGCCCTACAGCGTCCGGACTGCACGTGTGGCAGCCGGGTGAGTGCCGTCCGGTTCGTTGCGCACGTCTGTTCAAGGTCGCCGCGCCGCAGGTATGCCAGGGCAAGGTAGCAGCCGTGCAGGAGCGCGGAGCGCTGGAAGTCCTCACGCAGCCCGGTCGAGGTCAGCGGGGTCAGGAGTTCGACGGCTTCGCTGAGCAAGTGCCGGGCGTGCCCCTCGTTGCGGGCGGCGAGGTCGACCAGGGCTTGGCCGGCCTCGGCGGCTAGCTGCGCGGGGGACAGGTAGTACAGGGATGGAGGGTCATCCTCAGCGCGACGCCGATCGAGGAGGCGGCGGTCGCGGTCTCGCCGATCGCCGCCACCGGGCCGAGCTTGCCGCTCAGGGACTCGCGCGAGGACTGGCTTGGCTGGGAACGTCACCCGCCGTCGGCGCAACCCTCGCGTTCCCGCTGGTGCGCCGACGCCCCTCCACGGCGATCCTGTCGGCCGCCGCGCTCGCCATGTACTACGTGCTGCCGTTCCGGTTGATCGCCGCCGAGCTGCGCCGCCGAGGTCAGCGCTCCACCGGCCTGCGGACCCGCGAGGCCGCGGGCGGGCTCGCCGCCTATCTCACCCACAGCCTCGGCCCGGTGTGGTGCTTGGCCAACGCGGTGAACCGGGCGCTGACCGGGGCTTGCTACACCCATGACAAGACGGAGCGCTGAGATGAAGCCGCCGGCCCTGGACCGCATAGGCGACCAGCTCGCAGCCATCCCTGCCGGTCAGCTCACCGAAGCCCTCACGATCCCCGAGACCACCAGGCGGGTTTCAGCGCTAGTGGCAACGTACAACCGCTGCCCCTTCGATCCCGCCACCCATCCGGTTGGTGACAACCCGCTGACATGGGCGCTGGACACCCTGCTCGCCCAGGCTGGGGACGCCCTACGGGAGATCGTCGTCGTTGACGACGCCTCCACCGACCACACCCCCGAGGTGCTCGCCCGTTACGCCTCCCCTGAGACGTCGGTGCCGGTGATCACCGCCCGGCAGGGCCGCCACGGCAGCGCGACCCTCGCTCGTAACACGGCGATCGCCGCCGCCACGGCCGACCTGCTGTTGTTCGGCGACGACGACTGCGTGTTCCGGCCACACTACGCCGCAGGGCGGCGTACGTGTTCACCCGGCTGCGGCAGGCCGACTCCGACACCTGCGGCGTGACGTTGCCGTTCTACTACCGGGCGCTCTGGCCGCGACAGATCGTGGCGGCCGCCGAGATCGGCCGCCTGCAGCCGGAGACGGCCAGCTTCTCAACACGGTTCCACGCCTACCCAGCCGAGTACCTGCCCACCCCCCCGCGGCTGGACGAGGCCAGCGGCCTGCTCGCCCCGCTGCCGGTTCAGCTGGTCAACGGCACCTGCCTGCTGGACGCGAAAGCCGTGCGCCTGATCGGCGGGTTCGCTGATCTGTCGGCGTGGCGGACCTCCTATTCCGACCACCTCACCCTGGCCGCGGACCTCACCGCCGCGGGCGGCCACCTGTACCACTGCCCCGACCCGCGGCTTGCGGCCCCGCACCTGAAGTTCGGCGCCCGCGGGCGGTTCCCGATCGCCGCCGAGGACCTGGACACGCCCGTCGAGGGCCTGGGCCGCCCGTTCGGCGAGCTGGTCGCGCTGTCGCAGGTGCCGCGCACGGACACTGGCTGCCGCACCAGCCCCCGCGACTTCTTCGTCGAGATGATCGGCTCGTTCTTCGCCTTCTTCACCGCTCGCAGCCCAGCTGGGGGCCACGCGTGGGGCGTGCGCATGCATACCGAGTTCGTGGACGCGGGATCGTGCACTCGCTGTCGGTCGACGTCACACCTGCGCGCAGTGACCGGCTGGGCCTGTGGCGTGAGGGGCTGAGCCGAGGAGCCCGCTTCGTGGCCGACCATCCCGCGCCCGGGGCCCCGCCGGCCGGCGTCCAGGCGGTGCTGGACGCCATCACGGCGACGGTGGGACAGCCGCAGATCAGCTCATGGTGAGGCGAATGCGTCCAGCGCCTCGTCGTAGCGCTCGGTCCACCACTCCACCAAAGCGGCGGCCCCCGGGAACAGGTGGTCGCAGGAGCGGTCACCACGCTGATAGCGCCACTTCAGCATCCAGAAGTCGTTCAGCCGCTCCCACCACAGCCGCCGCACCGCCGAGCGGATCTGCTCCCCGTCCAGAAAGAAGACCTCCCGGTACGCGTCGGCGAACGCCCGCACCCGGGACAGGTCCAGCCCACGCTCGTCTCCGTAGCCGAAGAACAGCGTCGCCGCCCGCACCAGCTCCTGCGTGTAGGGGCGAACCGACAGCCGGTCCCAGTCGAGGATCGCCACCAGCTCGTCGCCGGCATACAGGAGGTTGAGCGCATGGAAGTCGCCGTGCACGTAGCCGACGGTCAACGTGCCGCAGTCCGGGGGCCGCTGATCGGCGCGCTGCGCGAGCAGGGAGCGGCGCTCGACCATCCGCTGCTCGGCCAGGTCGTCGAAGTCGTCTTGCGCCGGCTGGGCTCGCAGGACGCTCAACAGCTCCTCTATCAGGACCAGCGTGTCGGCGGCGTGGGCGGTAGGCAGCAGCAGGGTCTGCTGGATCGGCCCCAGCACCGCGCCCAGCTCAGCATGCAGCCGGCCGAGCAGCCGGCCGAGTTCCGCGCACTGGGCCAGCGCCATGTCCAGCCCCTTTCGGTGGCTGCCCGACACCCACGGGTAGAGCGAGAACCGCTGGCCGCGCACTGTCACCAGCGTCCTCCCGTCCCGCGCTGGGATCGGGGCGGGGATCGGCAAACCTGCCGCCGCCAACGCGGCAGTGACCCGATGCTGGAAGGCGATCTGCTTACGGCCGATGTCCAAGAACTGCTTGAGGAAGAACGGCCCCGCCTGGGTGTCGATGCGGTAGTTGCGGTTCATCAGACCCTCGGTCAGGGGCCGGAACCCGGTCGCCTCGCCCACCGGCCAGCGGCGCATCAGGGCAGGCAACGACCGACGACCTGCGCGCACCCCAGGTCCTGGCGCGGGCAACAGGAGCGCATGGGCCATCGAGCGCAGCTCCTCGCAATCGTCAGCCAGGGGTCGGATGGATCCGGGACGTTACCGCAGCCTGCGGCCGTCACTGGTCAGGTGATGCCGACATGACGGCGAGCCGTCCGGCACCGGCTGGAAACCTTCGGACATTGGCCGTCGCGGTCGAGGGGACCTGCTTTGCGGGCAAGACCACCTTGGCCACCGCGCTCGCCCGGCGGCTTCGGGTGGTGATGATTCCCGAGTACGCCGAGCTGGCTCCACTCCCGCCGTTCCCGCCGCGCGACCACGACGACGTGCGGGCCGCCTTGGCCTACCTGCGCAACCTCGAAATCCGACGTTCAGCGCAGGTCCGGCGCGCTCGCACCCCGGTGGTGATTCTCGACCGCAGCCCGCTGTCCTGCATCGCCTTCCAGTACGGGATGCGCCGGCTCGGGGTGCCCTGCGACCACCGGCTGGCCGTCGAGGTCTTCACCGACGCCTCGACGCAGCGTCTGATCACCCCGCCCGAGCAGTACGTTTACCTGCACATCGACCAGACCGTCGCGCTGGATCGCCAGCGCGACCGTGGCCCGGTCGTGGCCTGCCTCATGGACCCCGCGGCCGTGGAGGACATGAACCGCGCCTACCGGCACTTCCTCTCCCGACTCGCACCTGATCGGCGGCTGATCCTCGACGGCAGCCGACCGCTGGCCTCGCTTTTTGCCGAGACAAGCACCTTCATCGCCACGAGCCGCACCGACAACGGGAGTCCGGCCAACGACTGGCGCTGCCTGCTCGACCTGCCCACGCAAGTTCGTGCCTCGAGTGCCCCGGGCGGTCCGCGATGAATGAAACGGCCGTCAGGGACGCCATCCAGCGGCTGTGCCCCGCCTTTGCCCCGACAGGGCCTCCGCAGCGGACCGAGACGTCGCTGCTGGTCCCCGGCACGGCGGACGGCCGCGCGGTCCTCGCCAAGCACCCGACCGACCTACGCCCCTTCTGGCGAGACCGCTGCCTGCACGAGATCGCCGTGTACCGAGTCTTGGCCGACCAGCGTCCGCCGGTCACGGTCCCGCGCCTACTCGCCGCAGACGAGGCTCGTCTGCTTCTCGTCGTCGAGCGGCTCCCTGGCCGGCCGATCGCCGCAGCCCGCTGGCCGCAGTCCGCGATCCACCCCGCCGACCTCGCCGCCGTGATCGCGACGCTACGGACGCTGCACTCCCCGCCGGTCTTCGACTACCCCGAGCAGCTGCAACGGTTCCACCGCGACGGGCTGCTCACCCGAGTCGACCACGACCTCCCTGACGGCGCTGTTCGTCGAGGTCATCGAAGCTCTGGGATGGGAACTCAACCACGGCGACGCCCACCCCGGAAACGTCCTTGCCACCCCCGACGGCGGCCATGCGCTGCTGGACTTCGAGTTCACCGGGTTCCACGCGCCAGCGTTCGACTGGGCGCTGCTGTGGGTCGTGCTCCAAGCCGACCGGGCGGCCCGGCGTGAGGTGATCTCCGCCGCCCGCCTGAACGACCCGATGCGGTGGAAGGCGTTCCTGCAGCACCAACGGCTCGCGGCTTTCCGCGCGCAACCTGGCCACGCATGCGGCGATCACCGTGGACTTGCCCGCTGCGGCGCGCCCGGTGACCCACGCGATCCTGCGCATGTCCACGGTCCGTGCCGGTCAGGCGGTCCCGGCAGCGGCCGGCTCCGAGCGTGACCAGAACCCGATGCGCCGCAGGTAGCTGGCCGGGTCGACCTGGTTGAGCGCGCACCACTGCGTCAGCAGACCCTCCTCGTCCATCAGCGCCACCCACGCCGCCGGGACGCACAGCGGGGCCAGGCTCCGAAGGTCGTCGACCGTGTAGACGCGCGCGTCGAGGGCCTCGTAGGCATGCGCCAGCCCGCAGGCGGCGAGGAACAGCTGGGTCATCACCGGGTCCATCGCCCGGTTCGGCGCTCCGTGCGTGTCTGGCGGGAAGAAGATCACCGGGTAGCCGTCGGCGAGCAGCACACATGTCTTGGTGATGCCGTCGGCAAGGTCAACCGAGTAGCGGATGCCCACGTACGGGTCAGGCCGGCAGGTCACCACGCCGTCGCGGCCCGCTGCGCGCCGCAGCAGGCCAGGATTGGCTTGGGCGCGGCGGAAGAAGTCCGTGACGTGCGTGAACTCCAGGTCCTCCGACGAGGCGCTGGCCAGATAAAGGGTGTCCTGGCGGCCCTCGCGCAGCCACACCGTCAGGTCATCGACGGTCATCGACGGGATCCCGGTGGCACTGAAGACGAGGAACGCTCCGCGGCGGATCGTCTCGCTCAGCGTGGTCAGGGTGTGGTCAGGGTCAACCACGGCCACCGCGGGATCGACCACCATGACGTCGGCGTCCTGGCTGCTCAGCGCCCGCGCCAACGGCGCGCCCACCCGGCCGTAGCCGACCACGGTCACCAGCCGGTGCCGTAGGAACTGATGATCCCGCCGCAGCAGCCAGCCGCACTCGTCCAGCATGCCTTGGGCGACGAAGCCAGCCTCGTGCGTCGTCTTCAGCCGAGAGGAGGCGATCGTCACCGCGGGCCGTTTCAGGCCTCGGGGAGTGCGCGGCGGCCCGTCGAGCTCTCGGAGCTCGTAGTTGAGACGGCCGCGCGCGGTGCGCTCGACCGCCCCGAGGCAGCAGGCCAGGTACCGCTGAAGCACCGGGTCGTCGTGGAGCCGGGGGAAGGCGTACCCGCCGTCCTCCACGATCATCCAGCGATGCCCGCGGGCGGCGGCTGAGACGGCGACCTTCCTCACGGCACCGGACACCGCTGTGGCCATCGCTCGGGCGAACCCGCCGGGGCGCTGCGTTCGCGGCACGAACGTCTGCCCGACGAACCGGAACGCCTCGTACACGGCCCGCTGGGTCTCCCCTTGTCCGCCGCGGCCGCGGTACGGGATCAGCACGGACGTGACCTTGGCACCCAGCCGCCGGAAGGCGCGCGCCACCATCAACGCGTCGCTGATCGCGTGGTTGACGCAGAGCACGTGGACATCGGCGAGGGTCTGCGGGTCCAGGACGGCAAGCCGCGCCTCCAGCAGCGGCATCCCCACGATGCCCAGGCTGCGCGGCACGCCGATGTCCCATCGGCGCTCGCTTTGGTCGCCGCTGCTCATCGGGACAGCTCCAGCCGCCACACCGCCACCGCCTCCTCACCGGGTGGTGTACTGGGGAACTCGACGGTCCACAGCCGCTTGCAGCGGGGACGGTCGCACAGGATCACGACGGGCAGCCACCGCTCGAACGCCGTGCCGTCCAGCCGCACCGGCTCCCGGCAGCACGGTTTCCACGCCAGGTACTGCACAGGGTCGTGGCCGATCACCGCCGGGCCGCGCGTGACGGGCGCAACTCGGGCGTAGCCACACAGGGGTTCTCCAGGCCGTGTCATCCGGGAAAGGCTGCGGCCGTCCAGGCCGGCGAGCGGCGGCTACGCGCGCATGCTCGGTATGCGTACGGCGTATAGGAGACCGGCCCGGGCTACGCTGTCCGTCTCCCAGCAACGCCACCGGAGTCGGCCTGAAGGGATGAGGTCAATGACGGCACCTGGCACGTCCCGGTATTGCCGCGGGTGTGGATGCCGAATCGCTCGGGACAACCGCAGCGCGTGGTGCTCACCTTGCCAGCACCGCGAGTTCGAGCACACCGCGCGGGCGCCCCAGCAGCCGGAGGCGTTCTGGGCAACCGACCACATCCGTGACGCGCTGGCCAGCCGCGACATGGGCGCGGTGGTGTGCGCCTACCGCCACCACCCCGCGCACGGGCCACGCCCGCTGACCCAAGCCCACCTGGCGGGCTGGCTCGGAATCACCCAACCACACCTCAGCCGGATCGAGAACGGCCACAACCAGATCCGCGACCTCGACACGTTGGAGCACTACGCCCGCTGCCTGCGCATCCCGGCCCACCTGCTGTGGTTCACCGTCGAGGAGCAGGAGGACCAACCCCAGCACACGGCAGGAGCCGTGAAGTTGCCCGGCGGGTCGGACATCGCCGTCGCGGTAGCACCGACTGGCTCGGCCCTGGCTGCGCACCTGCACGGCAACCTGCGCCACTACGTCGCCATGGACAACCTCACCGGACCCCGTCCGCTGCTCACGGTCGTGGCGCAGCAGATCGCGTTCATCGAGCAGCTCCTCGCCAACGCCACCGGGACCGGTCGGGCGGATCTGCTCGATACCGCCGCGCGGTTCACCGAGTTCGCGGGCTGGCTGCACCAGGACGCCGGGGACCTGCGCGCGGCCATGCACTGGACGAACGCGGCGCTGGACTACGCGCAAGAGGCCGGCGATGCGCGGATGGCCTGCTACGTGCTGATGCGCAAGAGCAACATCGCCAGCGACGCCGGCCGCGCCGACCAGGCTCTTGCCTTCGCCGAGGCAGGGCTCGCCGAGCACCGGCAGCTCACGCCCCGCCTCCGCGCGGTTCTCTTGCGTCAGCAAGCGCACGCGTTCGCGCTCCAACGCGAGCCCGCCGCCTGCGCCCGGTGCCTGGGCATGGCGCTGGACTGCGCGCTGCGCGACGACGACTTCGAGCTGGTCAGCTACTGCACGCCCGGATACATCGAGATGGAGGCCGCGAACTGCTGGGTCGAGCTCGGGAAGCCGCACCGGGCCATTGGCACCCTGCAACGGGGGCTCGCCTCTTGGCAACCGGAGTTTCGCCGTGACCTCGGCCTGGGCCTGGCCCGGCTTGGCCTGGCATACGCCTGCGCCGGCGAGTTCGACTATGCCTGGGCGTTCGCTCAGCACTCGCTGGGCATCGTCACCGAGACCCGCTCGGCTCGGACCACGCGCCAACTCACGCGAGTTCACAGACACCTGCGTGACCGCGCCGAGCTCCCGGCGCGGCGGCTCGCCCATGCCCTGCGCGGCTTCCCCAGATCCGAAACGGAGATCGCCGTGCCGCTGCTGGCCACGTCCACGTCACCTGGCGAAGCCTTGCGAGCCACCCACGAGGGCCTTCCAGCGCTCCGCTACTCCGCATGACGGTGAACGCTGCCGTTGGCCGCCGACTATGCCGGCACGGTGAGCCTTGACACCCGAACCGTCGTATCGATCGTGGACGACGTACGTGGCTGTCTCGCCCGTGCCGGCGTCCACCGGCTCGTGCTCGTCAACGCGCACGGCGGCAACTACGTGCTGTCGAACATCACCCAGCAAGCCAACGTCGACGGCCCACGCGCCGTCCTCTTCCCCGGCCGCATCGACTGGGACGTCGCCCGTGACGACGCCGGGGTGGTCACCTCGACGAGCGACGACATGCACGCTGGCGAGCTCGAGACCTCGCTCCTGCTGTACGCCCACCCCGAGCTTGTCCGCAGCAGCTACCTCGACAGCGATCATCTCGCCAACCCCCGGCCGCATCTGCTCGTCACCGGTATGCGCTGCTGCACCGACAACGGCGTCATCGGCCGTCCCTCCCTCGCGACAGCCGAAAAGGGCAAAGCCGTACTCGACAGCCTCGCCGCCTCCTTCGCCGACCACCTCAAGATCCTCACCGAGAGCCCAAGGCCGCCAGCGGGTCCGCCACCACGCCGTACGGCGTGGTGGCGGAGCGAAGACAGGGTTGTGGGACCAGCTCAGGCGTGATTCGTACATATCGCCGACGCCATGGAGCAGCTCTTGGGCGACCAGCCGCGCTACGCCCAGCTGATCGCCGACATCGATCAGCATCGGCCCACCGTCACCTACGAGACCACCACCGCGCCGCTGCTCGCCTTCCTGGAACGCGGCGCCAAGGCGCCCGATATCGGCACGGCCCGCCACGACGCGACCGTGCAGGCGCTGCTCGACGCCAGCCCAGCCCTCACCGCCGCGCCCATGCTCCCTATTTGACCTGCGCACCGGCCGGGACCGTGGCCGCCACGCGACCACGCCCGGGTAGGGTACGCCAGTCCTATGCCGCCGCTGCCCTGACTGCCATGGAGGCCAGATGCCGGAGCTACTAGCAGCCGCACATGAGCTGACCAGCGCATTCCTGCAGCTGGTCGACGCTCGACTCCCAGGTCGGGTCGAAGGGCTCTACCTCACGGGCTCGATCGCCCTCGGCGGCTTCCGTCCCGGCGTCAGCGACGTCGACTTCGTGGCAATGACCGTCGAGCCGCTGGGCGACCGCGCGCTCGACGTGCTCGATCACGTCCACGCGGAGCTGCGCGCAAGCCCGAACCGGCCAGCGTTTGAGGGGATCTACCTGCGCTGGGCCGACCTGTCCGGCCCCCCAGAGCAAGCGCAGCACCGCCCCTACTCTCGGCGGCGTCTTCCACCGTGGCAAG
This sequence comes from Egibacteraceae bacterium, assembly GCA_050743125.1. Lineage (GTDB taxonomy): Bacteria > Actinomycetota > Nitriliruptoria > Euzebyales > Egibacteraceae > JBOGEB01. Next base: position 18,769 of record JBOGEB010000001.1, read on the forward strand.
GTCTGCTTCGAGGCCAATCCCGTCACCTGGCAGGTGCTCCGCGACCACGCCGTAGTAGTGCGCGGCCCCACCTCCGCCGCTCTCGATATCTGGACCGATCCGAAGGTTCTGGCCGGCTGGGCGATCGCCAACCTCAACAGCTATTGGGCGAGCTGGGTCGAACGGCATGCCAGCCTGCTGGCGAATACGCCAGATCCGGCACGGTTCGACGCGCAGGATGGCGCCTGGGGCGCGCTGGGCGTCGCCCGGCTGCACTACACGCTGGCCACCGGTGGGATCACCTCCAAGGACGGCGCTGGCGCCTACGCCATGGCCGCCTTCCCTCCGCGCTGGCACCCGATCCTGTCTGCGTGCCGGGCTGCCCGCCGCCAGGCGGCTCCTGCCCCGTTCACCGCAGCCCAGTTCGGCGAGGTCGTTGCCTTCGCTCAAGCCGTGATCAACGACGCGAACACGCTCGCTCGACGCCAAGCCGCTTCCTTCACTGGCTCGAGCTGACCGGGTCGAGGCCCGAGCAGCCTCGTGGCGGTCAGGAGCAGGCTCGGCGTGCCGTCGGCGAGGAACGGTCCGAACGGGCCGTTGAAGCGGATTTCGACTTGTTTCTCGCCGAGCAGCGTCTTGCCGGTCACCGCGTACGTCGCCCGGGCGGGTATGCGGTAGGCGGCGTTCAGCTTGGGCGTGGCGATTGCCCGCAGGTCCGGGTCGAGCGTGATGTCGCCGGCTTCGCCGACGTGCCGCCTTGCACCGGCACGGCGAACACCCAGCCGCCCATGATCCCGGCGACGCCGACGACCGAGACGGACAGGACCGCGACGACGCTCGCGGCGAGCAGCCGCGGGGCGATCAGCCGTTGGACCGGGTCGATGCCCATGACCTGCAGCGCGTCGATCTCCTCGCGGATTCTGCGGCTGCCGAGGTCCGCGCACATCGCGCTGCCGCCCGCGCCACAGATGAGCAGCGCGGTCGCGATCGGCGCCTGCTCGCGGACCGTGGCGAGCAGCAGCGCGGAGCCGATCTGGGACTGCGCGCCGATCTGGCGGAAGAACGTGCCGACGTGCAGCGCGATGATCATCCCGAACGGCGCCGAGATGAGGATCAGCGGGAGACAGGACACCTTCGCGATGAACCAGCACTGGCTGACGAGCTCCCGCCACTGCAACGGCCTTCTGCCCAGCGCGAGCGTCCCGTCCACAGCCATCGCGGTGATCCCGCCCAGCTCGCGCAGCGCGCTCCGAACCATCCTCACCCGCGACCTCGCTCGCCGCCAGCGTCTGAAGATCCTCGAGATCCTGCGTCAGCACCACCGCGCGGCCACCCTGAGCGGCTCGGCGATGACGAGCGCGTCAACGGTCGCATTGCTGCCCGTCTGAGCAAGCAACCGGCCGGCGGCACAGGCGATGCTCTCGGCCACCCATGTCACCCATGTGTGCGCGCTGCTCCAGCGCGACCGTGATCCAGGCCCGAATCAGCGTTTCGCCATGCTCCCAAGCGATGATCACGCCAGAGTCCAGGACGAGCCGCTCGGACATCACCGGAAGTTGGACCAAACTGCTCGCACCTCTGCAAGGAGATCCTCGGGCGCTGGCCCGAACGCGGCCTTCTGGCGGTGAGCAACTCGGCGACCCGGTCGTGCTGTAGCTGGCGCTCGACGGCGGCGTTCACGTAGGCGGATAGGTTCTGTCCTGCGCGCTCGCGCGCTTCGCGCAGGACATCCTCGGCGAGCGTGACCGAGACCTTGGCCAATTCGCTTTCCCTTTATGCCCTATTCATGTTCTCTGGCTGCACGCATTTGAGCGTACGTCGTAGGTGGGCGCCCGAAAGGAGCAGTTCGTGAACTTGTCCACCCCTTTGACGGGCAGAAGGTCCGCAATCAACTCCAGGCGTGGCTCATCGGCTCCGCGCGGCTGCGAGCTGGTCCGCAGCCTCGGCCGGCTCGCGGTATCACGGCTGAGGTCGAGGAGCTACTCGCCCGCCGGACGTGACCGGCACACCAGCGCAAGCCTCCGGCGAGCGGCCCCGGGCCTTGCCGCAGGTCCAGCGGAGCTTGGTTTTGTCTAGTCGGCGAGAGCGAGCCGCTCGTCCAACTCGATCACCGTGTCCAGCAAACGCCACGGCTTCGGGAACGCCCGGCGCGCCTTGCGGATCTCGCCGTTGATGACCCTGAGCTCGTGCGTCTTGGACTCGTCCAGCGCCGCGACGCCGGACGCGCACGCCCGGTCAGGGTCGTCCAGCGCCACGCACGCATCCATCACGAACTTGTGGAGGTGGAAGCGGCGAACGGGCAGGGTCGTGCCCTCCAGCGCATCGTCGAACAGCTCAAGCGCCTCGGCCGGGCGTCCGAGCCCTAGGTGCCGGAACCCTGTGTAGACCTTCGGCCGAGGACCGACGTCCCAGCCGGCCAGCTCCCCGTGGGTGGACCACCAGCCCCAACCGGGCCCGTCGTGAGGGATGAGCGCCGCAGCGGCCCGCGTGTGCTCGAGGAACCGCCCCGAGACGAGGTCGTCCCCGTGCGCGGCGCGCTCTACCGAGAGGCTCCCGAACACATACGCGCGCGCCGCAGGCGGAAGGAAAGAATGGAACGCGGCAGCGGCCTCGAGCGCCTCGACCACCTTGGCTCGGTCCGAGTCGGGCTCGTACGAGGGAATCCACGCGCAGCCGACGAGCGCGAGCGCCTCCAGCCGCCGGTCACCCGCCTGCCGCGCCAGCCTCAGCGCGTCGGCGAACCAGGAGTCCGCCTCGGCGAGCCGGCCAGCGTTCATCTCGCCGTAGCCGGCCAGGCACGCCGCGTCCGAGGCGACCGCGGTCAGCCGCGTCCTCGTGCCGCCGGTCATCGTCGCTTGGTCGAGCAGGTCGAGCAGGGTGTAGACGTGCGCCTTCGCGGACCGGATCACGTCGGCGTTCGGCGTGTCCGCGTAGGCGCCGCCCAGGCGGGTCGCGGTCTGCATGGCGGTGGCCAGGTCGCCGGCGCCGATGGACGCGCGTCCTTCGAGCAGCTGCGCGACGGCGGTGAGCTGGGAGACCGGCAGCAGCAACCCCGCCGCTCCCAGGACCTCCAACGCCTTTCGACGGTTCACTTCGACGGTCCATTCGTCTGGGGTCATCCAGGTCCACCAGCGGGCGGCTTCGAAGGTGTCTCCTAGCCCGAGCTGGGCGACCGAGCCGACCTTGAAGTATTTGCACAACGCGCGTCGGAACAAGCGGAACGGCCTGTTCGTGCGGGCCTCCCAGCGGCGCAGGGTGCGCGCGTTGATCCCCCCGCCCTCCTCACAGCACAGCTCGAGCTGGACGCACGTCTCGGGCCTGTTCAGTCCCAGAAGCAAGCGGCGGATCTCCAGCTCGGTGACCTTGCGCACACAATCGTCCAATTCCTTTGCCCCTTATATGCCTTGTCACGCCCGCTTCGCTGAGCGAACTCAAAGCGTACCCCGCAGGTGAGAGTGCCCGAAATAGACGATTCGTGAACTTGTCCGGGCTCTTTGACCGGCGCAGGTCCGGCGATCAGCACGAAGCGTGGCTCATCCGCCAAGGAGACGCGCCTCACCATCGCCCTAGGAGCGAGCAGCGTGGAAGCCGACCGGACTCACCGCGGGTCGGCGAGCGGTGGTGGGGGTGGACCGGGAGGATCCGCTGGTGGTCTCGTGCCCGATGTGCGGGGTGGGCGACGTCCCCGTGTACCGCCGAGGCGCCCCGATCGCTGGTGCGGGCCGCGATCGAGCACTGGCTCGTCGACCACTGGGACCGGGCCGGGCTCGACGAGGAGGCCGCGCCGTGAGTGGCTTCCGGGATCCCGCCGAGGTGACGCTGGGCGTCGCTACGGTCCTCTCGTCACGACCGACTGCTGCGAGACGCGCATGGCGCCGCCCCAGGGACGGGTAGACCTGATACTGCCGCACCGGCTGGTGTGTCTGGGCTGCACGCCATCCCGGCAGGGGGGCGGGCGGTGACTTCCGGAGTCGTCTTCGGCGAGGACGACCGACCTGTCTGGCATGCCAAGGCAGCCTTCGCCGAGTTGCCGAAAGGAGTGATGGGCGAAACCGCGCGCCGATCGAGATCATTTCTCTTGGCCACGCGAGCGCCGCTGCGACCGCTGACGCGAAGAAGGTGCCCGCAGGTCTGGGCGGGGGACCGCCACGATCAGTCGTCAGTGCTCCTGTGACAGGCGGTCCGTCAGCTCGTCCACGGTGATGAGGACCTGGCGGGCTTTGGGGCCTTCGGAGGGGCCGACGACGCCCATCTGCTCGAGCTCGTCCATGAGGCGGCCGGCGCGGGCGAAGCCGATCTTCAGCTTGCGCTGGAGCATCGAGGTGGAGCCCAGCCCCGAGCGGACGACCAGGCCCATGGCGGCGCGCGTCAGGGCGTCGTCGTCGGCGTCCTCGCCGGTCACGTCGGCGCGCAGCGCGTCCTCGCCCTCGCGCACAATCCCAGGGGCGTACTCGGCCTCGCGTTGGGTTTTGCACCAGCCGACGACCTGCTCGATCTCGCCCTCGTCGACGTAGCAGCCCTGGATCCGCTGGGGTTTGTTCGCGTTCGCCGGCAGGAACAGCATGTCGCCGTGGCCGACGAGCTTCTCGGCGCCCCCCTGGTCGAGGATCGTGCGGCTGTCCGCCTGGGTGGCCATCGCCAGCGCGATGCGTGACGGGATGTTCGCCTTGATCAGCCCGGTCACGACGTCGACCGACGGCCGTTGGGTCGCGACGATGAGGTGGATCCCCACGGCCCGGGCCATCTGTGCGATCCGCACGATCGTGGACTCGACGTCGCGCGGGGCGACCATCATGAGGTCGGCGAGTTCGTCGATGATGCACAGCACATACGGCAGCTCGTCCCACTGCGCGTCCGCCTGGCCGGACAGCGCCGGAGCGCGGCGCACCGAGCTGTCCCGCACCGCCGCGTTGTACGTGTCGATGTTGCGGTAGCCGAGCAGCGCGAGCCGCTCGTAGCGCTGCTCCATCTCCTTGACGACCCAGTCGAGCGCCTCGGTCGCGCGCCGGGGGTCGGTCACGACCGGGGTCAGCAGGTGTGGAGCGCCGTCGTAGTGGTTCAGCTCGACGCGCTTCGGGTCGATGAGGATCATCCGCACCTGCGCCGGCGTCGCGCGCATCAGCACCGACGTGACGATCCCGTTCATCGTCACCGACTTGCCCGACCCCGTGGCGCCAGCGATCAACAGGTGGGGCATCGTGGCGAGGTTCACCATCACGTCGTTCTTCGCGATGTCGATGCCAAGACCCACCGCGAGTGGGTGGTGCTGGGCGCTCGCCTCGGCCGAGCGGAGCACGTCGCCGAGCGCGACGAGGTCGCGGTCCCGGTTCGGCACCTCGATCCCGATCGCGGACTTGCCTGGGATCGGCGAGACGATCCGGATCTCGGGCGTCTTGAGCGCGTAGGCGATGTCCGGCTCCAGCCTCGTGACCGCTGACACGCGCACGCCCTGACCGAGCTCGATCTCGAACCGGGTCACGGTCGGGCCGCGCTGGGCCTGCGAGACCTTGGCGTCCACGCCGAACTGGCTGAGCATGCGCTCGAGCGCCTTCTCCATCTCTTTGAGGCTGCGGAGGTTCCCCGCAGCGATACGGCCGATACGGAGCAGGTCGGGTGGAGGAAGCTGGTAATCCCCCCGCGCCGCCGGCAGCGACAGCTTGCGCGCCGGCCCAGGTCCAGGCGCTGAGGTGTCCACGCCCCGTGGGAGAAGCTGCGTGTCGGTGAGCTCTCCAGGGCGCGTGGCGGGGGCCGGCAGCTCGTCTGTGTCGGAGTCTTCGTCGGGCGTCTTGGGGAGAGGTCCCTCACGCGGCGCTCCGGCGCGGGACTGGTGCCGCTGCAGCGACACCCCACCACGGACGAAGGTGCTCACGACAGCCTGGACGAGCAGACGCGGGGGCGTCGATGTCGCCATCAGCGTGCCGACGGCGAGCAGCGCGCCGAGGAGCACCGCCGCACCTGCGGTCGCGGCGACCGCTTTCAACGGCAGCGCGGCGGCAGCCCCCAGCCAGCCAGCGATCTGCCCGAGCGTGAGCGTGCCGGCGTTGAAGCCCGGCGCGCCCGCCCCGAGATGCCACAGCCCGGTCAGCGCGACGAAGCCGAGCAGCGCACCCGTGACGCGCTGCCGGCTGGTCGGTTGCGACTCGCGGAGCAGCAGGATCCCCCCACCAGCGAGCGCGAGCGGCGTCCCGAGCGCGAAGACTCCGAACAGCCCGCGCTCCAGGCCGGAAAGGAACGTCCCCACCACGCCGGCAGACCCCTCGACGAAGAGTCCGAGCGCGGACAGGACGGCGAGCACCAGCAGCATCACGCCCCAGATGTCCCGTAGCAGGTCGTCAGGCGGCTGCCGCTCCGGCTGCCGCGAACCCCGGTGGGGCGGCGGGGCCTTCCGCCGTGTCGCTTTCGTCCGTCCCCTTCCCGCTGTTGCCTTGCTGGTGCCCTTCTGACGTGTACGGGTCTTGCCAGCGGAGCCACCCTGACGTTTCCCAGGGCTCCCCGCAGGTTTGCGAGGCGCCGCCCGTTTCGACCGGGTGGACTGGCGAGTCACGGATTAGACCTCGACGAGCAGCGGGAGGATCACCGGCCGGCGCCCGACCTGATCTCGCCAGAAGCGCCCCAGCGTGATCGAGATCGTCCGACGGACGAGCGCCGGGTCGCTGTCCCCCTCCTGGAGGCGAAGCTCGTCGGCGAGGGTCTTCGTGGCCAGGTCGAGGAGTGCCGCCTGCTCGACCTCGTAGATGATCCCCTGTTGGACGACCTCGGGCTCACCGACGATCCGTGCGTGCTGGTCGAGGACGACGACGGCGACGCAGATACCCTCGCTCGACAGCTTCTCGCGGTGGCGGAGCACCGCGTTGCCGACGTCCCCCACGCCCAAGCCATCGACGAACACCCGGCCCGGCTGGAACGACGTGCCCCGCCGGACGACTCCGCGCTCCAGCACGACGGTGTCGCCGTCCTCGCAGACGAATACCTGCTCAGGGGAGGTGCCGGTCTCGATCGCGAGCCGCGCGTGCGTGACGAGGTGCCGGTACTCGCCGTGCACCGGCACGAACGCTGCGGCGCGGACGATGTTGTGGAAGAACTTCAGCTCCTCGGCGGTGGCATGGCCCGAGACGTGGACGGGTGCGATCCCTTTGTGGACGACGTTCGCGCCCTGTCGGCACAAGCCGTTGATCGACCGGTAGATCGCCGCCTCGTTGCCGGGGATGACCGAGGACGCCATGACGACCGTGTCACCCGGTGACAGCTTGACCTGCTTGTGCTGCCCGGTGGCCATCAGCGAGAGCGCGGCGTACGGCTCACCCTGGGATCCAGTGCAGATGATCACCGTGGCCTCGCGCGGCATGCGCTCGACCTCGCACATGTCGACGAGGTCGTCATCCGAGTAGTGCAGGTGGCCGAGCGACCGGGCGATCGGCATCGTGCGCTGCATCGACCGGCCGACGAAGCAGAACTTCCGGCCGACCTCGAGCGCCGCGTCGATCGTCTGCTGTACACGGTGGACGTGGCTGGAGAACGTCGTCACGACGATCTGGCCGCGGGCCTCGTTGAAGACATCGCGGAGCGTCACCCCGACGCGTCGTTCCGTCGGTACGTAACCGGGGACGTCGGCATTCGTCGAGTCGCAGAGCAGGAGCGCGACCCCGTCGTCGCCGAGCGCCGCGACATGCGGCAGGTCGGTGACCCGCCCGTCGATCGGGGTCTGGTCGAGCTTGAAGTCGCCCGAGTGGAAGATCGTCCCGTGCGGGGTGTGAAACGCGACCGCGAGCCCGTCGGGGATCGAGTGCGTGACCGCCACGAACTCGATGTCGAACGGACCGGTCGTGATCCGCTCGCCCGCCTCGACCTCGCGGAGATCGGCCGAGACGTCCGGGTGCTCCTCCAACTTCGAGGAGATCAGCCCGAGGGTCAGCCGGCTGCCGTAGACCGGCACGGACGGGAACTCCCGTAGGAGGAACGGGAGCGCGCCCATGTGGTCCTCGTGCCCATGGGTGATCACGACGCAGTGGAGATCGTCGGCCCGCGACCGCAGCCGCGCCCAGTCCGGAAGGATGAGGTCGATCCCGTAGTGCTGGGCGTCGGGGAAGGACAAGCCGACGTCGAGCAGCGCGATCCGCCCGTCGACCTCGACGCTGGCCATGTTGCAGCCGATCTCGCCGAGGCCGCCGTAGAACGCCACCTCCACCGGCGAACTCCCGGCCGCCGGGGTAAGCGAGCGCGTGCGATCCCTCACGGCAGCTGCACGCCTGCGGCGACGAGCGCCTCGCGGACCAGCCCGGTGACGCGTTCGTCCGCGTCCGCCAGCGGCGGACGCACCGGGCCTGCGGGCAGCCTGAGCAGGCGGAGCCCGGCCTTGAGCGGCCCGGGGCTCGGGTCGGCCTTCATCAACGCCTCGAACAGTGGGAGCAGTCGATAGTGGATCTCGCGCGCCTTGGCCGGGTCGGTCGGGAACACCTCGATCATGTGCGCCAGGTCCGGGCCGACGAGGTGGCTCGCGACGCACACTCCCCCGACCCCGCCGACGGCGAGGATCGGCAGGGTCGCGGCGTCGTCCCCCGACCAGATCCCGAAGCCGTCCGGCGCGCGGGCCGCGAGCCAGGCGGTCTTCGTCAGATCGCCGACGGCGTCTTTCACCCCGTGGATGTTGTCGACCTCCTCGGCGAGGCACAGCAGTGTCTCCGGCGCGACCTCGACCCCGGTGCGGCCCGGGATGTTGTAGAGCAGCACAGGCAGTTCGGTCGCGGCGGCGGCCATCTGAAAGTGCCGGTCGAGCCCGCGCTGCGACGGCCGGTTGTAGTACGGCGCGACGAGGAGGATCCCGTCGACGCCGGTCCCGCTCGCCTCCTTGGTGAGCTCGACGGTCGCAGCGGTGTCGTTCTTCCCGGTGCCGGCGATGACCGTCGCCCGGTCGCCGACCGCCTCGACGACGGCACGGAACAGGTCGAGGGTCTCAGCGTGGGCCAGCGTCGGGGACTCGCCGGTCGTTCCGGCCACGACGAGACCCTCACTGCCATGCTCGACGAGGTAGGCGGCCAGCCGCTGCGCCCCCTTGAGGTCGAGGCCGCCCTCGTCGGTCATCGGCGTGGCCATCGCGGTGATCAGGGGCGGGAAGCTCTGCATGACACTATTCTCCATGAGGGAGGCCGAGAGGACATGCCCGGCTACCGTAGGGCGCAGTTCGTCTCCCGAGTCTACCGGGGCACCTCTTTGGCAGGGAGCAGGCGCCGCAGAGATGTGGATAACGGTCAGACCAGCTCATCGTCAGGGCTCGGGGCGGCCCTCGGGGCGAGGCGGAAGCCGACGAGGAAGCGCGCGCCACCGTGCGGCGCGCGCTCGTAGCGGATCTCGGCGCCCATCGACTCGCAGAGCTGGCGCACGAGCGGCAGGCCGACGCGGACCTGGGCGCCGGGCCTGCGGGATCCCCGCCCGGGCCGCAGGTGCTCGTCTTTGACGGCGGACGCTCCGCGGCCGCCGTCACCCGGCGGGTCGAACATCCTCGCGGCGACCTCGGGCAGGATGCCCGGACCGCTGTCGGTGACGACGAGCACCCCACAGCCGCCGCTCTCCAGCGCGGTGACCTGCACGCGGGTCCCGGGCGGGGTGTGCGTGACGGCGTTGTCGAGGAGGTTGAAGACGACCCGGCGCGTCGCGCGGCGGTGGCCCAGGACCTTGAGCGGGGGGACGTCGATGTCGAGGTCGTACGGCTCCAGGCGGTCGCCGAGCCCGATCACGCAGTCCTCGACTGCGCGGCGGAGGAGGATCGGCTCGGGACGCTCCTCGCCGACCGCGTCGAGCGAGCCGACGTCGGCGAGCTGCGCCACCTCGGCGTCCAGCTGCGCTACTCGGATCCGGAGCGTGCCCGACAGCTGCCGCCGCTCGGCCTCGGAGAGCTGCTCGGCGCGCTCCTCGAGCGCGTCGGCGACCTCCTCCACCGCGCGGAGCGACGCGTCAGCGCCAGCGGCCGCCCGGAGCACGAGCTCGCGCCGCTGCCGGCCGCCCACGCGCGCGGTCTCGGCACCAGCGCCGGCCTCGGCGATCAGCTCGTGGAGCCGGCTCGCGTAGGTGCCGGACAGGTACCCGACGCTCGCCAGGCCGCCGACGCTGACGAGGAAGACCGCCAGGCGCTGGTCGGACGTCTGGTTGAACCCTATGACCGGTCTGAGCCCAGCCTGCTCGGCCGCGAGCTCGGCGAGCGCGAGCAGGACCACGAGTCCGGTGAAGCCAGTTGCGGCGGCCGGGCCGAGGAGGATCCCCGCGCTGGAGACCACGATCGTGTAGAGCAGCACGAGTCCTGATCCCGCGCCGCCCAGACACGCGATCGCGCCGGCGAGCACGACAACGTCCGCGACGAGGCAGACGGCCACCGCTGTCCGGGGGTAGGCCGCCGATCGCGTGTAGTACATGGTCGCGGCCCCCGCGAGCACCGGCACCCCGAGCACGAGCGGCCAGAGCTGGCGTCCGAGCAGGCCGAGCAGCGCAAGGACCGCGACGACGTACGCCGCCCCGCCGGCCGCGCGCACCAGCCCGAACCGGCGCAGCAGGACCTCGTCGGGGGTGAGCAACCGGGCCGCTCGACTCATTGTCCGGGAATGCTATGCCTGTGACCGGCCGAACGTGCGTGATTTCGCTACCGGACCGGGACATCGGAAGCACGCTCGGCGCGCGGCGGGGGACTTCTCTACGCAGGGCGGGATCATTGACATCGGTGACGGCGCGGCGATCATCGGCTTGGCTCGAGAGCCTATCGAGCGTGACGAGGAGGCCAGAGCATGCCGAAGCCGGAGCCGAAGGATTCCTGTCCGTCGGGCGGGGACCACGTCTGGACGCCGGTGGAGACGGGCACACCATGCGGTGCGGTGCACGAAGTGCCCAGCCCCTGGTGACGGGGGGCGACACGTGGAAGCGCCACGAGCGGCACTGGCATTGCTACGCCGACGAAGCCCGCGTCGGCCAAGAGGTCGACTACCGTGACAGGCCAGGGCACGCCGTCGCGATGGCGCCCGAGGACGTCCTGGCGTGGATGCAGGCGCAGGCCGATCGAGTCCTGCCCCGACTGGAGGGCAGGTGGCGCTCCGGGGCGGAGCGGTTGAAGGCGGATGAGGCGCTGCGCGGGGTTCACCTCGCGGCGCTGAGTTGGGGCAAGTCGACCGGCCTCAACATTGCGGTCGCTGACGGCCTAGTCCTCCGCCTCTTCACGCACTCCGTCGGCCCGGGTGACTCGCCGCACGTCCACTCGTGGATGATCCCAGCGCTGTGCACGAGCACGCACGAGGGTGACTCCAAACGTGTAGCGAGCCTCAACGGCCGCTGACCCGGCGGCATCTGGCGCTATCCGTGGGCGTGGAGCGTCGCCTCACACGGGGAGTTCGTAGACGGACACGTGCCGGTTGCTAGTTGCGTTGAACGGCTCGCCGCGCCAACCGCCCGCTCGCTCCCGCAACCGCAGGCCCGCGAGCCTGGCCATGAGGTCGAGTTCGCTTGGCCATACGTAGCGGAACGGTATGGGCACGAGCCGGGTCCCGCGCTCGGTGAACGTCACGCGTTGGCAGATCAACCGCTGCTCGGTCGGATCTAGCTGCATAAACTGTACTTCGAGCTGGTCAGGACCCATCGCGGCGATCCTCATGCCCTGGTTGCCCGGAAACCGGGCAGCATCAAGCACGAACCCGTCGACCACAAACAAACCACCAGGCTGGAGGCGTCGCGCCACGTTTTCAAAACAATGAAGCTGCGCTTCCTGCGACTGCAACTGATAAAACGTGCTGGCTACCACGAACACCAACGAGAAGCTGCCGCTCACCGGCAGGTCGCTGAAGTCACCGATAGTTACTGGGATCCGGTCCCCGCCTGGTTTGGCGCGTAACTTGGCTACGATTGCCTCCGAGGCGTCGATCCCTTGCACCACGATGCCATACTCAAACAGCGGTAACGCCACTCGGCCCGTACCAATACCAAGCTCAAGTACCGGCCCAGAACCTGCTAATTCCGCCAATCGAGCCACGGTCCCGTCGGTATCAAGCCACTCGATGGACCAGTTGTCGTAGAGGTCCGCGCTTCGATCACCAAACGTAGAACTCTCATAGCCGCGCATACACTAAATATAGCACATCGGCAGGAAAGCTACGCAACGGGGCGTGAGGTCCAATTTTGGGGAGACGCCGTCAGCATAAAACCGGGTACGCATTTGCTGTGAGTGCCGCGCGACGGTACGGGCCTTGCGACGCTTGCTCGCGTCGCCTCGGATCTCGACCCCGGTCGAGATCCGGGTCGATGGCTCGGTGCCTCCGCCAGCCGGAGACCGACGCGGGAGAAGGCCGCGGTGAACGCGGTTGCGGATGCCGATAGGGACGCGAACAGGCGGCGTGGACGAGCGCCCGGGCCTCGTCGGGTGGCCGGGCTGCGCAGGGAGAACTGGTCATAGGTTAAAGACACTCGTGCATTTGCGCCGTATGATCGCAAGCATGTCTGTGTGCGCTTGTCGTCCGCCCAAGCCGTCGTCCGGCTGCGCGGGCTCGTGAGCCTGTAGGAGGTGGCCGGGTGGGTTCACGCTCGCGGTGCTCTTCGCCCTCGCGCTCTCGAGCGTCGTAACGTCGAGGCCATGAAGCAGACGCTCGAGCAGGCTCAGAACGTGTTTGAGAAGTATTCCGGGGGTCGCGTCGCGTCGGGTTCCGCTCGCGAAGAGCCTTTTAGGTCGGAGCCTCTTTCCGGGACGCGACGCTACCCTGTTGTCAGGCGATCGTCGTCTGGTTTTGTTATATCTGAGGCGGTTTCGGCGGCAAGGGCCGCCGCAACCGCGCTCCGCTTCGCTTCGCCCACGGGGCAAGGCCGCGATTCTCAAACACGTTCTCAAGCGCTTGATCCGGCGACAAGCGCGCGGCGTGCCTACGTACGCCGCGACGGCTGAGCGTCGTGGCGGCGTCGCCGTCCGGAGCGCGCATTCCGTGAGCCTCGGTCCTCGAGTGAACGCGGGGGTCGTGTTCATTGGTGGTGCAGCGCACTCCGGCTCGACGCTGCTTGGGGTGATGCTCGGCGCGCACCCGTCGGTCCTCTACGCCGGCGAGGTGCGCAAGAGCTTGCTCCTCGGTGATCCGACCTGGCCACTGAAGATGCGCGTGTGCAGGCTGTGCGGGCCCGACTGCGTGGTGTGGGGGGATCTGCGGCCGGCGAGCGGAGAGGAGGATCTCTACGAGACGCTCTCGCGGCGCACGAGCCGTCCGATCGTGGTCGATTCGAGCAGTTCTGTCGACTGGATCGCACAGCAGGCCGCCGTGCTGCGTGACGTGGTGCCCCTCCATTTGGTCGTGCTCGTGCGCGATGGGCGCGCGGTCGTGAACTCGCGCCTGCGCAAGTACCCCGAGACCTCTGCTGCCGGCCAGGCCGCCGCGTGGTCCGCGCACATGCGCGCCACCGAAGCGCTCGCCTCACGCTGGCCAGGATCCGTGTGCCGCGTGCGCTACGAGGAGCTCGCGACGTGGCCCGAGCCCACGCTGCGCTCGCTCGCTGGGTTTCTCGGCGTCGTGTTCGATCCTGGGATGCTCGATCCATGGGACAGTGAGCCGCACCCGCTCGGCAGCAACGACGGGCCCCTGCTCCTGCTCCTGCGCGAGCGTGCGAAGCGCGTGAGCGGCCATGGTGCAGGAGTGGTCGAGCCCGACGACAAGACGCGCGACTGGTACGCCGCGCACCCACGCGGGATCGTGCTCGATCTGCGCTGGAAGCACGAGATGGGCGCCGACGCGCTCGCGGCGTTCGAGGCGGTCGCGGGCGAGACGAACCGCGCGTACGCATGGGAGGAGACCGTTCGGTGAGCCTTGGCCGTCGAGTGAACGCGGGGGTCGTGTTCATCGGTGGCGCGTGGCACTCAGGCTCGACGCTGCTCGGGCTGATGCTCGGCGCGCACTCGTTGATCTTTTTCGCGGGCGAGACGAAGAAGAGCCGCTTTCTCGGCGATCCGAGTACGCCCCTTAAAATGCGCGTGTGCATGCTGTGCGGGCCAGGATGCACGGTGTGGGGGGATCTGCGGGTGACGAGCGGGGAGTGCCTATACGAGATGCTGTCGCGGCGCACGAACCGTCCGATCGTGGTCGATTCGAGCAAGAAAGGGTTCTGGATCGAGCGGCAGGTCGCAGCGCTGCGTGACGTGGTGCCCCTCCATTTGGTCGTGCTCGTGCGCGATGGGCGCGCGGTCGTGAACTCGCGCCTGCGCAAGTTCCCCGAGACCTCCGCTGCCGATCATGCCGCTACGTGGGTCGCGCGGATGGGCGCCACGGAGGAACTCGCGTCGCACTTCCCGGGATCCGTGCACCGCGTGCGTTACGAGGAGCTCGCGTTGTGGCCCGAGCCCACGCTTCGGGCGCTCGCTGGCTTTCTCGGCGTCGCGTTCGACCCCGCGATGCTCGATCCATGGGACAGCGAGCCGCACCCGCTCGGCGGTAACAACGGGACGCTGTTCCACCTCGCGCGTGAGCGTGCGAGCAGCGAAAGTGCAGGAGTGGTCAAGCTCAGCGGCAAGACGCGGGACTGGTACGCCGCGCACCCCCGCGGGATCGTGCTCGATCTGCGCTGGAGGCACGAGCTGAACGCCGACGCGCTCGCGGCGTTCGAGGCGGTCGCGGGCGAGACGAACCGCGCGTACGCCTGGGAGGAGGCCATTCGATGACGCAGACAGCCTACGAGGGCACGGTCGAGACGTTGCCTGGCAGCTGGGCGCCGCCAGGATCACGCCCGATCGAGCTGGTCTTCCGCACCGTCGGCGAGCGCACCAGCGACCTCGCGCTCGAACTCGCGCTTAAGCACATCAAGCCCCACCGCGCGCATGTGGTTCGCGACATCAGGCCGCTCGCGGTCGCGGTACGACGGATGCTCGAGATCGATCACCAGTGCTCGCACGTCGTCTACCTCGATGCCGACTGTCTGATCCTCGAGGACATGCGCCCATTCCTCGACGCGAACGAGCTGGCCTACGTCGACTGCTACGTGCGCGATCAGTTCCGCGGGCGGACCAACTCTGGCGTGCACATCACCCGCATCGACGTGGTCCGCGCGATGCGTACGATCCCCGAGCCGGCCGACGATCTCAACTACATGCTCCGCAACGAAGCGCATCTGCGCAGGATCGCGCTCAACCAGTCCGGGCTCAGGAAACAGGTAAAGAACTTCCACATCTTGCACGATCATTTTCAGCGCTACACCGACATCTTCGCCAAGTACGCGTATCGCGAGCTCCGCTGCCGCACCGAGTTCTACAAGAAGCGCCTCGAGGTCGCGATGTCGAGTTGGGGAGAGGGCGCTGACTTCGTCGTGGCGCGCTATGCGGTGCGCTATGCGGCGAGCACGGTGCCGCCCGACGCCACGGCCGAGCAGGTCGAGCGCTACCTCCGCAGCCTCCCCTGTATCGCGGAGGTCGAAGTGCGAAAGCTGGGCCTCGACCTGAGCCAGAGCGACCAGGTCAGCCTCGAGGAGGTCGAGAAGGCCGTGGCTTGCAATCCTGCCAGCCTTGGTCCCTCACCCAAGAGCTTCAAGGTGTTTGGTCTCGGCTTGTCACGCACCGGAACACGCTCGCTGACCGAGGCGCTCCACGTGCTCGGCTTCGACACCGTGCACTACCCGACCGACCGCGCGACGCTGGACACGCTGGTGCGCGGCGACGCGCGTTTCCCGCTGCTCGAGCACTACGACGGGATCACCGACATTACGGTCTCGCCTTACTACGAGGATCTTGATCGTGCGTGGCCGGGCAGCAAGTTCGTGCTGACGGTGCGCGACGAGGACAGCTGGCTGCGCTCCTGCCACAGCCACTGGACCAACTCCTGGGCCTGGAAGCAGGAGGGCAAGGGCGAGGAGCACCGCGTCTACATGGAAACCCAGCGGTTCCTGGAAGCCGCGGTGTACGCGAGCTACGAGTTCCACGAGGACCGCTTCCGCCGCGCCTACCGGCGCCACATCGACAACGTGACCCGCTACTTCGCGGGGCGAGATGACGATCTATTGGTGCTCGACATCGCTGCGGGCGACGGCTACGAGCGGCTCGCGCCTTTCCTCGGCGTGCCAATGCCCGACCAGCTCTTCCCCCACAGTGGGAGGATCTGACCGTGCGAAGCTCGACGTTCAGGCGTGGCGCCGCCGTACGCGGGGCGGGTTTGCTCGAACGGCACGGGGGCCACCGCGATCCTCATGTTCAGCGCTCGGTCGGAGCGAGGCCGACCGGGCGGCCGACGCCGCCCCGGGCCGCGAGGCGCCAGTAGCGTTCCGGCGCAAGAATTTCGGCGAGAAGGAGGTCGGGCGCACGCGCATGTGCCTCCAGAGCCTTGATCTGGCTCGAGTACGTCGCCACGGCCCTGCGCTTCCCCTCGGTGTCGGGCGACACCCGTATCGGGCACGCGCACGTCGCCACCGGCCAATCGAATCGAGCGAAGAGCCTCCTCCACGAGCCCGGGCTGCCGGCGGTACATCGCCTCGGCGTAGAAATACTAAGGGGAGGGTGGGGTGGGGTGCCTGGCCATCGCGCGGCGGACTCCGAGATGGGTGAGGCGATGGTCGGGATGGCCGAGGCCGAACGGGGCCAGAATCACATCCGGCCGGATGCGGCCTATGGGCCAGATCTGCCGGGTCGTACGGCGTCGCATCCCGTCGATACTGGCGGTCAATGAAATCCATCCAGAACGGCTGGACGTCGAGGAGTCCGAGCGCCCGCTGATCCTTCCCCTGGCGGGCCCCCACCACGTCATCGGCTTCCAGGAAGCCGGCTGCCGCATCCCACCGCGTGGCGGGGGTCGGGTACGAATGGGGAATCCCCGCCGTGACCGTTACGACCGTGGCTCCGGGGTGAGCGGTGAGGAGCTGGCAGCAGCTCGAACCCGTCGCGGTGGGGCGAGACGAGGAGGATGTGGGGACGGCCGTCGAGCCATCAGGACCGCGGCCCGTGATCCCACAGGAAAGTCTTCCCGGTTATCGTCACGACCACCGCAGCGACCGATACGCGCAAAACATCGCTTGACACCTCACCGTTCAAGCATCGCTTCCATACGGTCGACGAGGTCCTCGAACGTCAAATAGACGACGGCGTTGAGCCCGTCGATGAAGCCGAGTTCGGCCAGGTCGGGGGTGGAATCGCAGATGGGGGCGGTCTTCGCGGCGGCGACCTCGAAGTTTTTGAGCATAGTCTCCGGTGCGGCCGTGAGCGGTTGGATCGCTTGACCGGTTCTGCCAGGCACCGACCCCATGTCGCAGATGACCACGCCGAGGCAGCGGTTCAGATGGTCGTTCAGCTCGTTTTCTGGGCGTTTGAACCGGCGCACGGCGATGGGCGACCGGTCGAGGTGAGCCAGCATCGCGTGCCGTGCGGAGTACAAAGACCCGTAGTAGCCGATTCCTTGTCGTTGCACACCTTTGTCGAACAGCCAGCTTGCTTCGTAGGCCTTGGGCATCCAGACCGCGGGCACGCCGTCGTCTCGTAGGAGTTCGCAGACTCGTTTTCCCGAGACGAGGGCGAGGACGAATCCTTGTCGTCGGATGACCGGCGGCCAAGCGCCGTGATACGCGGGCGACTCTGGCTACAGATCCGGATAGTTGCGGCAGGTGTCGTGATCGAGCATGACTTGGAGTCCGGGGTAGGACTGCCAGTCGAATGGGGTCGATGCATCAACTCCCTGAAGCGCACACGCCAGATGACCGCGTCGAATTTCTCTTCGCCTGGCAGGTCGGACAGGCGCTGTGGCCACCCCTGTTCCTCGATGACCATCCGTGTGAGCGAGAGCCGCCACGCGAGCGCGTCGAAGACGTGGCCTTGATGCCTGCCAAGATGGTGGCGGTGGCAGAGGACTGCGACCCGCGCGGAAGCGCGCGGCGCCGGCGCCCCCGACCATTGTGCCAGAACGGCCATCATGTAGCTAAAATATCATCATATACCCGGACTGGAAAGAAATCTCACCATCATAACGATCTCAACGCCCGTAAATACCCACAACGTTGTAGTGACTAGATGACCTCATCTGGGGATTTCGGTTTCCGAAGGATCATGATTCTTGCGGTAGGCGCTTGGGGTCATCGCTGGAGAGGCGGACGTGCGAGGATGAGGCGGAGAGGTTGGATGTGTGCTCGATTTTGAGGGTGGAAAGAGGCGGGCGTACAGCCCTCCCTTGTCCGCGAGTTCTTCGCTTGTCCCTTCCTCTGCGACCTGCCCGTCAGCGAGGACGTAGACGCGGTCTGCCCGCTCCACGCCCGAGCGCTTGTGCGCGATCATCAGCGTGGTGCGCCCAGCCATCAGGCGCTCGAGGGCGTGTAGCACGATCGCCTCGGCTTCGGAGTCGAGCCCAGTGGTGGGCTCGTCCAGGATGAGGATGGGAGCGTCGCGGATCACGGCGCGGGCGATGGCGATGCGCTGGCGCTGGCCGCCGGACAGGGTGGTGCCGCGCTCGCCCACGACCGTGTCGAGCCCGTTTGGGAGCTTGTCGACGAACTCGTCGCAGTAGGCGATACGCGCCGCCTCCTCGATCTCCTTCACGCTTGCCTCGGGTTTGCCGTACGCGATGTTCTCGCGGATGCTGGCCTGGAACAGCAGCGACTCCTGCAGCACTATGCTGATCTGGCTCGCGACGGAGTCGAGCTGGTAGGTCCGGATGTCACCACCGTCGATCCGCACGGAGCCTTCGATTGGGTCGTAGAGGCGCAGGATCAGACTCGCGAGTGTGCTTTTCCCTGACCCTGTCCGGCCGACGATCGCCACGACCTCCCCGGGGTTCGCGGTGATCGTTACGTCGCGCAGCACCAGCTGCTCCGGGATGTAGCCGAAGGAGACACGCTCGATGTCGATCCGCCCCTTGAACCGAGGAGCTGCCGCCGCGTCAGGGCGATCCTCGACGGTCGGCCGTTCTTGTAGGACCTCGATGATCCGCTCGGCCCGGAACCTCACCTTGGCGAACTGGAGCGAGAGTTGCGAGAGGTTCATGAGCGGGGTTTGCAGGCTGCTCATGTACTGGATGAACACCACCAGCGTTCCGGTGCTGAGCGCGCCCGCAGCGACTCGATAGGCCCCGACGAGGACCAACGCGGCCAGACTTGTCGCCCTCACGACGCTCATCGTCCAGGAGAAGCCCGCCTCCAAGCGCTCTAGCCGAATACTCGCTTCGAGCATCTCACCCGTGTGCGTTTCAAACCGCTTCGACTCGAACGCCTCCCGCCGAAATGCCTTGACGACCCGGATCGAGGACATTGCTTCCTGGGTGAGCGACGCGATGAGACCCTCCTTCTCACGGACCATATACGCCTCGGCGCGCAGGCGGGTCCGGTAGCGGGCGCCGATCGCTATGGTTGGAGGTGCCAAGACGCAAGCGACGAGACCCAGCGGCCGGTCGACGACCAGCATCACCACGGCCATCCCGACAGATTGCAAGAGGCTGGTGACGCCTTCGACGAGCAGGCTGTTGCTGACCAGCTCCTCGATTCGGGATACGTCGCTCGTGACACGGGTGACGAGATCGCCGGTGCGTTTCTCATCATGGAAGCGCAGCGACAGCCGCTGTAGATGGGAGAACAGCGCACGCCGTAACCCGAAGGCCACCCGTTGTCCAGTCGCTGAGAGAAAAAGCTCCTTTACAAAGCTGAACAACCCCTGGGCGAAGGCGATGACGACGAGGGCGCCAGCGATCGCGAGCACGACCAACGCCGAGAGGTCAAACCGCTCACCGGGCACGCCCACCTTCAGCACGTCGTCGATCAAGAACTTCAACGGCCAGGGCGTGAGCAGGCCGAGCAGGCTCGTGGCGACGACCCCGGCCACGGCCGGCACAAAGCCACGCCAGTGTGGACGGACGAACGGCAGAAAGGCACGCAATGCCTGAGCGAGCGGCCTACTGCGCGCGGGCTTTCGTCCCAAAGGGACGCCCCTCCATCTTTCGTGGACCCGCATACCCATGAACCCAAGGCCGGCAGGGACACATCACCACGCTGCTTCCGGTGACGGGCCCATTGCTCGTGTCACGAGTCATTCTCGCAAGCAGCATGCTGCCGTGGCCTATCGTTCCCCCGACCACCAGCTCAGGTCGTCGAGACAGACCATGGATCTGGTCGGTCCTCCGTGAGCCGCTTGCTCACGATGAGAAAAACTGTGGGAGGTGCCAGCGTGATGGTGCAAAGGCGTTAAGAGGTGCTTTGCGAGCTTGCCGCCGTTTGCGTGGCATTAAATCTCTTATAGTGCACCTTACCACTAGTCATCTGCAACTGCTGCTCCCCTTTTTGTCTTGGCCGGGTAGTCATTGTCGCGAATACGATACGGGTAAGCCCCGTTGCTCGCATCGTGCAGGTGGCGTACTTATTCCCTGGTCAGAGCCTTAGTTCGCGTCGATCAGGGATCTCTTCAATTACTGAATGTCATCATACTAATGCGGACTGTAATGTTGCTCGTAGAGAGGGATGACGAGTGCGACAGGTGTCGTGGGTATCGAGGAAGCACACGCCGTCAGCGCTGACACGACGGGATAACGAGTAGGGCGATGCCGGTCGTCACGCGGTCGGTCAGCGCTTGAGGTTCCGGCTGGGTTTTCAGCGCGTGGACCCTGTAGTCCCCCAGGTCAGGGCGCTGCCTCTCCAAGCGTCGCGCTGCCCGAAGACAACAGGGCACAGGGGAGCACACGGTCGACTCTTCGGCGCCATGTGTACCGGGTCAACAGCTGGCGTTGGGCCTCGTTCCCCAGTGAGAGGCGAAGGTCCTCGTCGCCTGCCAACTCAGCGATGGCCTCCTCCCAGGAGGCGCGGTCGTCGGGAGGGCAAAGCAGGCAGTTGACCCTATTGACGAGGATCTCACGCAGCACCGGCAGATCCGAGGCGATGATCGCCTTGCCGTGGGCCATGTACTCAAAAAGCTTCATCGGCGAAACCCACCGGCTGATGTCGCCGATGCCGCCAGCGCACGCCACCGTGGTCTGGTACGGAGCCAGCACCAGGTCGAAACTGTCGTAGAGCGGTTGGACCGCGGCGGGCGGCAGGTGCCCGTGGAAGTGCACGTTGGGAGGGCGGGGCTGGTTTGCCCAATAGGAGAGGTCCTCGGCAGTGCCGCCGATGAGGTGGAAGTCGAGTCCGGGCAGGCGGCCGGCGAGGTCGAGGATGACGTCGATGCCACGGCCGGAATACAGGTGACCGACGTAGCCGACCTTCGCAACCTCTGGACGCCCTGGCAGGCTCACCGTCGGCCCGGCGAGCTCCGGCGGTTCAGCACCATCCGGCGCGACAACGAGGTCCAGACCGTCCAGCTCGGGGAAGGCACGCTGGTAGTCGTCTGCGAGCGCCTTTGATACGACGACGACGCGTGCGAGTGTCCGGGCTCGAAACAGCCGTCGTTCGAGCCACCGCCAGTGCCGGCTGTCCCACAACAGATGGGTTTCGTAAACGAACGGCCCAAGGTCGGCAACAGCGAGCAGACTCCACGGGTCTCTTCCGTATGTGAGGTCGAACCCGCCCTGACGCCGGATGTCATTGCGGACTCGGAACGCCCTGATCCACATTCCGACCAGCTTGATCGCAGGGGCCCCGATGCTCCGTATAGGAAAACGGTGGCGCACGCCGTAGTAATCGTACACGTCTTCAACAGCGATGGAGCCGGGGAGGGCATAAAGGACGACGTCGTGACCGGCCTCCGCAAAGGCGTCGCACATACGCATGACCTGCACACCGTTGGCGTAGACCGACGGGATGGTTCCACAGTGCAAGTAAGTGAGTCGCACGACCGAGCGCTAGGAGAGTCTCTGTCTGGTAAGAACACGGCGAGCGGTTCGCAAACAATCTCGCGCATAGCCTGATGAAGCACGGGAGCGTAGTGACGCCAGTGGCTCAAGCGCAGTGCCGAGCAGGCGTGTGTCGTAGTAGGGCACCCAGCTGTCACCCTGAGGGCTGTACCGGGGCGCCCCCAGGCTGAGGCGTTTGGTCAGGACGTAGCGCGTTTCGTCCGTTACGTTGGATTCTGAGGCGTGCAAGTGATCACTCGCGAACACGAGCACATCACCGGGTTCCATCTCGAAGTTGATTGGTGCCCCCACGGGTGCATCAGGATCGATTGAGTCGCCATGTCGCTGCACTTGCTGGCCATAAGCGTCAGGATAGATCAGCAGGCCGTTTCCTGGACGAACTCGACTTATCGCAATCCATAAGTTTAGCGAATTAACTCCGGTATTGAACCAGGAGTCCATATGTGGACCACGCGGAATCATGAACCCCTTCTGGTCCTCGAACTGGGCCCGGTATGCAGCGATGGCGTTCTCAGGCATCATGATTCGGACCCCGAAGTGCTTGCACAGGTAGAGCGGTGAATTTTTCCGGGAAAGCATTTCGACGAAGGCCATCGTCATTTGGTTGGCAATTTGCCTCAATCGTGTTTCCAGGATCGAGCGAGCAGTCGAGGCTTGGGGGGGAGTGACCAAGGCGTGTAATTGCTCGAGCCCACGGCCTTCCAGATCCCGGGCAACACGCAACGACACAGTTTCGGCAAAGACACGAAACGTTGTCTCGCGGACCGGCTTGAGCAGGTCGCAACGTTGCAGCGCTTCCTTCACTAGGAAAATGCGCCCGCTCAGGACCTCTTGGAGCGAGAGATTGAGGGTGTTCGAGGCAGGAGAAATGTAGACTGACTGGCTTGAGGAGCACAACGATGGTTTTTGCCGCCAAGACGGCTCAGCCGGCATGCTGCCTCCTGACCGCGAGGACGCTCAGGCGGGCTTGACCGCCCGCAGGGAGAAGGACAGGGGAATGGACGGCAGCTCGACTGGCAGGCGCCACCAGCCGTCGTCGCCGCATTCCATAAATGGCAGCATCCGCCAGAAGGCGAACGGCCACTCGTGGAGGAACTCGACGCACAGGCCGGCGTCGACCAGCGAGCTCACGATCTCGCCGAGGCCATGGCCCCAGGCGTACTCGACGCTCGTGATCTGTGCGTCCGGCACGGCGCACGTGCTCTGATACTCGAACCGCAACGGCTCGACCTGCTCGAAGTAGGGGTAGCGGGGCCGCAGGACGGGCTCGGTCACCTCGTTGTCGAAGATCCACGCGGTCGGGTGGACCTCGAACAGGTAGAAGAGCCCACCCGGGGCGACGAAGTGTGCGACGACCTCGGCCCAGCGTCGCAGGTCGGGCAGCCAGCCGAGCACGCCGCGGGAGGTGTAGACGACATCGAACGTCCCGGTTAGGACGCGGGGGAGGTCGTAGACGTTCGACTCAGCGAACGTTGCGGGCAGCTCCAGCTCGGCAGCGAGCGTCCGCGCGATCGTCACGGCCTCACTGGAGAAATCCATGCCGGTAACACTCGCGCCCAGGCGCGCCCAGGACAGCGTGTCGATCCCCACGTGACTTTGGAGGTGGAGCAGCGACTTGCCGGCGACGTCACCGACCTCCTCACGCTCCAGCTTCGGGATCCGCACGCCGCCGCGCCGGAAGCCTTCAAGGTCGTAGAAGGTCGACTCGGCTTTCAGCGGCGCCCACACGTCCCACTGCCGCTGGTTCGCCTCCATGCATGTATCGGCGTCCATGAGTTATCCGAACGGGTGAGGAGGCGGCGGCCGGCGCCCGTCGGGCTGGCAGGGCAGGGGCGCACAGCGTTCGTCGGCCGGCAGCCGGTACGCCCCGGGCACCACGACACGGACGACGGTGACGCCATCGGCACGCAGCTCGGGCGTGGTGGTGCTCACCACAACGACGTCCTCACCGGTGTGCTCGGCGAGCAGGCGAGCGAGCAGGCGCCAGTCCGCCGTGCCGCCGGCCTCACCGGTCAACGGGCATGCCCATCCGTCGCCTGCGGTGACTTTGGCCAGCCAGTACCCGAGGCTGTCCTGGCGGTGAAACGCCAACAGCGCGTGCTCGAGTGGGCCCCGTGGCAAGACGCGTGGGCTGGCGTAGCACAGGTCCCGCCAGGCGCGCCGGGCAACGGATGTGCCCATGCTCCAGCGCACCATCAGCGCTTCGTAGGTGGCGGTCTCGATTCCCTGGGACAACGACGAGTCGTCGGCGACCACCACGCAGCGGGCCCCGAACGACTGTTGGCCACGTTCTGCGGTATGCAAGCAGACCACGACGCAGGCCGTGTTCGCTGGGCCGGGTAAGACCAGCACCGTCGGCTCCAGCCGCAGCTCGTCGAGGGTTTGGCGAAGCGTGGGGGACAGGGACGGCTGGCGGAGCGCCAGCGCGTGAGTGTCCGTTCTGTCCGTTTGGTACCAACTGCGATAGACAAGGTCCCGCTCGAGTACCTCCAGCAGCGCGTGGCGCACCGCAGCCTGCCACGACACGTGCGCGGACACCCCCGCGGAGCCGGCCCGGAGCATCTCCGAACAGCCCTCAGGCGGGCGATGGTGAAGGAAGACGCTGCTGGCCGGCACCAGGATCTCTTGCTGGGTGGTGAGGGACTCGCCAACCACCCACAGCATCCGCGCCTGCCGCAGCTCCGTCGCTGCGTTGAGCTCGAGCCAGATCGCGGGGTCCACGGCCGCCGTCCCGGCACGGCGCAGCTCCTCGAACGTGGCGATGACGCCGCCTCCGGACTCGGCTGCGCGGCCGGCGAGGATGTTGCTCACGCGCTCCACCAGCTCGCCACGGGCGCGGGGGATCACCGCCTGGGCAGTGGGGCCCGCGGCGGAGCCGATCACGACCGGCGCTCCACCGCTCGCGGAGGTCGACGCGAAGGCGTGCGACCGGGCGGCTACCCTGCCGAACACCACAGCCTGGCACTCGAGGAACGGGTGGAACACCTGGACGTCCCAGACAGGGCGGTTCCCCTCAGCGGTGATCCCGCACGCGGTCTCAGTGGACGGATGCACCGCTGGCCTGTCGCTCCAGTAGATCTTCGGCTTCGGCCACGACACCGCGTCCGTGTTCAGTGAACCTGTCGGAGTGGCGCTGGGCGGTCTTCACCGCCTGCTCCGCCTGCCGGAGGAGGCGCTCGTGTCTGGTTCGTAGCGCCTGTCCACCGGAAAACGCGCCGTCAAGCAACCGGTCGTACAGGACGAGACAGCGAGCCAAGACGACGAGCTGCTGGAACAGCCCTGCGAGGGGACGGGGATCAGGCCGCAGTGGGGTCGTCACCAGCGGCTGGGAACCTTGGTCGACGTCGGTGAGGAAGGGGTGGGACAGGGCAGCGGCGTTGCAACGGTTGTGCGTCGCCTCGTGCACCAACGCCTCGGCCAGCCGAACATGGTGCAGCAGGCCGTCGTCTCCCGGCTCAAGCCGCTGGCTGTTCACGAAGACGGCCCCATGGGTGGTGAAGTCGGTGAAGCCGTCGATCCCGTAACCCTGAAGGAGCGCCACCTGGCGTACCACGGCGGTCATCTCCGCCAGCATCTCCGGCCAGACGACGGCGAGCAGGCAGCTCGCCTCGCAGAAGGTCGCACGTTGCTCGTCGCGCCAGTCCGCGACGGCCATCTCCCTCAGCTCGTCGGTCCGTCCCGGTCTCTTCGGCGTCTGGGCCACTGCCCTGACAAGGCTGTCGTGGAGGTGTGGCTCCGGCGGAGCCAGATCCACGCGCCACGTTGGGCACAGGCAGCCCTGCGCTCGCCGGACGCTGGACCGTGCCTGCTCCGCAACGTCTCGGAGCCGCGCCGCGAACTCTCCTCGCTCTTCTGAATCTTGTGTGGCCGCTCGGCGGGCTGCTTGAGCGTCATAGGCGGCTGCCACGAATCCCGGATAGCAGAGGAGGTCAAGCTCAGGCCCACCTGGACTCGACACGGTGCCCGCGAGCAACCGGCTCAGAGGCTCATCGCTGCCATCGAGCTGCGAGACGGCTTTGCTCAGCACGGTGCGTAGCAACCGAGCGACCGCCACCTGCTCAGCAACCGCTTCTGCACCGTCAGGCTGGATACGCATGCTAGCCCTTTTCATGCGCCACAGACGAGAGCCCGCGGAGATGGATGGCAGGGTCAGGCGGCGCCTGACCCTGCCGAAATGTTCACTCAGGTATGTCGACGAGCAGCGCGTACTCCGGCAGCTCCTCCTCGCTCACCTGCTCGACGACTTCCTCCGGGCTGTACTCGGCCATGGCAACCTCCGTGCAGAAGTGGTTGGAGACGGCATCAGCGATCATCCAGTGACCCAGACGACCTCATTCAAGCAAGCCGGAACTTCGTCGAGATCGCGCAGAACCCTCACCGCCTTCCGGCGCGGCGGCGGAGACCGTCATGCATCAGTGGGCTGACAGGCGGCCGGCATTTCGGGCGGGGGCATCTCGTCGCCCAGGACATCAGGCGAGATGGACGGCTGCGGCGGCGGCCTGTCGTCTGTTGAGTCTAGCAAAGACTACCAAGCCTCCTATGAGGCGGCAAGAGCCCAAGTGACTCGTTATTCGCTGTTATACTAGTACGGTAGTAGCGTTCACTCATTGCAGTAAGCGATGTTTTATCTCGATAATATAATAAAGCGGCTAGTGTCCTAAAATCTCAGCCGAGGCTGTGGGCGGTGCGGCGGGTTTCCTGGGCGCGTTCGGCGTCGAGGCGTTCGAGGGCGGCTGAGCTGTGGTCGACGAAGGTCATCATGTCGGCGACCGTTTGGTGGCCGGCGTGCTCGGCGATGAGGGTGTGCATGCGCTGGCAGATCCGCCGGTACGAGGGGTGGCCTTGCGGGGTGGTGCGCAGCTCGAGCATCTGCATGGCGGCGCGGGCGTTGAGCTGGATGGAGTAGCGGATCCGCCAGGCGAGCCCCACGGCGTACTGGGCCTGGCGTGGGAGGTCGGGGTGCAGGCGTTCCCACAGCGCGGCCTGGCGGGCCATGGTCTGGTGCCAGGTGGTCTCGACGCCTGCGTCGGTGACCTCGGCGGGCAGGTCGTAGCCGTGGCGGGGGGAGAGGTCCTGCCATTCGACGGTGAGCATGCGGTGCCGCTGGAGGTCGCGGAAGGCGCCGTAGTCGCTGCAGATGTCGAAGCGGTAGACGATGCGCTCGAGCGCGCGGCCGGGTTTGTGCCGGCGGTTGCGCCGGTCGCCGGCGTAGGCGCGGACCACGCTGGCGCGCTCCTCGGCGGTCATGCGCGTCACGAGGTCGCGGAGTTGGCTCTCGGGCAGGTGGCTGTGCGGGTAGAGCATGCCTGTGGCCAGCTCGACGTCGGCGTGGGGTGTCCAGGACACCAGCTGCACGTCGGGCGCTGGCGCCGGGGCGACGTCGGCGAGCAGCGCCTGGGCGACCGCGCGGGTCTCCACCCGCCGCGCGGCCAGGTACTCGGTCCAGACCCCGCCCCGGTCGGGCCGGTCGACCCGCACGAGGAACGACGGGATCACCCGGCGCAGCTCGGCGAGCATGAGGTCGCCGACCGCGCGCGCCTCAGCCAGCTCGTGCCCGCCCAGGCGGAGCAGGAGCTGCTCGTAGGACTGGCCGCTCGCGAAGATTCCCACGTTCGAGACGGTCGCCGCGGGCAGCAGCCCGCGCAGGACGTCGCAGACCTTGGCGCGGACCGCGTTGCGGTAGGCGACGTCGGAGGTCGTCGCATCCTGCGGGAAGCGCTGTCGCGCCCACGCCTCCAGCGGGTCGAACAGCGCCGAGTACGCACCGAAGACCGCGTCGAGTTCGGTCTCGTAGGCGGCTGCGTGCGACGAGGCCGCGATGTCGGGATCCCGGTAGTAGCGGTAACGGCCGCCGGGCCGGTCGTCGTAGCGCATGTAGCGGGTCGACTGCTCCAGATAAGCGGCCAGCCGGCCCCACTCGAGCACCTTGGTCAGCAGGTTCGACGCCTGCTCCACCGCCACGTGCGCCCCGCCGAGCTGCGCAACCGAGTCGTCCCCGTACTCGGCGAACACCCGCTCGTACAGCCGGCCCGCGCGAGTCGCCGCCTCGTCAACCAGGTTGGGCCGCTCACCGTCAGCCGGATCGTCGAGTTCGGCCGCGAACTCGTCGAGCAACAACCGCCGCAGGCTCTTCGGCGACCGCGAGTACCGTGCGAACAATGCCCCCTTCACAACCTCTGGCAGGTTCACCAGCGCGAACACCGGCCGGCTCGTGTTCGTCACATACCGGCTGAGCACCGCCTGCTCCTCAGGCGTGAATTCCTCGATCACGTACGGGTGCATGTGGGGAGTCTACGAAGCCGGGCGGCGGAGCTCGGGGGCCAGCGGCGCACCAGGTCAACTAATGTTGACGCCTGGTACTCCGTCAATGTACATTGACGGCATGAGTAAGACGAGCGTGCTGGCCGAGGCCGCAAGCAGCCGGGATCCCGCCGTAGGGTTACGCGCGGTCGCCTCCCTGCGGCTGCTCATCGAGCAGCTCGAGACGTTGCAGGTCGACAACGCCCGGGAACAAGGGTGGTCCTGGCAGCAGATCGCGACGGCGTTAGGCGTGAGCAAGCAGGCGGTGCACAAGAAGCATGCCGGCCGATGGACCCTCAGACGGGAGCGGTGACAATGTTCGAGCGCTTCACTGGCAGAGCACGCCAGGTCGTTGTTCTGGCTCAAGAGGAGGCCCGGCGTCTGGGTCATAGCGCCATCGGGACCGAGCACGTGCTGCTCGGGTTGCTCGCCGAGGGCTGCGGTGTCGCCGCCCAGACCCTCGCCAACCTGGGGCTGTCGCAGGAGGCGACGCGCCGCGCGATCGTCGAGATGGTCGGTGCCGGGCCCCTGACCGAGCCCGACCCCAAGGCGCTGGAGGCGATCGGTATCGACCTCGAGGCAGTCCGGCGCAAAGTTGAGGAGACCTTCGGGCTGGGAGCACTGGAACGGGCCGGTCGCCGTAAGGCGTGCCGACACGACCTCCGGACCGGCCACCTCCCGTTCACGCCGAGCGCCAAGAAGGCGCTCGAGCTGGCGCTGCGCGAAGCCCTGCGCCTCAAGGACCGCGGCATCGACACCGAACACATCCTGCTCGGTCTCCTCCGTGAGGCCGAGGGGATCGCGGCCCAGCTCCTCCACCGCGCCGGGATCGACCTGTCCACCGCCCAGGCCAAGGTGCTCGAGTTGCGCTACGAGGCTGACGCCAGCTGACCGGGCCGCCCTCTGTCGTGGTTGCAACGTTCCTCCGCTAGCGAAGGAAGGTGCGAGGTCAACGGCTGATTACCTGAACTCCGATCGAGGCAGCTATCCCGCCACCTATCAGCCGAGCAGGGCGTCCAGGCCCACCGTCAACCCCGGCAGAGACGCCACGCGTTTGATCGCGAGCAGCACTCCGGGCATGAACGACGAGCGGTCGATCGAGTCGTGGCGGATGCGCAGGGTCTGGCCGGGGCCGCCGAAGACCACCTCATGGGAGGCGACGATGCCGGGAAGGCGCACGCTGTGTACCGGTACGCCGTCAACCGCCAACCCCCTGGCAGGGTGATCGGGCGGGGCCGGGATCGGAGCGCCGAGACCATTTTTCGCCCGCGCGGCGCCGATCATTCGTGCGGTCCGCAGGGCGGTGCCGCTGGGGGCGTCGACCTTGCGCTCGTGGTGGAGCTCGATGACCTCGGCGAGGTCGAAGTGCCGCGCGCACAGCTCCGCCATCCGCATCATCAGCACGGCGCCGACCGCGAAGTTCGGCGCGACGAAGCAGTTGGCTGGGCCGGCGATTCCGGCGAGCTCCTCCAGATCGGCGTCTGACAACCCGGTCGCCCCCACGACCGTGTGGACGCCGCGCTCCAGCAGCCAGACGGTGTTCGCCTTCACGCTGGTCGGCACCGTGAACTCGACCGCCACGTCGGCGCCCGCGTCCAGCACCAAGCCCAGCCCGTCGGTTGAGCCAATGCGGGCGACGAGCTCAAGCTCAGGGTCGGCCTCGACGGCGGCGCACACCGTCGAGCCCATCCGCCCTCTGTAGCCGATCACCGCGACCCGCAGCACGCTGACTACGCCGCCTTCACGTACCGGTCGAACGCTTCCGTCGGCACGCCGTCAAGCGGCCCGACCACCGCAAGCGTGAAGGGCCCCGCGAGCAGGCGCTCCGCGACGGCGGAGACGTCGTCGGCGGTGACGGCCTCGACGGCGGCGATCGTCTCGTCAAGGCTGAGCAGCGGCGAGCCGGTCACCAGCGCGGCGCCGAGCCGGTTCATCCTGCTGCCGGTGTCCTCCAGCGAGAGGACCATCGAGCCAGCGAGGTGGCCACGTGCCCGCTCGAGCTCCTCTGCGGTCAGCCCTTGCTCACGGGCCTTGTCCAGCTCGGCCCGGACGACCTCGAGAACCTCGTTCACCCGGTGCGGGGCGGTGCCGGCGTAGACCGCGAACGTGCCGGCATCGACGTGGGTCCCGTGATAGCTGTACACGGAGTAGGCGAGCCCGCGCAGCTCGCGGATCTCCTGGAACAGCCGGCTCGCCATCCCGCCGCCGAGTGCCTGGTTCAGGACACGGGCGGCGTACCGGCGCTCGCTGCCGCGGGCCAAGCCACGGCCGCCGATCACGAGGTGCGCCTGCTCGGTCGGCCGCGAGCGCACCACGACGCGCGGTTGGGTCGACCCGCGCGGCGGCGTCCTGCGCACGGTCGGCTCGGGAGCGGGTGGCAGCCCCTTGAGCGTCTCGGCCACCAGCTCGACGGCGCGGTCGTGCTCGACGTTGCCCGCCACCGCGACCACCAGGTTCGCCGGCACGTAGTGCCGCTTGTAGTAGCGGTACACCTGGCCGCGGGTCATCGCGGTGACCGTCTGCTCGCTGCCGAGCACCTCGCGACCCAGCGGGTGGTCGCCGAAGTAGCCGTGAGTGAACACACCGTGGACGAGGTCATCCGGCGTGTCGAGGTGCATCCGGATCTCCTCGAGGACGACGTCGCGCTCGCCATCGACGTCCTGGGTCCGGATGAGCGCCGAGCCGATCATGTCCCCGAGCACGTCCACCGCCAGGCCGAGGTCGCGGTCAAGGCAGTGCGCGTAGAAGCAGGTGTACTCCTTCGAGGTGAATGCGTTCATGTCACCGCCGACCGCGTCGATCTCCTCGGCGATCTGCCGCGCGGTGCGCCGCCGCGTGCCCTTGAAGAGCAGATGCTCCAGGAAGTGGCTCGCCCCGGCTACGGGTGAGCGCTCGTCGCGTGACCCCACGCCGACCCAGAAGCCGACGCTCACCGACCGGACCTGTGGCATCGACTCGGTGACGACGCGCACGCCGGATTCCAGCGTGGACAGACGCACCCCGTCGGTGAGTTCGATCCCTCGGGGTGAGACGGCGCGGGACGGCTCGGTCACGAGCGGCGACGGTGCCGGCGGCGGACCTCGCCGTCCTCGGCGTCGTCCTGGTCGAAAACCCGCTCGCGGGCTCGGTCGCGTACGGCACGCTCACGGCCGCGATCGGGCATGCCGGGCTCGGGAACCTGCGTGCGCATGCGCCCACGCTCGCCGCGGTCCGTACGGGCGCCTCGCCCGGTGCGGTCGCCCCGGTCGCCCCGGTCGCTGCGGTCGCCCCGGTCGCTGCGGTCGCCCCGGTCGCCCCGGTCGCCCCGGTCGCCCCGGTCGCTGCGGTCGCCCCGGTCGCTGCGGTCACCTCGGTCGGGTCGGGGCCCACGGTCCCGGTCCCCGCGGGGCGGAAGGTCGGGCCGGCTCGGAGGGCGCGCCGGGGACGGGCCGTCGGGCCCGTCGACGAGGTCGAGCGAGAACTTCCGCCCGTCCTTGACCTGGGTGACCTCCACCCACATCTTGTCGCCGACCTGGACCGCCTCGTCGGCGTGCGCGAGGCGGCGGCTGCCGCCGAGCTTCGAGATGTGGAGCAGCCCGTCACTGCCCGGCGTAAGGGAGACGAACGCGCCGAAGTCGGCGGTCTTCACGACCGTGCCGTAGTAGCGCTCGCCCTCCTTGGGCACGACCGGGTTTGCGATCGCCCGGATGCGGTCGAGCGCCATCTGCGCCTTGTCCGAGTCGGACGAGTAGATGTGCACGACCCCGCGGCCGTCGATGTCATCGACGTTGATCTCTGCGCCCGACTCCTCGGTGATCTCGCGGATGATCTTGCCCTTCGGGCCGATGACCTCGCCGATCTTGTCGGCGGGGATGTACTCGACGAGCACCCGCGGCGCGTGCGGGTTCATCTCCGTGCGCGGCTCGCCGATGCAGTCGGTCATCACCTTGAGGATCTCCAGGCGGGCCTCGCGGGCCTGCTCGAGCGCCTGCGCGAGCACGTCCGCGGGGATCCCCGACAGCTTCGTGTCGAGCTGGAGCCCGGTGACGAACTCGCTGGTCCCCGCGACCTTGAAGTCCATGTCGCCGAAGGCGTCCTCGGCGCCGAGGATGTCGGTGAGGGTCGTGTACTTGCCGTCCTCGTTGATCAGGCCCATTGCGATGCCCGCGACGGGCGCGGTGATGGGGACGCCAGCGTCCATGAGCGACAGCGTCGAGGCGCAGACCGACGCCATCGACGTCGACCCGTTCGAGCTGACGACCTCGGACACGAGCCGGAGCGCATAGGGGAACGCCTCCGCGTCGGGGATCACCGGCAGGAGCGACCGCTCGGCGAGCGCGCCGTGACCGATCTCGCGTCGCTTCGGCCCGCGCATGAACCCGGTTTCTCCGGTGGAGTATGGCGGGAAATTGTAGTGGTGGATGTAGCGCTTCTCGGTGTCAGGGTCGATCGTGTCGATGCGCTGGGCGTCGCGGAGCATGCCGAGCGTCAGGATGTTGAGCACCTGCGTTTCACCACGGGTGAACAGCCCCGAGCCGTGGGCGCGCGGCAGCAGCCCGACGTCAGCCGACAGCGGGCGGATGTCCTTCGGCCCGCGGCCGTCGATGCGGATCCTCTCCTGCACGACTCGGCGGCGGATCAGCGTCTTCTCGATCGAGCGGAACGCGTTGCGTGCCTGGCGCTCCAGCTCCTCGTCGGTGACCTCGACGTCGCCGGCGTCCTGGAAGGCCGCATCGATGGCCTTCTCACGCAGCTGGCCGATTCGCTCGGTGCGGGCCTGCTTGTCGAGGCCCGCGTCGGACAGGACCGCCGCGAGGTCGTTGGCGATCACGTCGTGCACCGTCTGATGGACCTTGTCCGCATACGCGGGGTACAGCGGTAGGTCCGACTCGGGGCGGGACGGCTGGCGGTCGCAGAACTCCAGCTGGAGCTCGCAGAGCTGCCGAAGCCAGACCTTGGCCTCGGCCAGCGCGGCGCCGATGACCTGCTCGGTCGGCTTGGTGGCGCCCAGCTCGATGAGGTCACACGCCTGCGTGGTCGCCTCGGCCTCGACCATGAGGATGTCGATGTCGTCCGAGTCCGGGTTCAGCCGACCCGCGACGACGAGGTCGAACACGATCTTCTCCTCCAGCTGCGGGAAGGTCGGGAACGGAATCCACCGGCCGTCACGGTCCATCCCCAGGCGCAGGCCCGCGACCGGGCCGTCGAAGGGGATGCCGGCGAGCATCGTCGCCATCGACGCGGCGTTGATCGCGAGCACGTCGGGAGTGTGGATCTGGTCGGCGGACAGCGTGGTGAGCAGGATTTGGATCTCGTTGCGCAGCCCTTCGTGGAACGTCGGGCGCATGGGGCGGTCGACGAGCCGGGCGGTCAGGATGGCGTTCTCGCTGGGGCGCCCCTCCCGTTTGAAGAACCCGCCGGGAATCTTCCCCGCGGCGTACATCTTCTCCTCGTAGTCGACGGTGAGCGGGAAGAAGTCGAGGTGCTCCTTTGGTTTTCGGCTCGCCGTAGTGGTGCACAGCAGGATCGTCTCGCCGAGGTAGGCGACGACGGCGCCGCCCGCCTGGCCAGCGATCTTGCCGCTCTCGAAGCGGACCTCGGCATCGCCGATCACGGCCGAGGCCGCTACGGTGCCGAGTCTGGGTGTGTCCGGCATGGGATGGGTCTCCTCTCGTGGCGCGACACACGCGCCGATTCTCGCCGCCCCCCGGGGAGCCCCAGTTCCCAGTGCCCAAGGCTGCGGATCGTCGCAGCCCTCGCCACTGACAACTGAGCGCCCCGGCGCGCCCTTTCGGACGCCTCCCGCTCACAACTGCATGAGCTTCCGTATGAGTTTTGGGCGGCGCGGTGTATTTCGTTCTTCAACGGCCGACGCCGAGCTGTGTGCCCGGCGTCTTCTCTCGTGCTATCGGCGCAGTCCTAGTCGCTGGATCAGCGAGCGGTAGCGCTCGACATCGTTTTTTGCGAGGTAAGCCAGCAGGCGACGCCGCCGGCCAACCATCTGCAGCAGCCCCCTACGGGAGTGGTGGTCCTTCTTGTGGACCTTCAGGTGCTCGGTCAGGTGGTTGATCCGAGTCGTGAGGAGCGCGACCTGCACCTCGGGCGACCCCGTGTCGCCCTCGTCGATCGCGTACTCCTTGATCAGCTCATCCTTGTTCTGGATGACGGCCTTGGTCACTGCCATTCTCCTCGACTCACGGACCCGCCGGTGGACGCATCGGTTGGCGTCGGGGGACACCCGAGGCTGCCGCCATCGGTCCTCCCCGCCGGCGCCTCCAAGGCCGCCAGCGACACCCGGATTCGGGCACGACATACCGCCGCCCTCGGGGGGGACGGCCGCGGCCATACTGCCACGGCCGAGACTGGCGCGCCAGCGGTCACACACAGAAAGCGTTTGCATGCACGGTGGTCGCCTGCGCTGCGCGGGATGAGCCCGATATTCCGGGCAATCCTGCACGATGCGGCGAACTCTCAAGGAGCGCCCAGCAGGGTGCGGGTGCGGGCGACGTCGGAGTGCATCTGGTCCACGAGGGCGTTCACGGACTCGAAGTGGAGTTCGTCGCGGAGGCGGTGGCGGAAGTCGACCGCGACGGCAGTGCCGTAGAGGTCGCCTGACCAGTCGAGCAGGTAGGACTCGACCCGCAACTCTTGGCCTCCGAACGTCGGGTTGTACCCGACGTTCGTCGCGCACGGGTGGAGGGTGCCGTCCGGCAGGTGAAACATCCCCGCGTACACGGCCCGGGCGGGGATGGCGATGCGGCGGCTGGTCTGGAGGTTCGCCGTCGGGAACCCGAGGCCCTTGCCCCGGGCGTTCCCGCGGACGACGATCCCGTCCACCAGGTGCGGGCGCCCGAGCATGCGGGCTGCCCACTCGACGTCGCCGTCCTCCAGCGCGCTGCGGATTTCGGTCGAGGAGATCACCGTCCCGTCGAGTTCGAGCAGCGTGACACCTTCGACGGTAAAGCCGCGGCTTGGTCCCACCTCGGCGAGCGTGGCAACGTCGCCGGTCGCTTTGTGCCCAAAGCGGAAGTTCGAGCCGACGATCACGCGTCTGGCCTGGAGTGGCCCGACGAGGACGTGGTCCACGAACGCCTCGGGCTCCAGATGCCGCAGCTCGTCGGTGAACGCGAGGACGATGACGAGGTCGACGCCCTGGGCCGCGAGCGTGGCCGCCCGCCGTGGGAGCGTCATGATCAGCTTGGGCTGGCTGCCCGGGTTCACGACCTCCATAGGGTGGCGGTCGAAGGTCACGACCGCGCTGCGGATTCCAAGGGCCTGTGCCTGCCGCACCGCTCGCCGGATGATCGTCTGGTGGCCGCGGTGCACGCCGTCGAAGAATCCGATCGACACGACCGTCGGCGCTGGGTCAACGTTGCCGAGGCCGGAGACGATCTGCCTGTGGTCAGTCACCGCTCGGGGTCTCCGCCCGCTGCCCTGCCGGTCGTCCCGTCGGCCAATACCGTTAAGGGCCGCGCTGCCCCCTCCCGGTCGGCGACCATCGCGAGGAGCTGTCCGGAGAGGCTGAGCGCGGCGACCGGTCCGTCCAGCCCCATCGGCGGCAGCGGACGGCCGTGGACCAGCGCGTGAGCGGCCTCGGCGTCGATGGTGACCGCGGGGTAGTCGGCGACCGCCTCGGCCGGGCTCAGCAGCGCATCGCTGAGCCGGCCTTGCGAGCTGAGCTCAAGGGCCGTGGTGAGATCGATCGCGTCCTCCAGGCTGAACCGCCCCGACCCCAGCCGGCGCAACGCGACGAGGTGCGCGCCCACGCCGAGCCGCTCGCCGACGTCGGCGGCGAGCGTCCGGATGTACGTCCCGGTGGAGCAGGTCACCAGGAACGCCGCCTCAGCCCGCGGGCCGGGCTCAAAGTCCTCGAGGACGATGTCGTGGATGTGAACAGTCCGCGGGGGCCGGGCCACGACCTCGCCACGGCGCGCCTTGCGGTAGAGCCGCTCGCCGCCGATCTTCACTGCGGACATCATCGGTGGCACCTGCTCGATCTCGCCGACGAACGACTTCAGGGCCTCACAGAGCAGCGCCTCGTCGACTGCGGAGGCGTCATGCTCCGCGGTGATCTCGCCGCTCGCGTCGAGCGTTGTCGTCTCCACCCCGAGCCGCATACGGGCGTCGTACGTCTTGACCGACGCCTGGAAGTACGGGACGAGCCGCGTCGCCCTGCCGAGGCAGACAACGAGCACGCCGGTCGCGTCCGGGTCGAGGGTCCCCGCGTGCCCGACCTTGAGTCGTGGGGGGCCTCCCCCCGACCCCCCGGCAGGTGGGGGGGAGGCCCCCGACCCCCTGGCAGGCGGGGGGGCTCCCCCCGACCCCCTGCGCTGATCGGCGGCCCTGCGGATCGCCGCGACGACGTCGTGGGACGTCATCCCCGCCGGCTTGTCGACGACCAAGACGCCGTCCATGCCGCTACCCCCTCGCCGGGCCAGGGATCAGGCGTGTCACGACCGCCCCGACGACATCGTCCAGCGAGCCCGACGTGGTGAACCCCGCAGCGACCGCATGCCCGCCGCCGCCGAGCTCCACGGCGATCCGGCCGACATCGACGCGACCCTTGCTCCGCAACGACACCTTCCACTCACCGCCTTGCTGCTCCTTGCAGACGCAGGTGCACTCGGTGGCGTCGACGCCGCGGAGCACATCGATGAGGTCCTCGGTCTCGTCCATCGCGATGCCGAGCTCGGAAAGGTCGTCCTGCCAGACTGCGGTCCACGCGAGCCCGGCCTCGGGCACCACCTGCGCTCGCTCCATCGCCCGGCCGAGCGCCTTGACGTAGCCGAAGCTGTGCGAGTCCCACACCTGGCGGTTGATCGCGGCGTGGTCGATGCCGCACGCGATGAGCCGCCCACCGAGCTCCATCACCGCTGGCGTCGTGGACGCGTACTGGAACCGGCCGGTGTCCGTGACCAGGCCGACGTACAGGCACGTCGCGATCTCCCGGTCCAGTTGGGCGCCCATGCGCCGGACCAGCTCCTCGACCAGCACCGCGGTCGCAGCCGCGTGAGCGTCGACCAGGCGGATGTGCCCGAACGGCACGCCACGTCCGTGATGGTCGACGACGATCACGCAGCCGGCAGCCTCGACGCCCGCCCGCAGCGTGCCGACCCGGTCGATCGAGGCACAGTCGAAGACCACGAGCACGTCCGGCGCGCGCGGGAACTGCTCCAACGAGGTCAAATGCTCGATACCGGGCAGGAACAGGTAGCGCTTCGGCACCCGGTCAGATCCCCGCCCGCCGGCGGCGCAAGCGCCGTTCTCACCCGGATTGGCGGGGTCTCCCCATGCCGCGCTCGTACGCACGCCCCGCAGCCGCAGCACCCGCTCGAGCGCGAGCATCGAGCCGAGCGCGTCCCCGTCAGGATCGACATGGCAGGTGAGCGCGACCTCTGCAGCGCCCGAAAGCACCGCAACAGCGCGGTCCCAGTCCTGCTCCAGCGTGCTCATGGCTTGGCGTCGGGCTCCTCGTGCGGTGACTGCTGGCGCTGCGCGTCCCGGAGAAGTCCCTCGATCCGCCGGCCGCGCTCGGGTGCCGGGTCATGGGTGAAGTGTAGGTTCGGGACACGGCGGACCCGCAGACGCTCGCCGACCTCACGCCGCAGGACCCCAGCTGCGCTGTGCAGGCCGGAGGCCGTGGCCTCGCGGGCGTCCGGGTCGTCGGGCAGGACCGTGTAGAAGACCTCGGCGTGCCCCAGGTCCGTGCTCGTTCGGACGGCGGTGATCGTCACGAACCCGATCCGCGGGTCCTTCAGGGTCGGGACGAACTCCGCCAGGAGTTCCTGGATCTGCGCGTTGACCCGTTGGAGCCGCGTGCTCATTGCAACTCCGGGACGACGACCTCGACGTGGAACGACAGGATCTCTACTCGGGGCTCGCGCGTGACGAGCCCCTCGACCTGCTGGGCGACCTTGCGGGCGCCGACCTGCGAGCCGGCGGCGATCGCTACGCCCAGCAGGCAGCGCTGCCACAGGTCCTGGTATCCGATCTCCGCTACGGACACGTTGAGGTCGGCGCGCAACCGCGCGGAAAGCTGTTTGACCACGGTGCGCTTCGCCTTCAGCGAACCGCTAGCGGGCACGTGGAGGTCCAAGACGAGCAGGGCGGCGAACATCTCTCGAGGTGAGGGTCAGGGCGCTCTAGACCCGGGCCAGCTCCCGCTCCTCGTAGATCTCGAACTCGTCGCCGACCTTGACATCCTGGAAGCGCTCCAGCCCGACGCCGCACTCGAAGCCGCTGGAGACCTCGGTGACGTCATCCTTGAACCGGCGGAGCGAGCCCACGCGGTCGTCCGCGATCACGACGCCGTCCCGGATGACCCGGACGGTCGCGTGGCGGCGGATGTCGCCCTCGGTGACGTAGCAGCCGAACACTACCCCCACCCGCGGCACCCGGAAGACCTCGCGCACCTGCGCCCGGCCGGTGGTGACCTCCTCGAACTCGGGGGCGAGCATCCCGGAGACCGCGTTCTCGATGTCCTCGACCGCCTTGTAAATGATCGAGTACTGACGCAGGTCGACGCCGGAGTCCTCGACCGCCTGGCGGGCGTTCGCGTCCGGGCGGACGTTGAACGCGATGATGATCGCCTCGGAGGTCTCGGCGAGGGAGACGTCGCTCTCGGTGACCGCGCCGACCGCCTTGTGGACGATGCGGATCTTCACCTCCGGCAACTCGAGCTTGTTCATCGCGTCGGCCACCGCCTCGACGGAGCCGGCTACGTCACCCTTGATGATGAGGTTGAGCGTGGCGACCTTGCCTTCGGCGATCACGCCGGACAGATCCTCGAGCGACAGGGTGCGGCGCTCGGCCAACTCCATCCGCCGCTGCCGCGCCTGGCGGTTCGCGGCGATGTCGCGCGCGGTGCGCTCGTCCTCGACGACGCGGAACTTGTCGCCAGCGTCCGGTACCTCGTTCCACCCGAGCACCTCGACCGGCATCGACGGACCGGCTTCCTTCACCGGGTCGCCGTCGTCGTCGAACATCGCCCTGACCTTGCAGTCCGCGCTCCCGGCGACGAGGTTGTCGCCGATGCGCAGCGTGCCGACCTGGACGAGCACGGTCGCGACCGCGCCACGGCCACGGTCGAGGTGCGCCTCGATCACCGCGCCCCGCGCCCTCCGGTTGGGATTGGCGCACAGGTCCATCACGTCGGCCTGCAGCAGCACCATCTCGAGCAGCTCGTCGAGGTTCGTCCTCTGCTTCGCCGAGACGTTGACCATCGTCGTCTGCCCGCCGAGCTCCTCGGCGACCAGGCCGTGCTCGGTGAGCTGGGTGCGGACCCGTATCGGGTCGGCGCCCTCCTTGTCCATTTTGTTGACCGCGACGATGATCGGAACCTCCGCCGCGCGGATGTGGTTGATCGCCTCGACCGTCTGTGGCTTCACGCCGTCGTCGGCGGCCACGACCAGGATCGCCACGTCCGTGACCTCCGCGCCGCGAGCGCGCATCTGCGTGAACGCTTCGTGTCCTGGCGTGTCGATGAAGGTGATCGCGCGCCCGTCGTGCATGACCTGGTACGCGCCGATGTGCTGGGTGATGCCCCCAGCCTCACCTGAGGCGACGTCCGAGGAGCGGATCGCGTCGAGCAGGAGCGTCTTCCCATGGTCGACGTGGCCCATCACCGCAACGACCGGGGCACGCGGGAGGAGGTCTCCTGGAGTGTCGTCCTCCTCGACACCGAACTCGAGCTGCTCGGGCGTCACGAAGCGGACGTCTGCGTCCATCTCAGCCGCGACGAGCTCGATGAGATCCTGGGACATCGACTGGGTAACGGTGAGCATCTCGCCCATGCCGAACAGGACCCGGACGATGTCGGTCGGGTTGACCCCGATCGCCTTGGCGAACTCGCCCACGGTGACCCCGGCCACGACCTCGACCGGACCGGAGACGATCGCCTTTACTGGCCCGGAGCTGCGGCGGCGTGGCTGGGCGCTGGCCTCGAACTGCTCCTGGAGCGTCGGATCCTTGCGCCGCCGGTCGCGTCTGGCCTTGCGCGCGCCGGGACGGCTCGGGGCGGCGCCGGGCGTGGTGCCGGGCTGCTGGGTCGGGCTGGCCGGCCCGCCACCCGGGCGTGGTCGCGCTGGCGCCCCGGGATCCGGCGCCTGCATTGCGCCACGGCGCTGCTGAGCGGCCGGCGCAGCGGGCTGCTGCTTCGGCGCGGGGCGGATCGGTGGCGGGATAGAGCGCCGGCCACTGCCCTCCTTGGGAAGGTCGTGCTCGAGCCGCCGCCGCGGCTCGACCGGCGCGCCCGTCGCGGCGGAGCTGAGCGGTCGCGCGGCCCTCTGCGGCACGGTCGGCTGGCCTGGCCGCGGCGGCGTGCCGGGACGGGGTACCCCAGGGATGCCACGGACCTCCGGCCTGGCGGGTTCTCCACCTGCGCCCCGACTCCCGGGCTCGCTGGTCCGCCCGCCCCGCCCACCCCGGCCGCCGGGCTCCCCACTCCGCCGGGGGGCAGAGCGCTGGTGACCGGCCGGTGGCTGCTGCGGTTGTTGGACCGGTGAGCGCGGTGCCGCCCGGACGAGCCCGGCTTTGGCGGCTTCGGCGGCGGACAGCGGTTGCGGGGGCTCCCCCGGGGCGAACGCCTGAACGTCGAAGGCGAGGTCGGTCTCCTGTTGCGCCAGCTCATCGGCGCGGGCCTGCGGATGCGCCTCCGCGATGTGTGGTCGGGCTTGTCTGCCTGGGAGAGTTTCTGGCGTCTCGGGGTCGACGCTCACCTCGCTGGACGCGTCGGGCCGGAACGGACTGCTCGCCGCTGGCCGGATGCGTGGCGGCATCGTCTCGGCTGGCGCCTGCCCCTGGACGGCCGGACGGGCCTGCTGCTGGGCCTCGATGGCCTTGCGCAGGTGCGGCGGGAGGATCCGGCGCGCGGTCGTCTGGGTCGGCGGGGTCTTGAGCGCGTCGAGGTCGTACGCCTCGGCCTCCCGCTGCTCGCGCTCCTCCTCCACTCGCTTGCGTGCTGCGCGCATCCTGCCGAGGCTCTCGCGGAACCGGGCTGCGTCATCGTCCTCGACGGTCGAGGAGTGCGACTTCGCATCGACGCCGAACTCGGCAAGCCGACGGATGACGTCCCTGTTGGACAGCCCCGTCTCCTTGGCCAGCTCGTAGATCCGAACCTTGCTCACGCACTCACTCCCTCGCGGGCCTTGGGGCTTGGGGGAGTCTCCCCCTTGCCGGCAGGGCCGCTTCTTCGTTTTCGCGGCGCGCGTGGCTGCGCCCCGTGTTGGGTGTCTCCACCTCGCCGAGCTGCGCGCGGAGCCCATCGACATCCAGCGTGACGTGCTCCCGACCGTGCTGCAGCGCTTGGCCGGACGGCAACGCCTGCCCCACCCGCAGCGCTCGACGGATCGCGGCGCCATCGCGTCGCAACGCGACATCGATACACCTTGCGAGCGCGCACAGATATGCACCACGACCGGGATGCGAAGCGCTTGGGTCGACCTGGACTACACCTCGAGCGACGACCAGGCGGATCAGCTCACGTTTGCCGGCGCTCCGGCGGCACGCAACGCACGTCCGGATGGGGACGGGCACAGTCTATTGCTCCACGGGCGACGCGCCATCGCGGGTTTGACCTGCCGCCGGGGCCGTGAGGGGATCCGGGGGGACGCCCCCAATGGCCGTAGCCTGCGGGATCGGGCGCCCGTACTGGTCGATCTCGCCGCGCTTGAGCGCGGCCTGCTCCTCGACGAACTGGGTCTCGCTCTTGATGTCGATCCGCCAGCCGGTCAGCCGCGCGGCGAGGCGGGCGTTTTGGCCTTCTCGGCCGATCGCGAGCGACAGCTGGTAGTCGGGGACCACCACGGTCGCCGTCGCGTCGTCCTCGTAGAGGTGCACCTCGGCCACCTTCGCCGGCGACAGTGCGTTCGCGACGAGCTGGGCCGGCTGCTCGGACCAGGTGACGATGTCGATTTTCTCCTCGTTGAGCTCTTCGACGATGGCTCGGACCCGGCTGCCGTGCGTGCCGACGCACGCCCCGACCGGGTCCACCGTCGGGTCGCGGGACTCGACCGCGATCTTCGTCCGGTAGCCGGCCTCCCGCGCGATCGCGCGGATCACCACGGTGCCGTCCGCAATCTCGGGCACCTCCAGGCGGAACAGCTCGCGGACGAGGTTCGGGTGACTGCGGCTGCAGATGATCTGCGGTCCTTTGGCGGACCGACGGACCTCGACGATGTAGGCGCGCAGCCGGGTGCTGTGGTCGTATCGCTCCGTCGGCACCTGCTCGGCGTAGGGCAGAATGGCCTCGGCGTTGCCGAGGTCGAGGACGACGAGCCCGCGATCGTGGATCTGGAGCGTCCCGGTGACGAGGTCGCCCTCCTTGCCCGAGTACTCTCCGTAGGTCAGCTCGCGCTCCGCCTCGCGGAGCCGCTGCATCAGCACCTGCTTCGCGGTCTGCGCGACGATCCGGCCGAAGTCGTGCGGCGTGTCGATCCACTCCGCGACGACATTGCCGTCATCGTCCAGCTCCTGCGCGTAGACGGTCACGTCGCCGGAGTACCGGTCGATGACCACCCGGGCCTCCTCGGCTTGCGACTGAGAGCGCTTGTATGCGCTGGCCAGCGCGCCTTCCAGCGCATCGATCACGACCTCGAAGCTGATGCCCTTCTCCCGCTCGATGGTGCGTAGCGCATCGATTTCGACTCTCATCTCACACCTCCTACCAGGGCAGCGCCTGCGTGGCCCTGACGATCTCGCGGTAGCGCACCCGGACCGGCTCGCCATCGACGTCGAGTGTGACCGCGTCGGGATCGGCCGTCGCCACCGTCCCCCGCAGCTGGGTCACCGCGTCGTCAGGCGCCCCGGGATTGCCCACCCCGGACCTGTGCTCACGGCGGTGGACGAGCACCACGCGCCCCTGGACCCGGTCGAACGCGGCCTGGTCGGTGAGCGGGTGGTCGACTCCTGGAGAGCTCACCTCGAGGACGTACCGACCCTCGATCGGGTCGGCCGCGTCGAGCGCCGCCGACAGCTCGCTTGCCAGCCGCTGGCAACTCGCGAGGTCGATACCTCCCTTGCGGTCGACGACGACACGCACCAGCGTCCGTGAGCCCGCGCCCTTGACCTGTACGTCGATGAGTTCGGCGTGATCAGCCTGGGCGAGCGGCTCAGCGAGTGCCCGGATGCGGACCATGACTGCGGACGTAGCGCGTTCACCTCCGTTCGGGGCCGGCGCGACCGTCACCTCCCGGGTGTCAACCTCCAATGAGGGAAACAAAAAGTGGGCGTGGACGCCCACTTCCGTGCGGTCGGTTTCGCTGTCCGTCCGATGCGGGCCGACCGCACCGACACATGGACATGCTCGAGCCTCCCGGCTCGACGGGTCCTCATGCAAGGTAGCAGGCTTAGCCGGGGTTCAGCAACGGGCTACCGCGATGTCCCCCGGGGTAGGGGTTAACCCCCGATTGGGTAGAGCCGCTCGACCACGAACGACAGCTGCAGCCGGTGGTCGTCGACCATCGCCTGGAAGAACTCGCCGGGGTCGGGGTGCGGCTGGCCACTGACCGTTTCGTAGAGCTCCAACAGCGCCTCGCAGGTCTGGTCGCCCGGCTCGGCAGCGACTGAGCTGAGTTCCGCCGTCCCCTCGGCCACCACGTAGGTCCAGAAGTCCTCGCTCGTGACGTGCAGGCTGACCCGGGGGTCGTGGCGCAGGTTGGCGGTCTTCGAGCGG
The DNA here is from genome assembly GCA_050743125.1 of Egibacteraceae bacterium. Lineage (GTDB taxonomy): Bacteria > Actinomycetota > Nitriliruptoria > Euzebyales > Egibacteraceae > JBOGEB01. The sequence goes on from JBOGEB010000001.1 coordinate 62,434, forward strand.
GTGCCGGTCACCGAGATCCGCACGCGCCCGTCGATCAGCGCGTACATCACGTTGCTGATCTGCGGGCGCCCGTCGGACCGCTTCAACGTGACGAGCGCCCCCTTGTGCCGCTCGGCGAGAAACCGCTCGGCGTCTGCGCGGGACTTCAGGGCCATGACGGGCTCCTTGTGCTCGTCCTGTTGGGTCAACTCGGTTACGCGAGGACGGTCGGCTGGCCCTCGCCACGCTGGGCGCGGATCTCGTCGGCCATCTCGTTCGCGAAGTGGACGAGCGCCTCGACGATGTCCTCCTCCCGTACGGTGAACAGGACCTCGCCGCGGCGGATGATCTGGCCCTTGCCCTTGCCGGCGGCGACGCCCAGGTCGGCCTCGCGGGCCTCGCCCGGTCCGTTGACGACGCAGCCCATCACCGCGACGCGCAGTGGGACGTCGATGCCCTCCAGGGCGGCCTGAACCTGCTCGGCAAGCGTGTAGACGTCGACCTCCGCGCGCCCGCAGGAGGGACAGGAGACGACGTCGAGGCCGCGCTCGCGCAAGTGCAGCGCCTCGAGGATGCCGATGCCAGCCTTGACCTCCTCGACCGGGTCGGCCGACAAGGAGACGCGGATCGTGTCGCCGATGCCCTCGGCGAGCAGCGTCCCGATCCCGACCGCGCTCTTCAGCGCACCGGTCCTCAGGGGCCCCGCCTCGGTGACGCCGAGGTGCAGCGGGTAGTCGCACGCGCTCGCAAGCAGCCGGTACGTCTGGATCATCACCCAAGGATCGGAGTGCTTCACCGAGATCTTGATGTCACCGAAGTCGGCCTCCTCGAGCAGCCGCACCTCGCCGAGGGCGGACTCGACGAGCGCCGCGGGGGTCACGCCACCGTGCTTCGCCAGGAGCGCGGACTCCAAGGACCCGCCGTTGACGCCGACCCGGATCGGGATCCCCCGATCCTTCGCGGCGTCGCCGATCACCTTGACCTTGTCGTGCTTTCGGATGTTGCCCGGGTTGATCCGCACGCCCGCGCAGCCGGCCTCGACCGCCGCCAGCGCGTACTTCCACTGGAAGTGGATGTCCGCGATCACGGGGACAGTCGAGCGGGCCGCGATCGCCGCCAGCGCATCCGCGTCCTCCTGCCGCGGGCAGGCGACGCGCACGATGTCGACCCCGGTCGCGCCCAGCGCGGCGATCTGCTGGAGCGTCGCGTTGACCTCGTGGGTCGGCGTCGTGGTCATCGACTGGACGCTGATCGGTGCCCCGTCGCCGATGGCGACCTTGCCAACGCAGACCCGCCGGCTGGGCCGGCGGGCCGGCGGCCGGTGGTGCGGGGGGACGGCCGGCTCGACGTCGTTGTTGAACAACGGTAGGGGACGCAACGGGTCACCTCATCCAGGATCGACTGCCGCGCAAGCCTAGTGCACCGCCTTGACGGTCCGCCGCATTCGGCTGCCTCGGTGCAGACGGAGCTGCTGCGACGGAGCACTGCCGCCGGCCTGTCGCCGACCCCTGCCCTCCCAGCCGTTACTGGAACAGCTCAGACACCGGTTTCGTGATGTCGGCGTAGAGCGCGGTGAAGCTGACCACGACGAAGAACAGGATCACCGCGAGCGCCAGGGGCGTCAGCACCGACGGGTCCAAGCGCCACGTGGCCGACCTGCCGCGCAGCCGGCGCACCCGGTTGACGGTCTCCTCCACGCCGAGGACCGCGAGGTGGCCGCCGTCCAGCGGCGGCAGCGGGAGGAGGTTCAGGATGCCCAGGACGATGTTGAGCTGAGCGAGGATCCCGAGCACGAGGAACACGTCGCCGCTGGCCCCGAACCTGTTCACCAGCTGCGCGACCCCGACGACGCTGACCGGGCCATTCGGGTCGCGCGGGCCCGGCTGGCTGATGGAGTCGAACCAGCTCGACAGCCCTTGCGGACTGAACGCGTGGGTGAGGCCCTGGATCGTCGCCCAGGAGAACGCGGCTACCGAGCTCTCGCCTACGATCGTGCTTGTGAACGCCTCGCCGAGCGACAGGCGCTGGTTGGCGGTCGCGGGGGAGACACCCAGGAAACCGCCCGGCTTCCCGTCGGGCCGCTTCGTGCCGATCGCCACGCTCAGCTGTTGCCGTTGGCCGTCCCGCACGACCTCGATCGGGATCGTTTTCCCCGCGCTCGCCTCGATGATCTTGCGGACGTTCTCGAACTGGACGACCCGCTGGCCGCTCACCGCGAGGATCTCGTCTCCTCGCCGTAACCCGGCGGCAGCAGCGGGGCTGCCGGCGGTGACGAGATCGACCGTGGTGGTGACGCCAGCGGGCTTGCCCACGAACGCGAGCGCGCTGAACAGCAGCGCGATCGCCACGATGAAGTGCGTCATCGAGCCGGCCACGAGCACGATCGCGCGCTTCCACGCGGCCTGCTCGTAGAACGTCCGCCCCGCGTCGGCGGGGTCGACGTGCTCGTACGCGCTCATGCCGACGATCTTCACGAACCCGCCAGCGGGGATCGCCTTGACGCCGTACTCGGTTTCGCCCTTCCGCACCGACCACAGCGTGGGGCCGAAGCCGAGGAAGAACTTCTCACACTTCATCCCGAACAGCTTCGCCGTGGCGAAGTGCCCGAACTCGTGGAACATGATGATCGCAATGATGCTGACGACGAAGACCACGACGAACATCCTGCTTGCCTACTCCCTGTGAGTCCGGATGAGCGCGTCCGCGCGCGCCCTGGCCCAGCGTTCGGCTTCCAGCACGCTCGCGAGGTCCATCGAGGTCGCGGGGTCGTGCTTCTCCAAGACTGCCTCCACCACCGCGGGGATGTCGAGGAACGGCAGCCGTCCCTTCAGGAACGCGGCGACGGCCTGCTCATTTGCCGCGTTCAGCACCCCAGGGTAGGTCGCGCCGCGTCGCCCCGCGCCGACGGCGAGGTCGACCATCGGAAACGTGGCGGAGTCGACCGGCTCGAACTGGAGCGTGAGCGGGACCGTCCAGTCCATTCGCTCATGCGCGTACGGCAGCCGATCCGGCCAGCTGAGCGCCAACTGGATCGGCAGCCGCATGTCCGGCGGCGACAGTTTCGTGACGACCGCGCCGTCGCAGAACTCGACCATGCCGTGGATCACCGATTGCGGGTGGACTACGACGTCGATGCGGTCGAACGGGATGTCGAACAGCAGGTGGGCCTCGATCACCTCGAGACCCTTGTTCGCGAGCGTCGCGGAGTTCACCGTGATCACTGCGCCCATGTCCCATGTCGGGTGGGCGAGGGCGTCCGCCACAGTGACGTCCCGTAACTGGGCGCGGCCACGGCCACGGAACGGGCCGCCGGAGGCGGTGATCACGAGCCGCGCGACCTCGTGCCGGGCGCCCGCCCGCAGGCACTGGGCCAGCGCGCTGTGCTCGCTGTCCACCGGGACGATCTGGTCAGGGCGCTGGGCGGCCTTGAGCACGAGCGGGCCACCGACAATGAGCGACTCCTTGTTCGCGAGCGCGAGCCGGCTGCCGGCCTCCAGCGCAGCAAGCGTCGGACGCAAGCCTCTCGAGGAGACCACGCCGTTCAGCACGACGTCCGCACCGCCGCTGGCCAGCTCGGTGACCCCCTCAGGCCCGTCGAGCACGTCGATGCGGCTGCCGAGCAACTGCCGGGCCCGCACGGCGGCGGCGCGGTCCGCGAGCGCTACCCGTGGCACGCGCAGCGCGCGCACCTGCTCGACGACGAGGTCGACGTTGGCCCCCGCCGCCAACCCCATAACGGCGAACCGGTCGGGATGCGACCGGATCACTTCGACCGCCTGCGTCCCGATCGACCCGGTGGAGCCGAGAATGGTGACCGTCGTGCGGTCGGTCATGCGGATCCCCGGCCCTCGGCGCGAGCATTGTGCAGCCCGAGATCCTGGGTCGGGGGTGCACCGCACGGCCTGGTGGCGCGCCTGGTGACGCGCTCGGCCGCGCCCACGGCGACCGGGAGCGTACGACCGCTCGCCAGGGCATAGTCCGCATAGAGCTGGCCGCAGGCGGCGTCGATCTCGGTGCCGCGATTGTGGCGGATCGTGGCGGGGACGCCGGCGCGCTCGAGCGCCGCGGCGAACGCGCGTTGCGCCGTGATCGGCGGCGCGCGCCACGCCACGGCGGGGGTGGGGTTCATCGGAATCAGGTTGACGTGCCCACGCACGCCCTGCACCAGCCTCGCGAGCGCCTCAGCCTGGCGAGGCGCGGCGTTGACCCCGTCGATCAGGACGTACTCGAACGTGAGCCGACGGCCGGTGGCGGCCAGCCAGTCCCGGCACGCGTCGAGCAGCTGCGCGAGCGGGTGTTGCCGGTTGACCGGGACGAGGTCGTCGCGCAGACAGTCGTCGGGCGCGTGGAGGCTGACCGCGAGAGTGATCGGTAAGTCGAGCTGGGCAAGCCGCTGGATGCCCGGGACCAGCCCGACCGTCGACACGGTGATCGCCCGGGCCGACAGCCCCAGCCCGTCCCGCTCGTGGAGCCAACGGATCGCGCCGAGCGTCGCGTCGAGGTTCGCGAGCGGTTCCCCCATGCCCATGAACACCACATTGGTCACGTGGTCCGGTGCGCCGGGCACGCCGATCTCACCGCGCGCGAGGAGTCGCCTCATGACCGTGACCTGGCGGACGATCTCGCCGGTCGACAGCTGCCGGCGGAACCCGATCTGCCCGGTCGCGCAGAACGGGCAGCCCATCGCGCAGCCGGCCTGGGTCGAGACGCACACCGTTGCCCTTCCCGCCCGCCGCGGCGCTTCGCGCCAGGGTCCCCGAAGCGAGCGCTGGGGGGGATAGAGCATGAGCACGCTCTCGACGGCCTGGTCGTCGGGCCCCATCCCGAGCAGCACTTTGCGTGTGAGGCCCCCGTCGGCGACCGACGTCCGCAGCACGCGCGGCGGCGGCGGGACCACCTTGGCCAGCCGCTCCCGCAGCGTCCGGGGCAGGTCGGTCATCTCCGCCGGATCGTCGACGCCGCGCGCGAGCCAGGCCCGCACCTGCGTGACACGGTACGCGGGCTCACCCTCCAGCAGGCTGGCGAGCACGTCGGGGTCGTACCAGTCGATGCTCATCGGCCGAAGGCTACGAGGATGAAGTGCGCCACCGGCAGCGCGAACAGCATCCCGTCGATGCGGTCCATGACCCCGCCGTGTCCGGGCAGGATCCGTCCGAGGTCCTTCACGCCGAGGTCCCGCTTCACGAGCGACTCGGAGAGGTCGCCGACCGTCGCGGCCGCGACGATCCCGGTGCCGAGCGCCAGCGCGCCGGCCACGCCGAGCCCGGGGACCAGCCGGGCGGTGACGAGGCCGGCGAGCACGAGCACCGTCGCGAGGCCGCCGGCCAGCCCCTCCCAGCTCTTGCCCGGGCTGACGCTCGGCGCGAGTTTGTGGCGGCCCCACGGGTTGCCGAACGCGTAGGCCCCGATGTCGTTCGTCACGGTGAGCGCGATCACCGCCATGGTGAGCAGCCTCCCACTGCCGTCCGGGCGTCGGAGCAGCAGCGCGGCGTAGCTCGCGAGGAACGGCACCCACAGCCCGATCAAGCAGGTCGAGGCCAGGCTCGCGGCGACGTTTCGCCGTCGGTTGTCGAGCAGCGTCCAGACCATCGCGCCGAGGATGAGGACGACGAGGCCGACCGCCTGCGCCGCCTCGCCGGAGGCATACGCGCCGTACAGCATGACCAGGCCGGCACCGATCGCGATGAGCGTCGCGGGCGTCGTCTGGTGGGCGCGGAACGCGCTGTCGAGCTCGAGCTGCGCGACGACGGTGAGCACGGCGACGAACGTGAGGAACGCGTACGCGCCTACCGCGATCGTGACGAGGAGCACCGCCGAGAGCGTGAGCCCGACGGCGATCGCCGCCGGCAGGTTGCGGCCTGCCCCACGTCGCCGCCGCGTGGTCTGCCGGTCCGGGTCAGCCCGGTCGCCCGCGCGGCGGCCGATCGGACGCTGGCCGGGACGGCCGCCCGCACGGGGGCGGCCCGCATAGCGGCGGCGTGGCCGGGGCGCGGGGGCGCGGCCGGGGGGGGAGGGTGATTCGGGGGCGCTGGCCATCGTCGGCTGGGGGTGGTCACACCTCCAGCAGCTCCTTCTCCTTGGTGGCGACCAGCAGGTCGATCGATCCGACGTGTTTGTCGGTCAGCTCCTGCAGCGTCTTGTCAGCGCGGCGGGCCTCGTCCTCGGAAACATCACCGTCCCGGGCCAGGCGGTCGATCTCGCTTTTGGCGTGGCGCCGCACGTTGCGGATGGCGGTGCGTCCCTCCTCGGCACGCTCCTTGGCCAGCCGGACGAACTGCCGCCGCCGCTCCTGGGTCAGCTCAGGGAACACGACCCGGATGACCTCGCCGTCGTTGGAGGGGTTCAGGCCCAGGTCGCTGGCCTGGATCGCCCGTTCGATCTCTTTGAGCGCGCTCCGGTCGTAGGGCGACACGAGGAGCATCCGCGGCTCGGGCGCGGTGACGCCCGCGAGCTGCTGGAGCGGGGTCGGGGCCCCGTAGTAAGAGACGGGTAGGTCGGTGATGAGTCCTGGGTTGGCTCGGCCGGTCCTGATCTTTGCGATCTCGGCGCGCGTGTGCCGCACCGCTGAGTCCATCTTCTGACCGGCCTCGGACAGCGTGTCCCCGATCACCGCATTGCCTCCTTCGTGCCTGCGCCGAAACCCCGAACCGGACATCTCGCACTTTATCGGAGAGGCCAAGGTCCTTTACCGCTGGTGGCAGTTTTGGCGCGAGTTCTTAATCAGAAGGTACCTGCACCGCCTCTTGGACGACTGTGCCGATCGGCGCTCCGGTCACCACCCGGCGGATGTTGCCCTCTTCGAGGAGATTGAAGACGATGATGGGCAGCCGGTGCTCCATGCACAGCGAGATCGCCGTGGCGTCCATCACCCTCAAACCCCGGCTCAGCGCATCGAGGTGGGTGAGCAGCGGCAGCCGTACCGCCTCGGCGTACACCTGGGGATCCCGGTCGTAGACCCCGTCGACCTTCGTCCCCTTGAGGATCGCCTCCGCGCCGATCTCCAGCGCCCGCTGTGCCGCCGCGGTGTCCGTCGAGAAGTAGGGCGCGCCGAGGCCCGCGGCGAAGATGACGATGCGCCCCTTCTCCAGGTGCCGAATCGCCAGACGGCGGATGTACGGCTCGCAGACCGCCTGCATCGAGATCGCCGACTGGACCCTCGTCTGCACCCCGCGTTTCTCGCAGGCGTCCTGCAACGCGAGCGCGTTGATGACGGTCCCGAGCATGCCGATGTAGTCGGCGCTCGAGCGGTCCATCCCCGCCTCCTCGGCGGCCTTGCCCCGGAGAATGTTGCCGCCCCCGACCACCACGCCGACCTGCACCCCCAGCTCGATGACATCGACGAGCTGGGTCGCGATCGAGGACACGACCGGCGGGCTGACGCTGTGCTTGTCGTCGGCGAACGCCTCGCCGCTCAGTTTGAGCAGGATCCTGCGGTACTTCGTCACCTCAGCCACTTGCCGCTCTCCAACCGTCAGCGTCTCGAGCATCGTACGCACCGACGGTGGCGAGCCCCCGGGTTCGGTGCAGAGCAGTCGCTATTTGCCTACGGCGAACCGGGCGAACCGGGCGACCTCGATTTTTTCGCCGCTGGTGCGCTGGAAGTCGTTGACGAGATCGGCGACCGTCCGTTTGTCGTCCTTCACGAACGGCTGGTTGAGCAGCACTTTTTCCTTGAAGAATGCCTTGAGCCGGCCATCGACGATTCGGTCGACGATGTGCTCAGGCTTGCCTTCAGCGCGGGCCTGTTGCTCGGCGAACGCCCGTTCCTTGGCGAGCAGGGCCTCGTCGAGCTCTGACTCCCGCACGACGGCGGGGCTCATCGCAGCGATGTGGAGCGCGAGGTCGTTCGCGAGCTGACGGAAGCCCTCGCCCTTCGCCACGAAGTCGGTCTCGCAGTTGAGTTCGACCAGAACTCCGACCTTGGCCGGCACGCCCGGTGTCGGCGTGTGGAGGTAGGCGTGGATCAGGCCGTCCGCGGCGATTCGATCGCTCACCCGATCGGACATCTTCGCTCCGGTGCGCTCGCGGACAAGATCCGCAGCCTTGTCGAAGTCGCCGTCCGCATCGACGAGGGCTCGCTTGCAGTCCATCATTCCGGCGCCGGTCGCGTCGCGAAGACGTTTGACGTCGGCAGCAGAGAACGCTGGGCGGTCTTGCGCCGCCGTAGGCGGCGCTGGCGGGCGGGAATCCGTGGGTGCCACGTGCTGCGCTCCTTACCTGGATGTCTGGATCCTGGATATCTGGCATCGGTGGATGGTCTGGGGGCGGCGCCAGCGTCAGGACTTCTGCTGCTCGTCCGCGAACGCCAGCGCCTCGTCAGGCTCTAAAGGCGTGGCGCCCACAGCCGCCTGCGCGGCGTGGCGCGCGGCCTCCTCCTGCACGAGCGCGATCTCCCATTCCGCGAGCGGCTCGGCCTCGGGCTTTACGACTGCGGCGGGCGCATGTGCGGCCGCGGTGGCGACCGCCGCCTGCTCAGCGACGAAGTCGTCGGCGGTGCGGCTGGCCCGCGCGACGTACCCCTCGGCGCACGCGTCGGCGATGATGCGTGTGAGCAGGGCGCCTGAGCGGATGGCGTCGTCGTTGCCCGGGATGACGTAGTCGATCACGTCAGGATCACAGTTCGTATCCACGACGGCCACCACCGGGATCTTGAGCCGGTTGGCCTCCTTCACCGCGATGTGCTCCTTGACGGTGTCGACGACCCACACCGCGGACGGCAGCTTCGTCATCGTGCGGATGCCGCCGAGGTTGCGCTGGAGCTTTTCCCGCTCGCGCTGGAGGGACAGCACCTCCTTTTTCGGCAGGACGTGTAAAGCTCCAGACTGCTCCATGTCCTGCAGCTCTCGGAGCCGGCCCAGGCGCAGCCGGATCGTCTCGAAGTTCGTGAGCATCCCGCCGAGCCAACGGTAGTTCACGAACGGCATGCCGACCCGCAGGGCCTGCTGCTCGATCGCCTCCTGTGCCTGCTTCTTCGTCCCGACGAACAGCACCGTGCCGCCTTTGGCGACTTGGTCGCGCACGAACTGGTAGGACTTTTCCAGCATCCCGATCGTCTGCTGGATGTCGATGATGTAGATGCCGTTGCGCTCGGAGAAGATGAAGCGGCGCATCTTCGGATTCCAGCGGCGAGTCTGGTGCCCAAAATGAACGCCGGCCTCGAGTAGCTGGCGCATGGTGACGACCGACATAGTGCTGATGTCCTTTTAGGTTTACGCGGTTGGGCCTCGCACGGCCGGGCCACCTCGGTGGACAGTGGCGACAAAGGGCCTCCCGCCCGCCTCACGACGGGTCGGACCGCAGGCCCCGCGGCACATGCTGTGGAGTCGCTGCCACGGCGGGGTGCGGGTGGTGGACCCACAGAACCCAGGACCCAGGCAGGCAGAGGAGCCTGTCACAGACGACAGGACCGGTTGCGGAGCATACACGGCGAGGGGGGTCCCCGCGACCGGTGGTCGTCCTGCTGATCAGGCACGAGGTGGATCTCCCACCGCCCGAGCAGGCTGAGCGGGTCCACGTAGGCTCCGTCCAGTCGGGCGCCCCAGTCGAGGTGGTCCGCCGTCGGGGCGAGCCGGCCGAGGGCCTGGCCCGCCTCGACCCGGTCACCGGCCGCCACGAGCCGCGGGTCGAGGTCCCCATACGTGGTTTCGAGGTCCTCCGAGTGACGCACGGTCACCCAGCCCCGACCGGCCACGAGTCCCGAGAACGTCACGAGTCCAGCCAGGAGGCTGCGGACGTCCTCACCCGGCCGCGCCGCGAGGTCCGCCCCCCGGTGCCCTGCCCCGAACGGGGTGGCCGGCGAGACGAACTCGCGAACGACGGGTCCGGGCACGGGCCTGACGGCGCCCGAGAGCATCGCTGGCGAGGCGCCCACGAGCGCGAGGACCAAACCGAGCAGACCGATCACATCGGGCACCGTAACCCGGGCGAAGGACCAGTTCCGCGCCTTTGCGCGCTGGATGTGGACCCGCCCTCGCATGATGCGCAGCTGCTTGCAGCTACGCGCGAATGCGCACATCCGCTGGAGCGCAGCCGAAAGTTTTCGTGCGTCGCCTGGTCGTGGAGATCCGGAGTCGCCGGCGGCGTCAGGCGCGCGGGTGGGCGCGGTCGTAGGAGCCGCGCAGGTGCTCCCCGGTCACGTGGGTGTAGATCTGCGTCGTCGAGAGGGCGGCGTGCCCGAGCAGCTCCTGCACGCTGCGGAGATCGGCGCCGCCCTCCAGCAGATGGGTGGCGTAGCTGTGCCGCAGGGTGTGCGGGGTGAGGTGCCCCACGCCGGCGGCGACCCCGGCGCGGGCGACGATCGCGTACGCGGCGCGGGCACTCAGCCTTCCGCCGCGGTTGCCGAGGAGCAGCGCTCCCGTGGGTGTCGTCGGCCGTGCGAGCACCGGTCTACCCTGCGAGATCCACCGGTCGAGCGCGCGGCAGGCGGGTTCGCCGAGGGGGACGATCCGCTCCCGGGCTCCCTTTCCCTGCAGCCGGACGAGGCGACCGGCGAGATCCAGCGCGTCGATGTCAAGGCCGACCGCCTCAGCGATGCGGGCGCCGCTCGCGTAGAGCAGCTCGATCAGCGCAGCATCCCGCAGCCCCCCCGGCGTGCCCTGGCCCTGGGCCGTGAGCAGCCGGTCGACCTGGTCGCGGCGGAGCACCCTCGGAAGGTGCGCAGACCCCTTCGGCGTCGCGAGCAACGCCGAAGGATCCCGGTCGACCAGCCCGCGCCGGGCGAGCAGCCGGTACAGCCCTCGCAGCGCTGAGGCCTTGCGGGCCAGCGACCTCCGCGAGTACCCCTCGACGGCGAGCGCCGCGAGGTGACGGCGGAGGACAAGGGGCTCAATCTCGCCGGGGTCGTCGATCCCAAACCCGGCGGCGAACCCGGCGAGCTGCCGCGCATCCCGCAGGTACGCCGCTACCGTCGCTGGCGCGAGTCCCCGCTCGTCGCGCAAGTGCAGCTCGAAGATCTCGACCGCCTCCCCCCAGGCCGGCGGGAGCGAGTGGGGCACCTCCATGGCCGCACGCTGTCGTGTGCGCACGCGACTGTCAAATGACGACCGGCGTGACGAGGCCGGAGTGGTTGTTGCGGACGCTGTTCACCGCGGTGCCCACCCGCCGCCAGGTCAGGGTTTCCGGGTCGGTGGAGGCGAGCAGGTGGTGGAGGTGAGCGGGATCGGCGTCCCGGTCGAGCCAGTCGGAGAACGTACTCGGGTCAAGGACCACGGGCATCCGCTCGTGGAGCGTCGCGATCCCGCCGCTCGCCTGCGTGGTCACGATCGCGCAGCTGCGGAGCCGGGCACCGTCGGTGGGGTCGTGCCAGGACGCCCACAGCCCGGCGAACGCCATCGTCGTGCCGTCGACCCGGTGGATGAAATACGGCGTGCGGGCGCCGTCCGGGTGGCGCTGCCACTCGTAGAAGCCGTCTGCGGGGATAAGGCACCGGCGCCGCTGGAAGGGCTCGGCGAAGGTCGGCTTGGAGGCGACAGTCTCGGCCCGGGCGTTGATATGCCGCGCGGCGACCTTGGGGTCCTTGGCCCAGAACGGCACAAGCCCCCACCGGAACGTGACGAGCACCCGGCGCCCCTCATGCGCGGCCACCGCGTAGACGGGGTCGGTCGGAGCGACGTTCCAGCTGGGCCGCAGATCCTCGGCCTGCCGGTCATCGACGAGGAAGAGCCGGATGATGTCCTCCGGGTCAGTCGCCGCCACGAACCTTCCACACACGATCCTCATCTCCTCAGCCCGTGCACTGCCGCGCCCAGCCCGAGCACGGAGGCCCCCGCGATCACCGAGGAGGGCGGCAAGCTCGCCGTGAAGGCGAGGCAGCCGGCCAGCCCCGCCGCAGCGATCCAGCGCGGCCATCGCCGCTCGTGGGGGGACAGCGTGAGCGCCGAGGCGTTCGTGATGGCGTAGTAGGTCAGCACGGTGACGGAGCTGAACCCGATGGCCTCCCGCAGGTCCAGCGTGGCGGCGGCGACCGCGACCAGGGCCGCAACGGCGATCTCGGCACGGTGCGGGACGCGGTAGCGCGGGTGGACCGCGTCGAGCGCGCGCGGGAGGTCGCCGTTGGCCGCCATCGCGAAGGCCGTCCGACTCACCCCCGCGAGCAGCGACAGGAGCACCCCCAGCGATGCGACCGCCGCACCCACGCGCACGACCGGGGCGACCGCCGCGAGCCGCCCGGCTTCGACCGCTGCCACGAGCGGCGTGTCCGTCCTCGCCAGCCCCTCCGGCCCCACGGCGAGGAGCGCCGATACCGCCACCAGCGCGTACACCGCGAGGGTGATCCCCAGCGCGATCGGGATCGCCCGTGGGATCGTCCGGGACGGGTCCTTGACCTCCTCACCGAGCGTCGCGATCCGCGCGTAGCCGGCGAACGCGAAGAACAGGATTCCCGCCGCCTGGAGCACCGCGCGGGGGTTTGCGCGGGCAACCGGGCCGTCGAGCCGGGCGAGGTCGGCCTGACCTCCCGCCAGCGCTGCGACCACCATCACCCCCAGCGCGCTGAGGACGAGCGCGACGATGACCCGTGTGACGGCCGCGGTCTTTTGGACCCCGCGCAGGTTGACTGCGGCGAGGGCCAGGACGGCGGCCACCGCGAGCGGCCGCGCTGCCCGTGGCGCGGCGTACGCCCCGAACGTGAGCGCCATCGCCGCGCAGCTCGCGAGCTTGCCGGCCACGAACCCCCAACCCGCCAGGTAACCCCAGAACACCCCCAACCGCTCGCGCCCGTACAGGTACGTGCCGCCCGACTTCGGGTGCAGAGCGGCGAGCTGCGCGGACGAGGTCGCGTTGCAGTACGCGAGCGCTCCCGCCAACGCGAGCCCCAGGAGCAGCCAGGTCCCTGCCGCCCGCGACGCCGGTCCGATCGCCGCGAACACTCCCGCCCCGATCATCGACCCAAGCCCCACCATCACCGCGTCCCCGGTCCCCAACCGTCGCGCGAGCCGCGTCTGGTCGGGGTTGGGTGCCATGCCCGCAGCGTACTGCTGCCACAATGTGCCACGCCCTGTGAGACGATTGTGCGGGCGGTTGACGATCCGCTACGGGGGATCAGGGAACGGGCACGTGTGCGCCAAAGGTGGCACGAGCCCAAGTGGCACGAGCCCAATCGGAGAAACGCAAAGAGACATGACCGGCCAGCGCCGACGGACCCACAGCAAAACTTAGGGGCTCGCCAATACGATCTAGAACGTGAGTTCGGGTGACCGACGGGAGTCGAACCCGCGACCTCCGCGACCACAACGCGGCGCTCTAACCAGGCTGAGCTACGATCACCATGGGCGCCGACGAGGAACGGCTGGCGCGGCTTCCTAGCCTACCAGCGGTGCGCCCGGAAGGAATCGAACCCTCGACCTAGCGGATAGAAGCCGCCTGCTCTGTCCTCTGAGCTACGGGCGCTCGTAGCCCTGTTGCGGAACCCCCGAAAGGATATCAGCGCACCGTCGGTTCCCAGGGCGTCAGGCCAGACCAGCGGCGGCCGCCGTTTGGAGCCGGCGTCGCGGACCTGGTCGTCGGGCTGGACGGCGAACCACTCGATCTCCACCTAGCGGCTGCTGCCGGCGGCACGCCCACTCACGGGATTCCGCAGCTCCCCGACGCCCGGTGGCTGGCGAAAAAATGGTTCTTGAACCACACCGTCCTCCTTCCGGTACGCTCTACAAGGAAGACCTGGTCGCTTCGGCGAATGGCAGGTGACCGGCTAGCCGGCTGAGGCCAGTTAACCGGCTGAGAGGAGGGGACGGTCGTGGTTGGACTCGGCTATGCACTCCTGGTGCTCCTGGGCATCTTGCTTCTCCTGTTCGTGGTGATGCTGGGGATGAGCGTGCCCGATATCGCCAGGTACCTGAGGATCAGGAAGCTGTAGGAGGGTTCCTCGAGCACGGGCACGGCCCTCTAGGTGCTCGTGCTCTTCCCCGCGCTCTTGTGGCTCTGATCACGCGCTCCCACTGACGATCCGCTCGAGAGGCGTGGTTTCTGGAAGCTTTTTCGACGTTTCCCTGTGGTCGAGTGGCGAACCCTTGAGGCCCGGGACGGCTGTTCGCGTGGGCACGGTACAACGGAAGTGATTTCTCGTAGAGATTGAAGTTCCTCGGCTCGATCTCCGTCCGCTGATCCCCTCCCGCAAACCGGGTGCGAGGCGATGCCGACCGCCCGGAGCAGAGTGGGCGGACCCCGGTCGGCGGCAACGCCCTGGAGCCCGCCGATACGCCGTCGCGGCGCTGCGCTGAGTCGGCACGGTCAGGAGAGGGCGCGCAAGCGCTGGTCCAGGTTGCGCACGCAGGCGAGCGGCGTCCACTGAGGGGGCATCGCGTCGCGGACCCGGCGCGCCCGGTCCACGCCGACGCGGTAGCCGGCCGCCTGCGACGCGTCCAGTGACCGGACCGCGGCGCTGCAGGCAGGCTCGGGGTCACCCGCCGCGGTGTGCCCGAGCGCCACGTCAGCCAGCCGTATCGCTGGCGTGCGCAGGTTCACCGGCTGGCTGTCCCACTGGCGCAGTCTGGCCAGGCCCTCGCGTGGGCGTCCGAGGCGCACCTCGATCCGCCCAGCCCAGCTGGTCATGAACGCCTCAGTGACGGCTAGGCACCCTCGTCGGGCGTACAGCCCCTCGCCGTCGTCGGTCGCCGTGGTCCGCTCGCCGCGCTCCAGCGTCACCGACCCTTCCCGCTGATGCTCAGGACCGAGCGCGCCGAGCTCCTCGGCCTGGCGCAGCACCACGGTCTTGGTCATGAGCCCCTGAGCAGGAAGGAGCCGCTCGGCGGCCTGGAGCATCGCCAGGGCGGTGGCGCTGTCGCCGCTGCCCACGTCGACACCGTGCAGGATCGCCGCCGAGGCCAGCGCGCACCCAAGCGCCCGATCGACCCCTGACTGGGCCGCGAACTTGACCGCCTGGGTGAGGTAGGCGTCCGCCTCGCCGGGATGATCGGCGAACAGCGCCATCCACCCGGCCAGTGCGGCGACCTCGGAGGCGTCCACGAGCAGCCCGCGGCGCGCCCCGTCGCGCATCGGCTCGCCCAGGACGCGCACGATCTTGTCGAGCAGCCGGCGGGCGCGCGGCAGCAGCTGCTGCGGCGGCTTCGTCGCGTAGTCGCCGGTGAGCTTGTCGACCTCGGCGCGCAGCGGGTGGGTGACGTTCGGGAGCGCGACGTAGGTGAGCACGGCGGGCGCGAGCTTGCGCACGAGCTCGTAGCGGTCCGCGGGGGGCTCCTTGGTGTTCGGGGCGGGGGTTTCCGCCTGCTCGGAGGGGTCGGCCGGCTCGGCCGCGTCGGCGGTCCAGCGTGCCAGCGCGCTCGGCGGGTCGCGACCGAGGAGCCGGGCCAGGTCGGCGATGGACGGTCGGAGCGCGCCGAGCAGGTAGCGCAGGTTCTCTCGGCTGGGATAGCGCGACTGCGGGTTGTCGAGCCGGGCGGCTTCGTAGCCGGCCACTTGGGTTCGGGCCAGCGCGCACCGCTGTCCTTGTGACTGGGCGAACGCCTGCGCCTGCTTGGCGAGCTGGCCGTGGCTCCAGAACCGGTCCTCGCGCAGCTCGGCCAGCACTGTGCCGTCGATCGGCACCCGTGACGGCATCGCCGCCTCCTTCCTTGCAACGGTTTGGGGTGGAAGCTACGCCCAACGGCGCCCGGTTCCGCAAGCCTGACCGCAGCCTGACACCACCCTGGCTGGAGCCGAGCGGCAGGTCCGGCACAGCCTGACGGCATGGACCGCGAGCCCACGAGCCCAAAGGGAGCGACGACGTGAAAGGGAGCGACGACGTGACAGAGACCAGAACCGTGCGGTTGCCAGCCGATCCGATCGCTAGACCGGTGGACCTGAGCCGACCGCACTTCGTTGGCATTGGTGGGGGCCGGCATGTCGGCCCTGGCCCAGGTCGCCCTTTGCCGCCGGGCACAGGTGAGCGGAAGCGACATCACCGGCTCACCCCGGCTGAGCGCGTTGACTGCATCCGGCTGCCGGATCCAGTTCGGACATGTGGCCGCCAACGTCGGTGAGCCGACCTGTGTCGTGTTCTCCACGGCGATTGCTGAGGACAATCCGGAGCTGCTGGCGGCCCGTGAGCGCGGCATCCCGGTGGTTCACCGAGCGCATGCGCTGGCCGCGTTGATGGAGGGGCACACGTCGGTGGCGGTCGCTGGCACGCACGGCAAGTCCTCGACCACGGCCATGCTGGCGGTGGCGTTGCGCGAGCTGGGCCTGGACCCCTCGTATGCGATTGGAGCGGATCTGCACATCCCCGGCAGTGGCGGCCATCACGGCGCTGGGGAGATCTTCGTGGCCGAGGCGGACGAGTCGGACCACAGCTTCCACGTCCTGCGGCCGGACGTGGCGCTCGTCCTCAACGTCGATGACGACCATCCTGAGAACTACGGCGGGCTGGCCGACCATATCAACGCCTACGCGGCCTTCGCCCGCCGCATCACGATCAGGGGTGTGTTGGTGGTCAACGTCGATGACGACGGCGCCCGCCAGCTCAGCACACGCCTGACGCGCGACGCCCCTTGGCTGCGCCTGGTCACCTATGGGACGGCGGAGCACGCCGACGTTCGGATCATCTCGATGCAGACCCGCCGCATGGCTGCCACGACGACCGTAGCGATGCCTGACGGTGTGTGCGTCCGTATCGAGCTTGGCGTGCCGGGCCGGCACATGGCGCACAACGCGGTCGCTGTCCTAGCCGTCGCCGGCGTACTGGGTATCGATACCGCGGCGGCGGCCAGCGCGCTTGGCCGTTACGGCGGGGTGCGGCGCAGGCTCACACCCCATGGCGAGCCCGATGGGGTCAGCGTGGTGGACAGCTTTGCTCATCATCCCACGGAGATCGCTGCCGACCTGGACGCGGCTCGCTCGCTGGCTGAGGCTGACGGCCGTGTGCTGGTGGTGTTCCAACCGGCCGGGTACGGGCGCACCTGGGCGCTGGGTGCAGAAATGGGCGCAGCCCTGGCCGCGGCCGACGCGGTGGTGCTACTGGAGATCTACAACCGGCACGGCGATGTGCTGCCCGGCGTCACCAGCGGCATCGTCGCTGACGCGCTGGCCGCGCACGGCGGCGCCGTGATCGCCGCATCCGATCGGCAGGCAGCGGTGGACGCCGCGGTGGAGATGGCCGAGCCCGGCGATGTAGTCCTCACGATGGGCAGCGGTGACGTGACCAGACTGGGGCGGGTGATCTGCAAGCGCATTACCGCGTCAGCACGGCACGTGCCGGCCCTGCGGTAAGACGCGCAGACACGACCCTCTCGCAGGGCAACTCCGTTGTGTACCGCCTCGGCGGCTGGAGGCGGCCAGGGCTGTCCTGCCTGGAGCGTCGGCGGTCACAACGTCGCCTCGGCCAGCCCGGCGGTGAGCTGGCCGGCCAGCACGTCGAGTCCAGCGGCGTGGGAGGATTTCACGAGGACAACGTCGCCGGGACGCAGCAGGTCGGTCTCCAGTAGCTGGTAGGCGGCGTGGCGGTCGGCCACCAGCACGGTGGTCATGTCCGGGCGCCGCTCGCGTGCGGTCTTCTCCAGCAGCGCGGCTTCAACCCCCCCGACCGCGACCAGCAGATCGATGTCCATGCCTGCCACGACTCGGCCGATCGCGGCGTGCTCAGCGGACGAGTTGTCACCGAGTTCGCGCATCTCGCCCAGCACGGCGACCGTACGGCGACCGTGGCCCATCACGGCCAGCGCGCGCAGCCCTGCGCGCATCGAGTCGGGGTTGGCGTTGAACGCATCGTTGACAACCGTCACCCCGTCGGCGCGCTCGTGGACCTCCATCCGCCCGGCCGACAGGGGCCGGGCCCGGCTGAGCGCGTCGGCGATATCGGCGGTGGACATGCCCAGGCCATACGCCACGGCGGCGGCACCCAGCGCGTTGGACACCTGGTGCTCGCCGAGCATGTCCAGCGCCACCGGGGCGGAGCCCGCCGGGGTGTGCAACATGAAGCGGGCGCGAGCGCCCTCGTCCAGGCCTACGCCTTCGGCCCGCACGGCAGCTCTGAAGCCGCGCCCGAACAGCAGCACCTCTGCGGTGGTGCGTCCGGCCATGGCCGCGACCAGCTCGTCGTCGGCGTTCAGCACCGCCAGGCCGTCAGCCGGTAGCGCCTCGACCAGCTCGGCCTTGGCCTGTGCGATCGCCGCTTGGCTCCCGAACTCGCCGATGTGGGCGGTACCGACATTGAGCACCAGCCCGATACGGGGCGGGATCAGGTTGGTCAGATGGGAGATGTCGCCGCGACGGCGGGCTCCCATCTCCAGAACCAGGTAGCGGGTCGTCTGATCTGCGCGCAGCACGGTCAGCGGCAGCCCGATCTCGTTGTTGAACGAGCGGGCGGTGGCCACCGTCGAGCCGTGCCGTTCCAGGACCTGAGCCAGCAGGTCCTTGGTGCTGGTCTTGCCTGACGACCCGGTCAACGCGATCGAGGTGACGTCGCCTAAGCGTCCGACGACGTCGCCAGCCAACGTCCCGAGCGCGGCTACGACGTCGCCAACGACGATCGCGGGCACCCCGACCGGGCGGGCCGCCAACGTGGCGACCGCCCCTGCCTTGATGGCGGCGGTGGCGAAGGCATGCCCGTCGACGCGACTTCCGGACAGCGCGGCGAACAGGGCGCCACCGACGACCTCCCGAGAGTCCATCACGACCGGCCCCGTCACCCGCGCGGTGGCGTCCGAGACATCGTGGAGCCGCCCCGCGACCGTCTGCGCGATCTCGGTCAAGGTCAGTGGCAACACGACCGATTCCTCCATCACGTATGCGGATCCGGCTGGCACCAGTACAGGGGCGCTGCTATGGCTCTCGGGGGGAGGTGGCCATCGAGGCCAGCGCGGACCCGATCGCAGTCCGAGCGAGGATCCACCCCCAAGCCCCCAGCCGGGTCCTCAGGATTCCCTCTCCTCGGCAACAGACGCTACACGGTCACCCGAAACCGGTGCCCTGAACGTCTGGTTGGAGCAGATTCGATCTGTTGCGACGCCGAACGCGCAATCCGGGATTGAAGCGGGACGGGCCTCGGCTGTTTTCTCGACCCGTCCGGCCGACATGGTCAGGAGAGGGCGCGCAAGCGCTGGTCCAGGTTGCGCACGCAGGCGAGCGGCGTCCACTGAGGGGGCATCGCGTCGCGGACCCGGCGCGCCCGGTCCACGCCGACGCGGTAGCCGGCCGCCTGCGACGCGTCCAGTGACCGGACCGCGGCGCTGCAGGCAGGCTCGGGGTCACCCGCCGCGGTGTGCCCGAGCGCCACGTCAGCCAGCCGTATCGCTGGCGTGCGCAGGTTCACCGGCTGGCTGTCCCACTGGCGCAGTCTGGCCAGGCCCTCGCGTGGGCGTCCGAGGCGCACCTCGATCCGCCCAGCCCAGCTGGTCATGAACGCCTCAGTGACGGCTAGGCACCCTCGTCGGGCGTACAGCCCCTCGCCGTCGTCGGTCGCCGTGGTCCGCTCGCCGCGCTCCAGCGTCACCGACCCTTCCCGCTGATGCTCAGGACCGAGCGCGCCGAGCTCCTCGGCCTGGCGCAGCACCACGGTCTTGGTCATGAGCCCCTGAGCAGGAAGGAGCCGCTCGGCGGCCTGGAGCATCGCCAGGGCGGTGGCGCTGTCGCCGCTGCCCACGTCGACACCGTGCAGGATCGCCGCCGAGGCCAGCGCGCACCCAAGCGCCCGATCGACCCCTGACTGGGCCGCGAACTTGACCGCCTGGGTGAGGTAGGCGTCCGCCTCGCCGGGATGATCGGCGAACAGCGCCATCCACCCGGCCAGTGCGGCGACCTCGGAGGCGTCCACGAGCAGCCCGCGGCGCGCCCCGTCGCGCATCGGCTCGCCCAGGACGCGCACGATCTTGTCGAGCAGCCGGCGGGCGCGCGGCAGCAGCTGCTGCGGCGGCTTCGTCGCGTAGTCGCCGGTGAGCTTGTCGACCTCGGCGCGCAGCGGGTGGGTGACGTTCGGGAGCGCGACGTAGGTGAGCACGGCGGGCGCGAGCTTGCGCACGAGCTCGTAGCGGTCCGCGGGGGGCTCCTTGGTGTTCGGGGCGGGGGTTTCCGCCTGCTCGGAGGGGTCGGCCGGCTCGGCCGCGTCGGCGGTCCAGCGTGCCAGCGCGCTCGGCGGGTCGCGACCGAGGAGCCGGGCCAGGTCGGCGATGGACGGTCGGAGCGCGCCGAGCAGGTAGCGCAGGTTCTCTCGGCTGGGATAGCGCGACTGCGGGTTGTCGAGCCGGGCGGCTTCGTAGCCGGCCACTTGGGTTCGGGCCAGCGCGCACCGCTGTCCTTGTGACTGGGCGAACGCCTGCGCCTGCTTGGCGAGCTGGCCGTGGCTCCAGAACCGGTCCTCGCGCAGCTCGGCCAGCACTGTGCCGTCGATCGGCACCCGTGACGGCATCGCCGCCTCCTTCCTTGCAACGGTTTGGGGTGGAAGCTACGCCCAACGGCGCCCGGTTCCGCAAGCCTGACCGCAGCCTGACACCACCCTGGCTGGAGCCGAGCGGCAGGTCCGGCACAGCCTTGCGAGGCAAGAAGCGACCTTTCATCGACTCGCTCACGCGGTGCGTGCCGCCGAGCGCGAGGAGGAGCAAGACCAATGAGCTGGGGACTGGACTGGCGTGATCGCGCCGCCTGCATCGGCATGGACAGCCAAATCTTCTTTCCCTGTGGCAGCACCGGCGTTGCGCTGGACCAGGCCGAGGAGGCCAAGGCCGTGTGCCAGCGCTGCCCCGTCGTCACCCAATGCCTCGAATGGGCGATGGAAACCAACCAACCGGACGGCGTGTGGGGCGGCATGTCCGCAGACGAGCGGCGCACCCTCCGCCGCTCCCGCTGCCGCACCCGAAGACCCCGCGGCTGAGGTCCGCCGCCGTTCAGCGTGGCCGGCGGAACGACCGGGTCATCTCGGCACCGGGCGAGGTTGCCGTCCACGAACTCACGGTACCGAGCTGGGGCGGGAGCGCTAGGCTCTCAAGGCGAGGGAAGGAGCGTGGCATGGGGCTGACACGGCGGCTGTCCATGGTGTTCAAGTCGAAGGCGAGCAAGCTGCTCGACCGCGCGGAGGATCCGCGCGAGACGCTCGACTACTCGTACCAGCGACAGCTCGAGATGCTTGTGAAGGTGAAGCGCGGGGTCGCCGACGTCGCGACCTCCCGGAAGCGCGTGGAGCTGCAGGCCCAGCAGCTGCAGACCCAAGGCGCCAAGCTCCACGACCAGGCGAAGCAGGCGCTGGAGGCCGGGCGTGAGGACCTGGCCAAGGAGGCGCTGGCCCGCCGTGCGGCGATCCAGCCACAGCTGGAGGGACTGCGCGCCCAGCACGAGCAGCTCCAGACCGAGGAGGCCAAGCTCACCCTGGCCTCCAGCCGTCTCCAGGCCAAGGTCGACGCGTTCCGCACGCGCAAGGAGACGATCAAGGCGACCTACACCGCTGCGGAGGCGCAGGCGCGGATCGGCGAGGCGCTGTCGGGGATCTCTGAGGAGATGGGCGACGTCGGCCTCGCGGTCCAGCGGGCCGAGGACCGCACGGCGGAGCTCCAGTCTCGCGCCGGGGCGATCGACGAGCTGCTCGCCTCCGGTGCGCTCGAGGACGTCACCGGCAGCTCGGACCCGATCCAGGCCGAGCTCGACAAGGTCACGGCCACCGTGGGGGTCGACGCGGAGCTTGCCCGCCTGAAGAGCGAACTCACTGCCGGGGCCGCTCCGCAGGCGCTGGAGGCGCCGAAGCAACCGGAGGAGGCGCAGTGATCGTCCGCATCCTCGGCGAGGGACAGTTCGACGTGCCCGACTCCGCACTCGACGGGCCCGTCGGGCTCAACGAGCTCGACGGCCGATTGACCGAGGCCGTCGAGGCGGCCGACAACGACGCGTTCACCGCCGCGCTCAGTGAGCTGCTCGCGGCGGTCCGGGGGCACGCGACGCCTCACCCCGCCGACAGCCTCGATCCCTCCGACCTTGTTCTCCCAGGCCCGGACTCCAGCTTGGACGAGGTCCGGAAGATGCTCGGCGCCGAGGGCTTGATCCCAGGCTGAGGTTCGAATCATCATGCGCACACGCTTTCCCGCAGACCGCGGCCTCTCGTCGCGGATGCTCCTGACGATGTTCCTGCTCGGGCTGCTCTACGTGGCCTTCGTCGCGGCGCTGTTCGCCGTGGCGCGCAGCGGGTTGTTCGCGCTCGCCATCGCCGCCGGCTTCCTGGCCGTGCAGTACTTCGCGAGTGACCGGATCGCGCTGTTCGCGATGGGCGGGAAGGAGGTCGGCCCAGAGGAGGCGCCCGAGCTGCACGGCATCGTCGATCGGCTCTGCGCGCTCGCCGACATGCCGAAGCCGCGGGTTGCGCTCGCGGACAGCGACATCCCGAACGCGTTCGCCACCGGCCGGAATCCCGCGCACGCCGTGGTCTGCGCGACGACCGGGCTGATGCGGCGGCTCGACGGGCCCGAGGTCGAGGCGGTGCTCGCGCACGAGCTGTCGCACGTCGCGCACCGCGACGTCGCGGTGATGACGATCGCGAGCTTCCTCGGGCTTGCTGCCGGCATGGTCGTGCGGTTCGCCTACTACGCCGGGCTGTTCGGCGGGTTCGGGGGCCGGGACGACCGCGACGGGGACAGCAACGTGCCGGTCGTGTTCGTCGTGATGCTCGTCTCGGCCGTGGTGTACGCGGTGAGCTTCCTGCTGACCCGCGCGCTCTCGCGCTACCGGGAGCTGTCGGCCGACCGTGGCGCCGCGGTGCTGACAGGCCGGCCGTCCACGCTCGCGTCGGCGCTCGTCAAGGTGAGCGGGGAGATGAGCAAGATTCCCGACCGCGACCTGCGCAGCGCCGAGTCGCTGAACGCGTTCTTCTTCGCCCCCGCGCTTGCGAACGGCTTCAGCCTGTCGTCGCTGTTCTCGACCCACCCGTCTCTGGAGCAACGGCTGGAGCAGCTCGCGCGCATCGAGGCGCAGATGGGTCAGGGCGTGTAGGCGATGGCCCGCTGGCTCGACACCATGCTCGGCCGGACCCGGCCGAAGCAATCGGATCTCGATGCGCTGTTCCGGCTGACCGGTGCGGCCACGACGTTGGAGGCCGCGACTGGCCTGCGGCCGTCTGGTGAGGCGGCGGTGAGCTTCAAGCCGGCCTCCGGTCAGGGGTTCGGCGCGACCGACGACGAGATGGCGGAGCTCGTGCGGTTCGGCGCTGACCAGTCCGGGTCCCAGGTGCGGGTCACCGACGACGAGTTCGGCTACCGCTGGATCGTGCTGTCGGATCCTGACCTGGAGGATCTCGTCACGACGATCCATTTGGCGAACAGCACGCTGTCCGACCGCGGGTTCGGCTCGCAGCTGCTCTGCTCGGTCTTCGGCTTCACCGACGAGTCCGGCGCCCGGGCATGTCACCTGGTCTACCTCTACAAGCGGGGCACTTTTTACCCCTTCGCGCCGCGCGACGGCCGCCGCCGCGACAACGAGCTCGAGCTCCAGGTCCGCTCCGCCGTCAGCGGCGAGCTGCCGGTCGAGGCCGACCTCACCCGCTGGTTCGCCCTCTGGGGCCTGCCCCTCGGCGGCTGACGGTCATCGACCTCGTACGAACGACATGGCAGACGTCCTTGTGGCCAGGATTCGTCACGCATGCGTGACGAATCCTGGCCACAAGCTCGACAGGCGATCTCTCACCAGTGAGCAGCTCGCCAAGGAGCACCGTGCTCGGTGGCTCGCGGCGCACTCTGGCGCTGGGTAGGAACGGGAACCGCGCCGCGCCGATGGCACCAACCGGCTTTCCGGAAGGGTAGTCTGCGTGGAATCTGCGTTACGGCCGACCTGCCCTGTGAGGCTACGAGCCATGAAACGCAGAGGGGACAGGGACGTGGTGGGGGCTCGTCTGTATCGCCGTGTCAGCTGTGGTCCTGGCCGTCCTGGGGGTGTTCGTCTTCGACCGGAAGGCCCCGCTGATCTGAATTCTCTTCGTGACAGCGGTGCTCGGGGCGGTGGCCGACCTGCTACTTCGCTGGCGCGCCCACTGGCCAGCTTCGCCAAGCCGAGGTTGTGACGCCCGCCCGGGGTCGGACGGGACCTGACGGGCGTCCGGCGCTGCGCCTGATCCGGCCGCTGCAGGATTTCCTGGCCGCGGAGGTGTCCAGCGGTGTCCTGTTGGTTGCCGCCGCGGCCGTCGCCTTGGTGTGGGCCAATTCCCCGTGGAGGACCTCCTACCAGCGGCTGTGGGAGACCGTGCTGGTCGTCGGGTTGGGCGATCACCAGCTGGCGCTCGACCTGCGCCAGTGGGTGAACGAGGGCCTTATGGCGGTGTTCTTTTTCGTGGTGGGGCTCGAGATCAAGCGGGAGTTGGTGGAGGGCGAGCTGCGCGACCGCCGCAAGGCAGCGCTGCCGGCGGTGGCCGCCGTCGGGGGCATGGCTGTGCCCGCGCTGCTGTATCTGGCGGTCAACCCGGACGGGGAGGCTGCCCGGGGCTGGGGCATCCCCATGGCCACCGACATCGCGTTGGCGTTGGGTGTGGCCGCGTTGCTGGGCCGTTGGGTCCCGCAATCGCTGCGGCTGTTCCTCCTCACCCTGGCCATCGTTGACGACATCGGGGCGATCGCCGTCATCGCCATCTTCTACTCGGAGGTCGCCTGGCCGGGGTTGGCGGCAGCCGTCGGGCTGGTGATGGCCGTGATCGTGCTGCGGGCCGTGGGGGTCACGTGGACCGGCGCCTACGTCGCCGTCGGTGTCGTTCTGTGGCTCGCCCTCCACGAAGCCGGTGTACACGCCACGATGACCGGCGTGGCGTTGGGGCTTTTGACGCCTACCCAGCCTCTGCGGCGACCTGATCTGGTGGACGTCGACCGCCTGGCCGACATCACCACCACCGAGGCGGCCCTAGACACGGTGACCCTGGCCCGCCAGTCCGTCTCGGTGGTCGAGTGGCTGGAGCACGCGTTGCACCGCTGGGCCAGCTTCGTCATCGTCCCGCTGTTCGCCCTCGCCAACGCCGGGGTGCCTGTCGGGGCTGACGCCTTGGGTGACGCCCTGCGCTCGCCGGTCACCCACGGGGTCCTCTTAGGGTTGGTCGTGGGCAAAACGGTTGGCGTGAGCGTCTTCGCTTGGGTGGCGTGCCGGTCGGGCCTCGGTGCGCTCCCCGCCGGGGTGAGCTGGCGCCAGGTGGTGGGGATCGCAGGGCTGGCCGGGATCGGGCTCACCCTCTCGATCTTCGTGACCGGGTTGGCGTTCGACGACCCTGGCTTCCGGGACCAGGCCACCGTCGGGGTTCTGGCCGCTTCCTTGATCGCGGCTGCGCTGGGCGCTCTCATCCTGCTACGGGCGACGGCTCAGGACAGACCGAAGGCGACGCCATGACGTGTCCCCTCCCTGGCGACGAGCGCTACAGCTCCGGGTCTCTGGCGAAGCGTTCCTCTCGGGGCCGGTGCAGCCGGCCTGCGGAGCGCACCGCATCCTGCAAGAGGTACTCAATCTGAGCGTTGACGCTGCGCAGCTCGTCGGCGGCCCACTTCTCCAGGGCGGTGTAGAGCTCCGGGCTGATCCGAAGCAGGAAGCGCTTGCGCTCCGTCATACCCTTCGCTCGCGCTCCGGCATGCAGCTACTGGTACAGCGTGCCGGCGTTGACGACGGGCTGGGTTCGGCTCTCGCTGCAGAGCACGACGAGCAGGTTGGAGACCATAGCCGCCTTGCGCTCCTCGTTGAGCTCGACGATGTCGCGCTGGGAGAGCAGCTCCAGCGCGCGGTCGTCCAGCCTGGGCTAGTGGTCCGCGCGGAAAAACCCGTGGCATTCGTGCGTAAAGCATCCGCGCCTCGCGGCGTTGCTGAGGACAACCAGTACACGGCGCGACCCGCGCGGAGGGCTTCGCCTTGCGAGGCGGGCGCAGACGCACCCTCACAGCCATCGGGGGCGTCCCCCCGGACCCCCTCACAGCGATCGGGGGCGTTCCCAGGGTCCCCTCTGGGGTTCCGGACCCCCTCACAGTCAACGGAACTTTCCGCTTGGACCACTAGGAACGTCACCACCCGCGCGTGGTTCGGCGTCACGATCATCAGGCCGCTGGCCAGGACGAGCGTGACGAACTCCAGCAGGCCGGCCAGCAGGAAGCCTCCCATGCTGCCCGAGTTGACGAACACCGCGATCGTCCCTACCTGGAGCAGGAGGACGACCCCCGCCATCACCGCGCCTGGCGCCACGAGCGCCTCCCGCTCTTGCATTCCCGTCCTCCTCGATGAGCGACAGCAAGATGATATCACTATGCTATCGCACGGCAAGGGGCGAGTCACGGTTCGGGGGCGGATTCCTCCAGCTCCAGGCCGCGGGTCTCGGGCAGGAGGAGGTAGCCGGCGCTGGCGAGGCCCATCGGGATGGTGACCGCGAGGGCGGCAGGCCCGAAGCTGCCGAAGGCGTCGGCGAGCAGGCCGAACGTGACGAGTCCGCCGACGGCGCCGAGCACCCCGGCGGCGTTCAGCCAGCCGGCCGCCGTCGCACGCGACGAGGTCGGGAAGAGCTCTGTGGCGAGCGTGCCGATCGCCGGGCCGGCGACCGATTGGGCGAACAGGCAGGCCAGGTAGCCACCGATCGCCCCCGCGGGCCCCGCCGTGTAGGCGATTGCGCCGGCGATCGCGATGCCCGCGTGGGCGACGACCGCGGTCGGGATGCGCCCGAGCCGGTCCGCCGCCCAGCGGCCGACCGCCAGGCCACCGAAACCGACCGGCCCGGCGGCGAGCACAATGAACGCGATCACGCCCCGGGTCAGCCCCAGGACGCGCTCGCCGTAGAGGACCACGAGCGTCGTCACCGGGCCGGTAACGAACGCGACCGCGAAGAATCCGAGGCCGGCGAGCAGCGCGAGACGCCCGCGCAGCTCAGGCGCGAGAGCCCAGCAGGCGTATGCGCGCGGTCGTCCAGCCTGGGCTAGTGGTCCGCGCGGAAAAACCCGTGGCATTCGTGCGCCAAGCATCCGCGCCTCGCCGCGGCCCGCGCGGAGCGCTTCGCCTTGCGAGGCGGGGAGCACTCCGCCCGGGCCCTCGGTGTCATCGGGGGCGTTCCCAGGGTCCCCTCTGGGGTTCCGAACCCCCTCACAGTCAACGGAACTTTCCGCTTGGACCACTAGGGCCGCCGACTCCGCGCTGCGCAAGCGGATGTAGCGTTCGGGCTCCTCGAGCCGCCGCCCGATCAGCGTGACGGTGACGAGCGGCACCACCGCGAGCGCGAACAGCGGCCGGAACCCGAGTTCCGAGACCCCGCGCACGAACGCGAAGAGCCCCCCGCCGAAGCCATAGGCGGCAGCGATCAGCGCGATCGCCTTCGCGCGGTCCGCGACCCGGGTCTCCTCGGCGGCGATCACCGCGGCGAGCGCGTTCGTGGCCGACAGCAGCGGCCGGCCGAGCGCGACCACCACGACGAACCACCAGAACGTGGGGCTGCCAGACGCCATGACCGTGAGCGCGAGCCCGGTGAGGCAGCAACTGAGGACTACCCGCCGCCGCCCGACCCGGTCCGCGAGCGCGGCGAGCGGCATGCTCGCGAGCGCCGCGAAGCGGATCACCGCAAGCCCAATCCCGATGGTGGTGAGCGACAGCCCGACCTGCTCAGCGAGCGACGACCCCTGCGCGGTCGCCCTGAACGCCCGCGCGACGTCCGGGAGCGCGGCGGTCACGCCGAACTGGGCGAAGCCCGACGCGACGGCGAGGACTGCGGCCGAGAGGACCGACCGGTGCCGCCAGCTGTGCAGCCGCACGTCCGGTAGCGCGGCTGCAGGCTCCGGGCGGGCGCCCGAGAGCGTGTGTCGAAATCGAGTCAGAGTGGGTGCCCTTGGCGGGTTCTGGTGGTCATCTTTGGATGTTCCAGCGGTGAGAGCGTGTTTGAAAAGTAATCCGGGGGTCGCGTTGGGTTCCGCTCCTTCAGGGCGGGTGTGGTGGGGGAGGTTGGCGCGGTCGGCGGTTTCGGCGGCCAGGGGCTGGGGGAGCCCCCCATAGACAGCCCGCCGAAACCGCGCTCCGCTCCGCTTCGCCCACGGGGCAAGGCCGCGGTTCTCAAACACGCTCTGAGGCGTCCTGGTGAGCGTTCGTCGGCTCCATGACACCGCCCCTTGGAGTCTCGACACCTGCTCTGCGAGCGCGGCAGCGCCCGCAGATGGCCGGGATCCGAGGGCGTCCGCGCACGCATGTAGGCTCCGGGCTCAGGTGTAGGTACAAAACGGTAGCGCCGCCACTCTACGCATGGCGCCGCGCTGAGCCTGTCACCGGCGCCACGCCGGTTCGGTGATCAAGGAGCCTCGGGTGGACGTCTGGCCGGGCAATCCTTATCCGCTGGGCGCCCGTTGGGACGCGCGCGGAACGAACTTCGCGGTCTTCAGCGAGTACGCCGAGGGCGTCGAAGTGTGCCTGTTCGACCAGGAGGGTTACGAGCTCCGGGTCCCGATGAGCGAGGTGACCGCGTTCATCTGGCACTGCTACCTCCCAGGGATCGGACCGGGACGGCGCTACGGGTTCCGGGTCCAGGGCCCGTACGATCCGAAGAACGGTCACCGCTTCAACCCGAGCAAGCTCCTTCTCGACCCCTACGCCAAGGCGATCGACGGCAACGTGGACTGGGACCCGTCAGTGTTCGGGTACCCACTGGGCGATGACGACCTGGTTCGCGACGACCATGACAGCGCTCCCCATGTCCCAAAGGCGGTCGTGGTCAACCCGTTCTTCGACTGGGGCAACGACCGGCCCCCCCGGACGCCGTGGAGCAGGACGGTGATCTACGAGACCCATGTCAAGGGCATCTCGATGCGCCACCCGGAGGTGCCACCCGAGCTGCGAGGCACGTACGCGGGCTTGGCCTCACCGGCGATCATCGACCACTTCACCTCCCTGGGGGTCACGGCGATCGAGCTCCAGCCGATCCACCACTTCGTCCATGACCACCACCTGGTCGAAAAAGGACTGCGGAACTACTGGGGTTACAACACGGTCGGGTTCTTCGCCCCGCACACGGACTACGCCGCTCGTGGGACGTTGGGGGAGCAGGTATACGAGTTCAAGTCGATGGTGTCCGACCTGCACGCCGCCGGGCTCGAGGTCATCCTCGACGTCGTCTACAACCACACCGCCGAGGGCAGCCACCTCGGCCCGACGCTGTGCTTCCGCGGCCTCGACAACGCCTCGTACTACCGGCTGGTCGACGGCGACCTCCGGTACTACATGGACTACACCGGCACCGGGAACTCGCTGAACGCTCGCCACCCGCACGTGCTCCAGCTCATCATGGACTCGTTGCGCTACTGGGTCATCGAGATGCACGTCGACGGGTTCCGCTTCGACCTCGCCTCGACCCTCGCGCGCGAGCTGCACGACGTCGACCGGCTGTCGGCGTTCTTCGACATCATCCAGCAGGATCCGGTGATCAGCCAGGTCAAGCTGATCGCCGAGCCGTGGGACGTCGGCGAGGGCGGCTACCAGGTCGGGAACTTCCCGACCTTGTGGACCGAGTGGAACGGTAAGTACCGGGATGTGATCCGCGACTACTGGCGGGGCGAGGCCCCGCTGGGCGAGCTGGCGTGCCGGCTTTCAGGATCCTCCGACCTCTACGAGCACACGGGCCGCCGGCCCTACGCCTCGATCAACTTCGTCACCGCTCACGACGGCTTCACGCTCCGGGACCTTGTCAGCTGCAACGAGAAGCACAACGAGGCCAACCTCGACGACAACTCCGACGGCGAGGACCACAACCGGTCGTGGAACTGCGGCGTCGAGGGTCCGACCGACGACCCCGAGGTCAACGCGCTCCGCGACCGCCAGCAGCGCAACTTCCTCGCGACACTCTTTTTGTCCCAGGGCGTGCCGATGCTGCTCGGCGGCGACGAGCTCAGCAGGACTCAACAGGGCAACAACAACACGTACTGCCAGGACAACGAGCTGAGCTGGTACGACTGGGACCATGGCGCCGAGCAGCGCCGGCTGCTCGACTTCACGAAGCTGCTTATCGGGCTGCGCCGTCAGCACCCGGTGTTCCGGCGACGTCAGTGGTTCCGCGGTCAGGGCGACGCCGACTGGCTGTCCGCCGACGGGAATGCGATGGACCCGCAGGACTGGGACAACGGCTGCTATCAGGCGCTTATGGTGTTCCTCAACGGCCAGGCGATCCCCAGCCGTGACGAGCGCGGCCGGCGGATCACCGACGACAGCTTCCTGATCCTGACGAACGCGAGCCACACCGACGTCGAGTTCACACTCCCGCCCGACGACTACGGGAGCCGGTGGCGGATCGTATTCTCGACCGCTCACGCCAAGATTCGCAGGGGCGCCGCCCGCCACGCGGCAACCGGCAAGCTGCCCGTCGTGTCGCGCTCGCTCATGCTTCTGCGCCGCTTGGACGACACCTGTCGTGCCTAACGTTCGGGCGACCTACCGGCTGCAGCTCACCCCCGAGTTCGGGTTCGCCGAGGCCGCGGCGCTCGTCGACTATCTGGCCGACCTGGGGATCTCGCACCTCTACCTCTCGCCGGTGCTTCAGGCCCGGCCGGGCAGCGCCCACGGCTACGACGTGGCCGACCCGAGCCGGGTGTCCGAGCAGCTCGGCGGTGAGGAGGGGCTCCGCGCGCTGGCCGCGGCCGCCCATGCTCGTGGCCTCGGGCTTGTCATCGACATCGTCCCCAACCACGTGGCGGCCGACGAGCGCACTCCGTTGTGGGAGGCGCTGCTCGCCGAGGGCCCGGGCGGGGACGGGGCACGGTTCTTCGACGTCGACTGGGATCCGCCGCTGCCCGGCGCGGCGGGCAAGGTCATCATGCCAGTGCTCGGGGATCAGTACGGGCGGGTGCTCCAGCGCAGGGAGCTGGAGGTCTCCGACGGGCGCGTGCGGTACTTCGAGCGCTCGTTCCCGCTGTCGGCGGAGTCCCGCCGGGCGATGCCTGGCCGGCTGGGGCTCCACGAGCTGCTCGAGCGACAGCACTACCGCCTGATCTGGCACGGGGCTGGCGACGCCCTGGTCAACTACCGGCGGTTCTTCGCGATCAGTGGGCTCGCCGCGGTCCGCGTCGAGGACGAGGCGGTGTTCGCCGTCACTCACGAGCGGCTGCTCGCGCTTGTCGCCGACGGGGTCATCGACGGGCTGCGGGTCGACCACCCCGACGGGCTGACGGACCCTGGGGGCTACCTGCGGCGGCTGGCCGAGCGCGCACCCGGGACCTGGATCGTCGTCGAGAAGATCCTCGCTGCCGGCGAGTCGCTTCCCCTCGACTGGCCGGTAGCCGGCACGACCGGATACGACTTCTGCAACGACGTCACCGGGCTGTTCGTCGATCCTGCGGTGGCGGAGGCGATGGACGAGACCGCGCGGCTCTTCGGCGCTGTCCCAAGCGACCGTGAGACCGGGGTGCGCACCGCGAAAGCTGAGGTGCTCGCCGCCGACCTCGCCGCGGACACCCGGCGGGTCGCGGCCCGGCTCTGG
Organism: Egibacteraceae bacterium; assembly: GCA_050743125.1. Taxonomy (GTDB): domain Bacteria; phylum Actinomycetota; class Nitriliruptoria; order Euzebyales; family Egibacteraceae; genus JBOGEB01. The sequence continues at coordinate 93,758 of JBOGEB010000001.1, forward strand.
GCGGTCTGCCAGGCGCATCCCGAGATCCGCGACGTCGATGACCGAAAGTGCCTGAAGGTCGTCACCTGCGCTGTGCAAGCCCTGCCGGTCTACCGCACGTACGTCGACCCGGCGACCGGCGCCGCCCGCCCCGAGGACGTCATGATCATCGACGCGGCGGTGGGGTCCAGCGACCTCGACCGGTTCCTCGCCGACGTGCTGACCGGACGGGCCGGTGCCGATCCCGCGCACCTCGAGGTCATCCGCCGCTTCCAGCAACTGTCGGGCGCCGCGATGGCCAAGGGCGTCGAGGACACGTATCTCTACCGGGATCTCCGGCTCCTCGCGGTCAACGAGGTCGGCGCTGAGCCCGGGCGATTCGGTATTGACGTCGACACATTTCATGCCGCGTGCGCGGCGCGGTGCGCCCGCCATCCGAGCGGCATGCTCACCACCGCCACCCACGACACGAAGCGCGGCGAGGACACGCGGCTGCGGATCGCCGCGCTGTCGGAGCTGGCGGGGGAGTGGGACCGGGCGGTCCGGGGATGGGCGGCGCGCCACCGCGCGGTCTGGCCCGATCCGGCTGCGGCCTACCTGCTCTATCAGACGCTCGTGGGGGTGTGGCCGCTTGACGAGGGCGGCGACCCCCGAGCGGTGCTCGGCGAGCGCCTGCGCGACTATGCGATCAAGGCGGTCCGCGAGGCCAAGCTGCGTACGAGCTGGACCGATCCCGACGAGGGCTACCAGGCCGCGCTGACCGACTTCGTCGACCTGCTGCTCGACCCCGAGCGGTCCGCGGCGTTTCACGGTGAGCTCAGTGCCCTGGCGGGCCGGGCCGGGGCGATCGCGATGGTGGCGAGCCTCGCGCAGACGCTGCTCTGTTGCACCGCCCCCGGCGTGCCGGACACGTACCAGGGCGGCGAGCTGTGGGACTTGAGCCTCGTCGACCCGGACAACCGCCGCCCAGTCGACTTCACGGTCCGACGCCGCCTGCTCGCCGAGCTCGACGCCGACGGTGTGGATCCCGCGGCGCTGCTCGACTCCTGGCGGGACGGGCGGATCAAGCTGTGGGTGCTGTCCCGCGCTCTGCGCGCCCGCGCCGCGCATCCCGCGTGTGTCGGTGCGAGGGCCGGGTACGAGCCGCTGCCCGTGACTGGCCGTTGGGCCGACCACGTCGTCGCCTTCGCCCGCTGCTCTCCGGACAACGCCTCGTCTCTGGTCGCAGCCGTCCCCCGTCTCCCCGGCGCAGTCATGGGCAGGACCGATCGGCCGCCTGTCGGCGATGCCTGGGACGACACGACCCTCACGCTGCCGCCCGGCCCGCAGGTGTGGACCGACGTCCTCACCCTCGCCCGCCACCCAAGCGGTCGCCTGCCGCTCTCCGACCTGTTCCGGACCCTGCCCGTGGCACTCCTGGAGAGTCAGGAGTCTTGAAGCCCGGAACTGGTCGCGCGTGAGCCACGTTTTGCTGGCCGCGTCCGAAGCCGCCGCTGCGCTGGACGGCGCTCTCCTGCCTGCGGACCGGGCGTGGGTCAACGGCGTGTTGGCCCTCGAGCTGGCCGCCGTCGGCGACGACGGGGGCTCGGGCCAGGCGCTGGAGCGCGTGCTCGGGGCCGCCGCGCGGGCCGGCCGTGACGAGTCCGGGTGGGGCTGATGGTCGGAGCACGCGCACCTGTCCGGCTGGGACAGCACGGATCCGCGCACGTACGCCGGGTTACGGCCGCTCCTGCTGGGCCGCCACCGTGACGCGGTCCCGCTGTTGGAGCGCGCGCTGGACGGCACGGCGCTTCCGCAGCGGCGCGCCTCGCTCTATACCCACCTCGCCACCGCCTGGGCGGGGCTCGGCGACCCGGACCGCGTGTCCGCGGCCGGGATCGCCGCGCTCGATCAGGCCCAGGGGCTCGACCTCGGGTCGATCAAGCACACGCTCCGCAAGATCCGCGTGGGCTTCCCCGAGGGCTGGGACATGCGCGAGCTGGACGAGCGGCTCGCGGCAGCCTGACTGGCGCTCACGCTGGCATCGGAGGGCTCGAGCCCTGGCCCGCCTGACGCAGGAATTACGGGTCGGTGAGTGGCCACCTGCCTCTGGGCCAGGGAAGAGACAGGCAGAACGGGGGAGCTGAGGTCGACACCTGTTGGCGGGGTCATCAACGCGCACGAGGAGCAGCCGTTCAGGCGCCAACCGCGGCCACTGGACCCCGGTCGTCCTCGATGGCTCGATATGATCGGCTGCTCGTACGAGTGCGTCGTAGCAGGGTTGCGCAAGGCCGCTCGAGCGCGGCTTTCGTGCTGACAAGGAGAAATCCGTGACTGAGCTTGTCCTGGCTGATGAGACCGCCGGCACGTACACGTTCGGCGGGGACCTCACCGTCCGCCGCCTCGGGTTCGGCGCGATGCGTCTGACCGGCCCGGAGATCTGGGGGCCGCCCGAGGACCGCGAGGCGGCGAAGGCGGTGCTGCGCCGAGCCGTGGAGCTCGGCGTGAACCTCATCGACACCGCGGACTCGTACGGGCCCGGCACCAATGAGGAGCTCATCGCCGAGGCGCTCCACCCGTACCCCGACGACCTCGTCATCGCGACGAAGGGCGGGATCGAGTGCACCGGCCCGGGCGACTGGTCACGCAACGGCCGTCCGGAGCACCTCGCCGCGGCCTGCGAGGGCAGCCTGCGGCGGCTGCGCCTCGACGTGATCGACCTCTACCAGCTTCACGCCCCTGACCCGGAGGTGCCGTTCGAGGAGTCGGTCGGCGCCCTGGCCGACCTGTGCGACGCCGGCAAAATCCGCCACATCGGCGTGTCGAACGTGTCGCTCGAGCAGCTGCGCAGCGCCCAGAAGCTCGCCGCGATCGCCTCGGTCCAGAACCGTTACAACGTCGGGTACCGGGAGTTCGACGATGTTCTCGACGTCTGCGCCGAGGAGGGCATCGGGTTCATCCCGTGGTTCCCGCTCGGCGCCGGCGCCCTGCCCTATCCGCCGGCACTGGACATCGGGTTCAGGCTCGACGCCACTCGGGAGCAGGTGCTGCTCGCGTGGCTGCTCCACCGCGCCGACGTCGTCCTCCCCATCCCCGGCACCACCTCGATCGCCCACCTGGAGGAGAACGTCGCCGCCGCGTCCCTGAAGCTGTCCGCCGACGACATCGACGCCCTCACCTGAGCTTGTGGCCAGGATTCGTAACACATGCGTGACGAATCCTGGCCGTAGCCGACTAGCGGGCTACTCCCGGATGCTCACGGTGCGGGTGGCGACGGTGCGGTGGCCGAGGCTGTCGGTGACCTCGACGCGGGCGGTGTAGCGGCCGGGGTTGTCGTAGCGGTGCTGGGTGAGCGGTTGATCCGTCGTGACTGGGGGCGTGCCGTCCCCGAAGTCCCAGCGGAAGCGTGTCAGCGCCGCGCCGGCGCTGGAGCGCGCTTTGACCGCGAGCGTCGCTTGGCCGTGTGAGCGGACCGCGGTGGGCTGGGCGGTGACGGTGATCTCGTCGAGCAGCCAGTCGAGGGTTCGTTTCGCAAGGTCGGCGCGGTTGGCTGTGGCGGTGGTGTCCACCCCTTCCAGGCCGAAGCCCATCGCCACGCTGCGGTAGCGGAACGGGACCCGCTCCTCGTCCAGGCTGGGCTCGCCCGAGCGCGTGAAGGCGATCGCGGCGCTTGCTGGCGCGCCGCCGCCGATCTGGCGGAACAGCGGGATCGTCATGTCGGTGGCGGCGAACGTGTCGGTGTCCGGCATCGGCGATGTCGCCTCGATGGACGACTGGTTGCCGGCGCCGTCCTTGCCGGGGGCGAGGTCGAGCTCCAGGCCGTCCATGGGTCCGAGTCCCTGCGCGGTCGGGCTCGGCGCCGGGCCGGCGTAGACGGTGGCGGCCTCGTAGGCGAGGCCGAGGTAGCCGTGGTAAAGCCGTGAGCGGCCGAGCCGGGCGGAGGAGTTCGGGTTGGTGTCGGTGACCTCGGCGAGGTTTTGGCCGGTCGCCCACAGCCGGCCTCCGCTGTCGAGCCATTCGGCCAGGCGGTCCTGGTCGGCTTGGGTCAGCCCGCTGGTCGCTGCGCTGTCGTTGTCGCCGGTGAACAGAAGCGCCACCCGATAGCGGTAGAGCTTCGCCAGTGAGGGAAACGGCTTGGCGTCAGGAGCGGGTTCGGGAGTGGGTTTGGGAGTGGGTTCGGGATCGGGGGCGGGGCCGAGGTCGAGATAGGTGTAGCTGACTCTCGCTGCGGACAGGGCGTCCTTATAGGTCTTCGCGTAGTCGGCGAGCCGTGGGTTCGCCGACGAGCCGTCGAGGTCGATGAGCAGGACGTCCTTGGCGGTCTTCGTGGGTGTGACGCGGAGCCAGACCGGTATGTGCAGGCGGGTCTTGGTGGCCGTGTTGGTGAGCACGACCGAGCCCTGGTAGTCGTCGGGCTTCGCGCTCGCGGCGGACGCGGCGCGCACCTTGATGTCCGCGTTGCCGCGCCGCGGCACGGTGATCGACCGCGACGCGACGGACAGCTTCAAGCCCGAGGCCTGGGCGGTGGTGATCTTCCAGGTGCCGGCGGCGTTGTCGACGTTGCGCGCGTGGATCGTGAAGGTCGCCGTCTCCCCGGCGGGCAGGTCGCCGGCGGACAGGCTCGGCTGGTCGAAGGTGAGGCCGGGGCTGACGGCCTTCGTCAGGTCGATGCGTCCCGCGCCGCGGTCGAGCACCTCGGCGGGCTGGGTTCTGGCGGGGTCGAGGAAGACCTGCTCGCTCGCGGTGCTCATGAGCGCCGACTTCACTTGCGCGGGTGTCCAATCGGGGTGGAGTTGGCGTAGCAGCGCGGCGGCGCCTGCGACATGCGGGGTGGCCATGCTTGTCCCGGAGGCGACACCGAAGCCCGTGAACGGCGCGGGGTGCTCACCTTTGCCGTAGCCTGCGGACAGGACGTCCGTACCCGGCGCGACGACGTCAGGCTTCAGGCGCTTGTCCTGCGTGGGGCCGCGGGAGCTGAAGTCCGAGAGGACGTCGCCGACGTTGGCCGCGGGGTGCGGAGCGTAGGTGAACCGTGCCATGGCCTCGCCGAGGTGCGCGGCGGCGAAGTCGCGCAGCGCGAGGCCCTCTGACCGGCGAACGAACCACGAGGGGATCGTGATCTCGCCGGCGTGTGCGCCCCCGGTGATGCTCTGGAGGTTCTCGCCGCCGGCCTTCGAGTTGTAAAGAGCGACGGCGACGGCGCCGGCCTGCTGCGCATGGAAGACCTTGACGCTGAACTCGCAGGTCCCCCGGGAGATCAGCGCGACCTTACCCGTAAGCGCTCCCTGGGGATAGGGGCTCGCGTCGCCGTCGAGCGGGCAGCCGAGCGGGCTGTGGTCGGTCGCCTCCTGCTCGACGGGGACGTAGGGCGCGGGGCCGAACGTGCCCGAGACCGGGGGGCCGAACAGCGCGGCGTCGGCATCGACGGCTTGCAGCTTGGCGGGGACGGGCGTGGGCGCGCTCACGTCGATCACGCCAGTGGCGATCGTCGTGTCCTTCGTCACGGCCCCGACGCTGATCACCTTCGGCGAGAGGGCTGGCGACCCGGCGGTCGCGGTCGCGGGACCGGCGTTGCCGTTCGCGAAGACCACGACGGTCCCCGCGTCGACCGCGGCCTCGGCCGCTTTGACCATCGGGTCGGACCAGGCGAGGGTGTTCTGGTAGCTGGCGCCCCATGAGTTGCTGATCACGTCGGCACCGTCGCGCACGGCGTCATCGATCGCGTCAATGAGCTCGGCGAGGTAGGCATTGCCGTTGCCGAACTCGTCGCCCGCCGTGGTCGGGTAGAAGACCCGGTAGTTCATGAGATAGGCCCGCGACGCGATCCCCGAGAGCGTCACGGTCGCGCCCTCGTACGCCACCTTGGTGCCCGTGTTGCAGGCGACGGTGCCGGCGGTGTGCGTGCCGTGTGGGCTGGCACCCGGTCCCTGGATGGCGGTCTCGTTGCCCTGGGTCGGCGGCTCGCCGGGACGGAAGTAGGTGCGGGCGACGATGACCTTGTTGTTCGTGAAGCGCCGGTCGCCCTTCGGGAAGCCGGGCGGGGCGGTGTAGCCGGTGTCGTCGAAGCAAGGGTTCCCCGCGTAGCTGCCGTCGGCGTTGCGCGTGACGTAGATGCCGCTGTCGATGATCGCGACCTTTACGCCCTCCCCCGCGTGGGGCTGGCCGCCGAGCTGCTCCCACACGGCGGGCGCGCCGGTCTGCTGAGGCGTCGAGAACATCGACAGCCGAAAGGGGATGTCGGGTGTGACCGCCTTCACGCCGGGCAGCGCGCGCACGGCGGCCGCCTGCTCGGGCGACATCGCCACGGCCATGCCGTTCAGCGCGACCTCATAGGTCCGCTCGACGCGCGCTCCGCGCGCGACCCGGCCGAGCGTGGCGGTGAGCCGCTCGCGCTGGGTGCTCAGGCGGGCGAGGTACGAGGTGCTCAGGGCGGACGCGACATTCAGGCGGTGGCCGATCAGCTGAGCGGCGGTCGCCGGCAGCCCTGCCAACGCGCCCCGGTACTGGGCCAGCGGCGGGTCCGCCAGCTGCACGATCCAGCGCCGGGCGGGATAGGTCGCGAGGTCGACCGTCTGCTGGCTCGCCGTTCCCGCGTCTGCGGGGCGCGTGGTCGGCGGGCCAGCGAGGAAGAGGACGACCAGCGCTACCAGGAACATGCGAGCCCACGTTGACGCCATGGCGGCAGTGTGCCCTTCCGGTCAAATACGGCGTGACCTATCCATCGTGTCCGGAAGCGCACAGGTCATGACCCTCCAGATTACCGACGTGTAATCTGGAGGCGAGGCGATCCAGAGTCGGAGGAGACCCGTGGCGACCGTCGTCGACCTGTTCTGCGGCGCAGGCGGCCTCACTGCCGGCCTCGAAGCAGTCGGCTGGCGTACCGTGGCCGCGGTCGACCGCGATTGTGACTGCACCGCCACACTGGCGCTCACGAGCGCCGCCGGCCTCCGGGTCCCCGACGGCTCCGGCCGTACCTTCCTCCAAGGGACTCGCCTGGTCCACGGCGACGTGACGGAGTTGTCAGCCGTGGACCTGCGACCACCGGGCGCAAACTCGCGATGGCGCCCAGACCTCCTCGCTGGTGGCCCACCGTGCCAGCCCTTCAGCTCGGCCGGTCGTCAGCTCGGGGTCGCGGATCCCCGCGGGCAGCTCTTCCTGGAGTTTGTTCGTCTCGCGGACGAGCTGAAGCCACGGTTCATCCTGTTCGAGAATGTGCGAGGTCTCGTCACCGCCAAGACCCCCGACGGGCGGCCCGGGGGGGTGTTGAGGCGGATTCAGGAGGAGTTCGAGGGGATTGGCTATGCGTGCCGCTTTCAGCTCCTCAACTCGGCCGACTACGGCGCACCGCAGCGCCGAGTCCGATTGTTCATGCTGGCGTCGAGCGATCGGCCATTGCCCCGGTTGCCGCCGCCTTCGCATTCCGCGAGTCCGCAACCCCAGCTGGTCGACGGGCGCAAGCCGTGGGTGACGCTCGGGGAGTTCCTCGCTGCGCAGCCCGAGCCGGACCCAGCGGACGTGGTGCGACCGCCAGCCTCACGGCTGGCTGCGCTGTCGGCGCTCCCACCCGGTACGGGCTTGCGCTCCCAGGGGATCGTCGAGGCGAACAGGCCAGGTGGACACTGGGGGTACCGGCAGGACTGCTTCGTCGCTGACCTTGCGCTCCCCGCTCGAACGATCCGCGCTGCATCGACGCCAGACTGGACCCGTCAGCCGGACGGGGGTCTTCGACGGCTGACGTGGCGAGAATGTGCCGGTCTCCAAGGGTTCCCGACGGGATGGTGCTTCACCGGGACCGTCGCTTCAAGGTTCCGTCAGATCGGCAACGCGGTCCAGGGCGACGTGGCCGCGGCTATCGGGGCGGTGCTTCTGTCCGCGCTGTCCCAAGACCGAAGCGCCCGACCACGTTCCGCACAGTGGCCTGCGGAGTTCCATCGTCGTGTCCGCTACACCGCAATGGAGCACCGGGTCAACGGCGCTCACCGCGCCGCCGCCCGACAGGCGTAGGCGTCGTGACGTCACGGAAGTTCGTCGAACCTCCGATCTGGTCGGACGATCAGCTGTATAGCGACCGCGACGTCGCAGAACAGCTTTTTCGCGCGCAACGCAAGGCCGAGGGCCCACAGACCTTCGCACAGTGGTACCGCCAGGCAGAACCGCAGGTCCGCAACGCCCTCTCCGTCACCGGCGATCTGCG
>JBOGEB010000001.1:102009-105471 GCA_050743125.1 Egibacteraceae bacterium
CGACAGCGTTCGATTCCCGTGGGTCGAAGACGGACGCGACCCCTCCCCGACGGAGCTGGAGGCCGCGGTCTTGGCCACGACGTGTCTTCTCGCCCATGAGCGGCTCCGCACCCACCGGCGCATGACCGCCAGCGTCGGTCAAGAGGCAGCCGTTGCAGCGGTGCTCGAAGCTGCAGGTTTCGGCCGCGTCGAATCACGTGACGCGGTCTGGCTCGCTGACGACATGGACCGAGGCGCGTACTCGCCCGAACGCAGGGTTGCCGGTGCCAAATGCGACGTTCCGGTTCGGCTGCGTGACGGTCGGCTGCTGCTCCTGGAGCGCAAGGTGTCGAACGGTCCGAAGAACGGCTGGAAACGCCTCTTGCGAGAAACTGCTGGCAAGCGCGAGAAGTGGCGGAATCGCTTCGGGGATCAGGCGGTCACTGGCGCGGTTGTCGCCGGCGTCTTCGACCTTTCGTGCTTGCGTAACGCTCAGGAGGACCGGCTCTGCCTGTTCTGGCAACACGACCTGCGTCCCCTTCATGCATTTGTGTCGTCCGCTACGTGACCGTGCGAGGCTGGACCGATGGCTGACAGCTTTGCGAGCTCGCCCCAGGTTCGAGCACGCATGCAACGCCAGCGACGGCGCGACACCGGCCTGGAGCTTGCCGTGCGCCGGGAGCTGCACCGAAGGGGCCTGCGCTATCGGCTGCACCGTCGACCCCTCCCCGAACTGCGCCGGGAAGCGGACATCGTCTTCCCGACGGCCAAGGTGGCGGTGTTCGCCGACAGCTGCTTCTGGCATGCCTGCCCCGACCACGGAATGGTCCCGGCGGCGAACGCGACGTGGTGGGCGGCCAAGTTCCAGAGAACTGTGGCCCGCGACGCCGAGACCACGAAGGCGCTCGAAGCTGCAGGCTGGACCGTCGTACGGGTTTGGGAGCACGAGAATCCGACCGTCGCCGCGGACGTGATCGCGGCGATCGTTCGAGCGGCGGTCCGCTGACGAGCGGGGGGCGTGGGCGTCAGTCGCCGGGAGACCAGGCGACGGGGGAGAGGCCGAGGGGGCGGCCGAGGCGGGCGGCGAATTCGGCCTGCCTTCGGCCTGTCTGGGCGCGGGTCGCCAGGTCGTAGGCGAGCTCCTGGGCGAGCGTGAAGTCGATGGCGACGCCGAGGTCGGCCGACAGCGCGATCCAGCGCTCCACGGCGTCGGCGTCGGCGTCGTCGAGGCTCGCGCAAGCCTTGCGGGTCGCCTCGACGAGGCCGGCGGTGACCGCCTCGGCGACCGGCTCCAGGTTCAGCTCGTAGCCCTGTACCCGCGCGAGGTCCACCGTCGCGCGGATCCACTCGAAGGCGCTGGGGTCAGACACCGCGCCCGCTGCCAGCCGCTCCAGCTCGGCGTCGAGGGTGAGCTCCGCCGCGGCCCGCAGCTCGCGCGGCAGCGTGTACCCGGCGTCGACGAGCATCTCGAGGGTCCGCTGGTGGTCGTAGTAGAGCCGTCCGTACGCTTCGCGGAAGCGGGTGCGCAGGTCGCTGAAGATCGCGCCGACCACCTCTTGCACGCCGTCGGGTAGGAGCGCCTCGAAGCCGAACTCAGTACCCGGCAGGACCTCGGTGACGAGCTTGATGAGCCGCGCCATGGGTGCGGTCGGGAACGCCTGCCACAGTCTTCGTTCCGCTCTACTGAACGCCTCGTCGCTGCGGTTCCGGCTCACGGACCCGTGCACGTCGAGTCCGCCGAGGTGGACCGCCGCCACGACGAAGTCGGTCCGGCGGCCCGTGGCGAGGGAGGTCACCTCGAGCTGCGCAGTCGACAGCCCGGCCTGGTGGCCCTGCTCCCTGCGGTGGCTGTGCACGGTCACCGCCTCGCCTCCGGTGACGGATTCGGCCTGCAGGGGGCGGACGAGGCCGACCAGCGCGAGGTGCGCCGCGACCCGCGCCGGGCTGACCGCGGCGGGCTCGATGTGCTCGCGCCACACGTCCGCGCCTGTGCCGACCTCTGGCCGGTTGCTGCGGGCCTCGCCCAGGACGGCGAGCACCTGGGCCCAGGGCGCCTGGACGCCGACCTCCTCGAGCAGCCCGAGGACCCGGTGCGCCGAGCGGAGCACGTAGCGGGTCTCGATCCCGGACACGTCGGCGAAGAACCAGCCGCAGCTCGTGTACATCACCATCGCGTGCCGCTGAGCCTCGAGCAGCGCCCACAGGTCGACCTGCTCGGCGTCCGTCAGGCGCTGGCGGGCGTGCCGGCGCAGGAACTCCGACCGGGACAGCTGGCCCAGCCGCATCGCGATGGAGTCGTCGCGCGCCGCCCAGGGGTCGGTGAGCAGCTCGTCCCCGCGTGCCTCGAACGCTGCCGCCGCCGCGTCCCGGACGACGTCGAGCGCCTGCCGCAGCGGTGTGCGCCATGCCTGCGACCAGCCGGCGTGGGAGTTGGTCACGCACCCGCAGTCGCGATACCAGCGGCCGACGCCGTGGGCGCAGCTCCACGCGGTGCCCTCGCCCCCGACGACCTCGACCTCGTCGGTCGGCGGATGCGCGGAGAGGAACGCCTCGTAGCTCGTCGGCTCCAGCCCTTGCGCCTGGGCGGCGCCGAACAGCGCGTACGCGAGGCCCAGCTCGCCGAAGTGGTGGTGGTGGCCGAAGGTCTCGCCGTCGAGCGCCGCGTGGACGAGGCCGTCATGCCTGGCGGCGGCGGCGCGGAGCCGGTCGAGCAGCACCGCCGTGTCGACCGTCGCCGGGTCGAACGCGAGCGCCTGCGCGAGCCCGCCGTCGTACACGAACACCGCCACCGACCGGCCGGAGCCGTCCGAGTGCCGGTGCCGGTAAACGCGCCCGGTGTCGAGCGCTCCGGCCTGGCGCCACGAGCCACCGGGAGACCGGAACCGCGTGACCTGGTGCGGCGCGAGCACGGTGAAGCCGACGCCTTCGTCGATCAGCGCGTCGACCGTCGCCCGGTCCACTGCGGTCTCGGGCAGCCACAGCCCCCTCGCGTCCCGCCCGAACCGACACCGGAAGTCCGCGAGCCCCCAGCGGATCTGCGTGCGCCGGTCCCGGTCGTTCGCGAGCGGGAGGATCATGTGGTTGTACGCCTGCGCGGTCGCGTTCCCGTGGCCGGTGCGACAGCGGGCGCGCCGGTCGCCGTCGAGCACCTTCGCGTAGGCGTCGGGCCAGGCGCGCTGCATCCACGACAACAGCGTCGGCCCGAAGTTGAACGAGAGCCGCTCGTAGTTGTTCACGATCCGCTCGACCCGGACGTTCTTGTCGTAGATCCGGGCGGCGCCGTTGGGCCGGTAACACTCGCGCAGGATCCGCTCGTTCCAGTCCCGGTGCGGCGCCGCGGACGGCTCGGGGTCCAGCTGCCCCGTCCACGGGTTGCCCCGCTCCGGCTGGTAGAAGTGCGCGTGTATGACGAACGGCCGCATCACGGCCAGTATCTCTACGTCTGCGTCGTTGTGCTTTCGACGAGCAGCGCCGCGCAGCGGG
>JBOGEB010000002.1:0-65582 GCA_050743125.1 Egibacteraceae bacterium
AAAATCCGGCAGGCGCTCAAGGTCATCGACGGCTGCATCGAGGGCTACACCCGCGACGCCTGCCTCGCTCCAGCGGCCTGAAAAACTCGTCACAACGTCAAAGACTCAAACAACCGAGGCGCCCTAGCGAGACGGGATGCTTGCGACGACCGGACGCGCTGCGCTACGCGCTTGGGGTCAGCGTGGTCCAGGGGGGCGGGGTCTACCTGCTCAGCGCGCGCGCGTTGCACGTCGTCTCCACCAGCGCGGCCGAGTCCGGGTCACAGCGTTCCTTCTCACCGCCGCGCTCGTGCTGGCCGCCGTGGCCACCAACCTCGCCCTCCCGCTGATCGCTCTGCTCGTGGCCGCGCTCGTGGCCGCATCCGTCCTCGCCAGCTCTCAGCCACACGGTCACGCTGGCTCCCCCGCGTAGGCAGCCGGGGTGACGAGGTGCCACCGAGCGTGTACGCGCCACACCCGATCGACGGTGGGAAGGCGGGCTATCCCGAGTCGTGCGTCTTCCAAAGCCCCCAGTAGGACTCCGCGACCAGCCCGTCTAGCTGATGATGCTCCTCATCGGTGAGGCTGAGGTCCCGAAGTCGGTGGATGAGGAAGAGCGCATCGTCCCGCTTCGACCGGTCATCGGATGTCACCCAGCCCCGAAGCGCCTCGTGGATTGCCGAGCGCTGCTCGGGCTGGAGCTCCGTGTACAGGCACACCATCTTCTCCAGCGTCAGGATCGGATCGTCTCCGGCGTCTGCACGGCAGCTTTCCAGGAGCTGGAGGGCTTCGTCCACCGTCATGCGATCGAGCGTAGCCCGGGAAGACCTCGACAACCCATTGCGCTTTCGTAATTGCTCCGGACTTTCCGGACGGAGTGAGGAACCGCTCGGTGGTGTCGATGGTCATGTGGCCGGGAACCCTGCGAGCGGTGGCGACGTCCAAAGGGGGACGAACGCACCAACGACCGAGGAGGGTGGGATCGTATGGCGCGCCGCCTGCTCGTCATGATCGCCGCCTGCACGGTGGCCTTTGCCTGTGGGCCAGCCCCCGGTGGCCCCGGTGGCCCCAGTGGCCCCAGTGGTCCGGAGGTCCGGCGGGTGGAGCCGCGACCTGGTGTGGCGAATGCCGGGCCGGTGGCATGGGAACGTGCCGACGTCGGGAGGGATGGTCGGACCCTCCAAGTGCTGTGGCGGTCCGGCCCTGAGCCGTGCTTTGTGCTCGATCGTGTCGAGTCCGTGCAGTCCCCACAGACGGTGACCGTGACGCTCTACGAAGGCCGCGACCCTACGCTGTCAGCCGACGCTTTCTGTCCCGCGATCCTGGTCACGAAGGCCGTGACCGTCGCGCTCGACGCGCCGCTCGGCGGCCGCAAGGTCGTTGACGGGGCGCCCGGGAACGGCTTCTGACGTCTGACGTCAAACGGCTACTAGAACGCTTGCTCGAGGGCTGCGCCGACGGTGACGAGGGTGGCTTCGTGGTGCGGGGGAGCGATGAGTTGGAGGCCGACGGGCAGGCCGTCGGGGCTCCTGCCGCAGGGCAGGGTGAGGGCGGGGAAGCCGACGAGGCTCCAGGGGATGGTGTTGCGAGACAGGGTGAGCAGGTAGCGGGCGGCTTCGACGACTGGCGGGGCGGTGACGGTGGTGGTGGGCATGGCGAGCACGTCGTGGGCGTCGAACTGAGCGAGGAGGCTGCGGGTGAGGTCGGCGCGCAGTCGTTGGGCGTCGATGTAGTCGATGGCGGGGACGCGGCCGGCTTCGTGGAGTTGGTCGGCGGTCTCGTCCCAGCAGTCGTCGAGGCTGGTGGCGGCGGCGCGGTGGAAGGCGGCGGCTTCGACGCGGCTGATGATCAGGCCGGCGCTGTTCGCGTCGTCGAGGTCCCTGGCTGTGGGGCGGTCGGCGGGTTGGACCTGGCAGCCGAGGTCGGCCAGCCGGGCGACGGCGGCGCGGGCACTGCGGTCGACGGCTGGGTCGGCGCCAGCGAACCCGGTCTCACAGACGCCGACGCGCACCTCCCGCACCAGGCCGGGGTACGCGGCCGTGCCCCAGCAGCCGGTCAGCACGTCGAGCAGCAGGGCGACGTCGGCGACGCTGGCGGCCATGGGGGCGACGTGGTCCATGGTCCACGACAGGGGGACGATCCCTGTGGCAGGCACGGCACCGTAGGTGGGTTTGAGGGCGACGACGCCGGACAGCGCGGCGGGCACGCGGATCGACGCGCGAGTGTCGGTGCCGATCGAGCCGAGTCCCATGCCGGTCGCGACCGCGATCGCCGAGCCGCCGCTGGACCCGCCAGGAATCCGGGTGACGTCATGCGGGTTGCGGCTTTGGGGAGTGGTGACGCCGAGCGCGAACTCGTGGGTGGTGGTCTTGCCGAGGATGATCGCGCCGGCGGCGCGTAGGCGGGCGACGGCGTCGGCGTCGGCGGTGGGCAGGTGGTGATAGGCCGCCGAGCCTGCCCGGGTAGGGACGCCGGCCACGTCGATGACGTCTTTGACGGTGAGAGGGATGCCGTGCAGCGGTCCGCACGGCGCGCCGTCGGCGCGTTGGCGGTCGCGCCGGTCAGCGTCGGCGAGGGCCAGGTGCGCGGTGAGTTCGGCGAACGCCCCCAGCTCGCCGTCCCACTTGCGGACCTGAGCCAGGCTGTGCTCGACCAGCTCACGAGCCGAGCACGTCCCGCTGGACAGAACCCGCAGCGCGTCGTGGAGCGGGCCGCATGCCTTCCCCCGGACTCCGTCGGTGGAGGATTCCGGCCGAGTACGGCCTGAATGCTCCGCACGAAGAGGGCCAGATGGGTTGAACGTCACCGCCGGAGGCTGGCGGGGGTCGGCGGGTCGGTAACTGGCCAGGTGCGCGCAGGCTGCGGCGAATGCCTGTCGGGCGCTGGTCTCTTTAATCGTCACGCTGACCCGAGCGCGGCCAGTAGCGCGTCGGAGGTGGCAACGGCGCCGAACACTCCACCTTGCATGGTGATCATCTTTACTGCGGCGTGGTAGTTATCGAGGTCGGTCGCGCCCGTGCAGTCGGACAACAGCAGGCACTCGTAGCCACGGTCGTTGGCCTCGCGCATGGTGGTGTGGACGCAGACGTCGGTTGTGATCCCCGTGAAGACGAGATGGGTGACGCCGCGGGTGCGGAGCACGAGATCGAGGTCGGTGGCGTAGAACGCGCCCTTGCCGGGCTTGTCGATGACCGGCTCACCGGGTACGGGCGCGACCTCGGGCACGATCTCCCAACCTGGCTCGCCGCGGACGAGGATCCGTCCGCACGGCCCCTCCTCGCCGATGCCGGCGCCGATCCGCTGCGACCGCCAGCGTTTGTTCGCGGGGCAGTCACGCAGGTCGGGGTGGTGGCCCTCTCGTGTATGGATCACGCACAGCCCGGCGGCTCGGGCGGCGGCCAATACCCGCGCGGTGGGCTCCAGCCCCGCCCGGGTCAGCTCCAGGTCGTAGCCCATCACGTCCACATAGCCGCCCTTCCCGCAGAAGTCGGTCTGCCAGTCGATGCACAGCAGGGCGGTGCGGTCCAGGTCGACCCCGCCGTCGTACGGCCACGGGTAGGGATCGGCGGCCACTCCTCGAAGGGCGGGCGG
The DNA here is from genome assembly GCA_050743125.1 of Egibacteraceae bacterium. Taxonomy (GTDB): domain Bacteria; phylum Actinomycetota; class Nitriliruptoria; order Euzebyales; family Egibacteraceae; genus JBOGEB01. Next base: position 3,571 of record JBOGEB010000002.1, read on the forward strand.
GTGGGGGAGGTTGGCGTGGTCCGTCATGGGTGGTTCTTTTCCTTTAGGGCGGGTGGGAGTGGTTGGCGTGGTCGGTGGGTCCTCCTCGCGAAGGAAGGGTTCGAGGGCTGCGCAGACGGCGCCAGTGTCGCCGACCGCGCCGAATATCCCACCCGACATGAGGATCGTGGAGATCGCACCGGCCCGGCAGTCGGGGTCGACCGCCGCGCAAGCGTCGGCCACGAGCAGGCACTCGTAACCCTGGTCGTTCGCGCTGCGCAGGGTGGAGTGCACCGCGGTCTCCAGGCCCCAACCGGCGATGAGCAGCTGGTCCCGGCCCGCTGCCCGCAGGTCGGCGTCCAGGCGGCTGCCGTAGAAGCCATCCAGCCCCGCAGCCTCGACGACGTCCCCGGCACCAGACCACAGCCCGGGGGAGCCGGCCCCCCACCTCGGCAGGCGGTGGCGCACCGCCACCACGAGGCCGCCGACGCCGGCGACGACCGCGGCGAGCCGCTCCAGTTGGGCACGCACGTGCTCGTCGTCCCAGGGTTGGCCGGTGACGACCAGGGCGAGACGGGACGGGTGCAGCCGACCGTCAAAAGGCCAAGGGTAAGGAGCGGTGCCACCCACCACGTCCGGCATGGTTACTGCGGCCATCGGTCAGCGCGGGAGCGTGCCGATCACGCCGTCGACCAGAAAGTCCATCTGGTCGACCTCCTGGTAGGTCGGGCTCTTGTCGGTCGGGTAGACAACCTTGCCGGCCTGGTCGCGCACGCCAGCAAACGGTGACTTGCCGGCGGCGAGATCCTTGCGCGCCTGCTCGATCTTTCCCTTTGTGTCCTCGCTCACGGTCGGGCCGAACTGCGCGAGCACGAACGGATTGTCACCGGTCCGTAACCCGCCGCGGTAGTCGCCGTTGTAGCGGCTTTTGGCGAAGTCGCCCGCGACGATCGTCTTGACGATGTCAACGTACAGCGGGCCCCAATCCCAGACCGCGCCGGTCAGCCACGCCTGCGACGCCAGCGACGAGGCGTCTTGGTGGTAGCCGACGATCTTCGCGCCTTTGGCGGCTGCGTTCTCAATGATCGTTTTCGTGCAGTCCTGGTGCTGGGTGATCACGTCGGCGCCCTGGTCGAGCAGGCTTTGGGCGGCCTCCGCCTGCTTCGCGGGGTCGCACCAGTTCGACGTGAACACCACGGTGGTCGTGGCCTTCGGGTTCACCGAGCGGGCGCCGAGTTCGAAGGCGTTGATGTTCGCCAGCGTCTGAGAGATCGGGAGCGCGGCGACGAACCCGAGCTTGTTGCTCTTGGTGGCCGCCCCGGCGGCGATCCCGCCCAGGTACACCTGCTCCCACACCGTGCCGAAATAGGTGCCGAGGTTGTCCAGCGGCTCGCGCTCCAGGCCGCCCTGGTGGACGAAGATCACCTCGGGGTGACGTTTGGCCTCCTCGAATGCCGGGTCCAGGTGTCCGTAACTGGTCGGGAAGATGACCGTCGCGCCCTGGGCGATCATGTCCTCCATCACGCGTTCGGCATCGGCGGTTTCGGGCACGTTCTCGGCGCGCAGGACCTCGATGTCGGGGAAGGCTTTTGCGACCGCGACGCTGCCTTCGTATGCGGCCTGGTTGTAGCCGAAGTCGTCTTTGGGTCCAACGAGCAGGAAGCCGATCTTCGTCACTTTCCCGCCCTCGGCAGGTGCGGTCGGGGTAGTCGCGCCGCCACCGCACGCGGCGGCCAGCAACGCGAGCACAAGCAGCAGGGCGGCTTTCCGGTGTGCCATCTTGAGCTATCTCCCTGGAGTGGTTTGGGTGTCGAAGACGCGGCTGAGGCCCTCAGGGCTGGCGTGGATGCGCCGCCGGCCGAGGAGCATGAGCACGGCGATCACGGTGAGGTAGGGCACGGCGTCGAGGAAGAACGGCGAGATCTGTGCGCCGCGCGCCTGGAGCTGCAGCTCGAGGGCGAGCGCGCCGCCGAAGAGGTACGCGCCCGCCATCCCCTTCAGGGGATTCCAGGCCGCGAAGATCACGAGCGCCACCGCGATGAACCCGCGGCCGACCGTCATGTTCTCCGACCAGTTCAGCGCAAGCGCGGTCGACAGCTGCGCGCCGCCCAGGCCGGCGAGCCCGCCTCCCGTGACGACGGCGAGGTAGCGCACGCGCGTCGGCGACACACCGAAGGCGTGGAGCACCTCGGCGCGCTCCCCGGCGGCCCGAATCCGCAGCCCGCCCCTCGTCCGGTGGAGGAGCCACCAGACCGCAGGGCCGGCGGCGAAGGCGAGGTACGTCAGCGGGTCGTGGTCGAACAGGATCGGCCCGACAAACGGCAGCGAGCCGAGCATCGGAACCTTGACCGCGGTGAAGCCCTCGATCCCGCGGCCGACGTATGCCTGCCCGAACAGCGAGGTCAGCCCGAGGCTCAGAAACGTGATGACCAGGCCCGTGGCGATCTGGTTGGCGCCCCGCCACAGGACGACCACCGCGAAGATCAGCGCGAGGGCAGCCCCGGCGGCCACGCCGGCGAGGGCGCCAAGCCAGGGGTTGGCGGTCTGGACGGTCACGACGTAGGCGGCAAGCGCCCCCCCGAGCATGGAGCCCTCGGTGCCGAGGTTGATCACCCCGGCACGCTCGGCGATCGTCTCGCCGAGGGTGGCCCACAGGATCGACGTCCCGCCCCGCACGGCGCCGGTGAGGACAGCTTCCAGGAGCATCAGGCCGTCCTCACCGGTTTCGTCGGGGGCGTCTCGCTCGACCGCCCCACGCCCCGGTGCTGGCCCCAACCCAACACCGCGAGCAGCACGAGCGCCATGAGGATGTTGACCGCCGACGCGGATACGCCGGCGGTGATCTTCAGCCCGTTGCCCCCGACCGCGATCGCGCCGAGCAGCAGCGCGGCGAGCGTGACCCGGGCCGGGTGGTGGCGGGCGAGCCACGAAGCGAGGAAACCGATGAACCCGAAGCCGAGCATCATTCCTGGGCGCACCCGGCCCTCTACACCGGCGAGCTCGATCATCCCACCCAACCCGGCGAGCGCGCCGCCAGCGAGCATTGCTGACGCCGCGAGACCGCCGACCGCGAGCCCCGCCCGCCGGGCGGCCTCGGCGTTCCCGCCGACCACGCGGAGCGTGAAACCCCAAGGCGTGAACCGCAGCACTGCCCAGATCAGGGCCATCGCTGCGAGCGCCAGGAGAATCCCGGCGTGCGCGCGGGTGCCCCACAGGACCGGGAGCCGCTCGTTCGCGTGCAGCGCGGGCGCCTGGGGAAAGCCGAGGCTCGCTCGGTCCTTCCACGGCCCGTGGACGAGGTAGGCGAGCACGAGGATCGCCAGGTAGTTGAGCAGGAGAGTCGAGATCGCCTCGCTCGTGTGGGTGTACCGCTTGGCCACGGCGGCGATGCCGGCCCAGGCAGCGCCGCAGGCGGCGCCGGCCAGCGCCATCAGCACCAGCGTGGGAAGGGTCGGCAGGGCACCCCCGAGCGCGTTCGCCATGACGGTCGCGCCGATGGCGCCAGCCAGCAGCTGGCCCTCCCCGCCGATGTTGAACAGGCCCGCCCGCGCCGGGACGGCTACGGCGAGCGCCGCGAGCAGGAACGGGGTGGTCTGCACGAGCAGCTCCCCGAACGCCTTCGAACCACCGGCCGTCGAGTTCCACATGGCCTGGTAGACCGCGAGCGGGTCGGCGCCCTTCGCGACGAGGAACGCGGTGAAGACCGCGACCGCGCCGGCCAGCGCGACCGTACCGCGGAACACTGTCTGACGGGCAGCCGCGCTCATGTCCACCGGCTCATGGTGCGCCCTCGAGCATGAGCCGCCCGATCTGATGACGGTCGGCCCCGGCGGCCGGGACGACGCCCGCGAGCCGGCCTGCGTGGAGGACGGCGATCCGGTCGGCCAGCTCGAGCAGCTCGTCGAGATCCTCTGAGATCATGAGGATCCCGCAGCCCGCGGCACGCCGCTCCAGCAGCAGCTCCTGTGTCGCCCGCACGGTCGCGACGTCGAGGCCGCGGCTGGGATAGGCGACGACGAGGAGGCGCGCGTCACGCGCGAACGCCCGGGTGAGCACGACCCGCTGGACGTTGCCCCCCGAAAGCGTCGTGACCTGGCGGTCCAGGGCGGCGAGGCCGAGCCGCTCGGCCTCGGCGAGCCTGCTCGCGTCGGCGTCCAGGCGCCTCCAGTCGACCCGCAGCCCCCGGCGGGGGAGCCGTCCGCCGAGCGCGAGGTGCTCCAGCACCGACAGGCCCGGCACGACGGCGTCCGAGACGGGATCCTCGCCGACGCCTGCCGCGCCCGCCGCGAGTGCCCGGCGGGGCTGCGCGCGTCCGAGCTGGACGCCCGCGATCGAGACCGAGCCCTGCGCGAGCGGGCGCAGGCCCATGACGGCCTCGTAGAGCTCCCGCTGGCCGCTGCCCGCGACCCCGGCGACCCCGACGAGCTCACCGGCCCCGACGATCAGGTCCACCCCGGCGAGCGCGACCCGGCCGTCGTCGCCTTTGACCGTGAGACCGTCCACCACGAGCGCCGGCTCTCCGCGGGGCTCGGGCCGAGTGGCCGGAAGCGGCGGCACCGACCGGCCGACCATGGCCTCGACCAGCTCGGCGTCGCTGAACGTCGCCGGGTCGGCGTCGGCGACGATGAGCCGGCCTCCGCGCAGCACGGTGACGCGATCGGCGATCGCCCGGGTCTCGCGGAGCTTGTGGCTGATCATTACGACCGCGAGCCCCTGGTCCCGCAGCCGGCGGATCACCACGAACAGCGCGTCGACCTCTTGCGGCGCGAGCGCGCTGGTCGGCTCGTCCAGGATGAGGATGCGCGCGTCGGCCATGAGCGCCCGCAAGACCTCGACTCGCTGTCGCTGTGCGATCGACAGCTTCCGGACCACCGCACGAGGGTCGACCGGGATGCCAAACCGCTCCGCGGCCCGGAGCACCTCCTGCTCGACCTGCCGTCGGCGGTACCGACCACTTGCGTCCGCGAGCGCGACGTTCTCAGCCACGGTGAACGCCGGCACGAGCCGCAGCTCTTGGAAGACCATGCCGATGCCCAGCGCGCGGGCGACGGCCGGCGAGTCGACGTCGATGACGCGCCCGTCGAGGCGGAGCTCGCCCGCGTCGGGCTGGTTCACGCCGTAGAGCACCTTCATGAGCGTGCTCTTGCCGGCGCCATTCTCGCCGAGCACCGCGTGGACCTGGCCGGCGCGGAGGGTGAGGTCGACCCTGTCGTTGGCGACGACGTCACCGAAACGCTTCGTGATGCCGGTGGCCTGGAGGAGGGGGATCTCCGGCCGGTCGGCTGCCGCAGCAATCTGTCGGCTCTGCTGACCCTCGGTGACGTCCCCAACCCCCATCGAGGGCGTCCCCAGGGTCCCCTCTGGAGTTCCGGACCCCCTCACGCTCATCTCGGGCTCCCCGCCATCCGACTCATGCCAGACTCACCGCCCGGCGCTCACGGACGCGTCCCGTGGACCATGCGGGCCAGCGCCATAGCGACACGCTCCTCGACTACCGCCATGGACTCGCCGATGTTGCCCCCTCGGCGGCGTCGAGGTCGCCGTCGAGCACTGCGGTGACGATGCCGAGGTGCTGGCCGATCGTGTGGCGTACCCGCTCGGCGGTCAGGAAGTCGTGCATGCGCACCACCCGGATGCGCGCGTTCGCCATTGCCAGCAGCTCGGCCAGCGCGCCGTTGCCGGCGGCGGCCAGCCGTACGTGAAAGTCCTCATCGACGAGCACGAAGGCGGGTTCGCGCTCGTCCCGGTGGTAACCGAGCCAGTCGGCCCGCAGCGTCTCCAGCGCTGGCCGGTCGTAGCTGCCGTCGTGCTCCGTCACGCGGCGCAGCGCCTGCAGCTCGAGCCCGATGCGCACCTCGTACAGGTGCCGGCTGGAGGTGAGTTCGGGCGCCGCTGGGCCACATCCGCCGTCGGGGAGGCGCTCGACGAGACCTCGGCGGCCAGGCGCAGCAGCACGTCGCGGAAGCTTCGCGGACCGGCGTCCGCGACACTCCGATCGTCGCGGCCAGACGCTCCTCGCCCAGCCGCCGCCCCAGTGGGAACGCCCCCTTCAACAGCAGCCGCTTCACGGCCGCGTACGCATGCTCCGCCCGCGACGCCCGCTCAGTCGTGTACGGCCCGGTATACACACAGGAAAAATTAGAAAGCGACGGTTTCCCAGAGGTTTCTTATTTGTAAAACTGGCATGTCCGCTGCTCGTCAGAATATATGTATAATTACGAAAGTGCATATGCATGCAAATATACAATAGATGGCACATCTCACGGCTTGCCAGCAGCGAGGCCGGTTTTGGGATCTAATTCGAGCGGGGGCGCTCGGGCGCAGTGCGCTCGGCGGCGCGTGCCGCGCGGATCGCCTCGCCCAGTTGGGCGAGGCGATCCCGGTCGACGACGCTGCGGAGGATCGGGAAGAGCGACTGCTCCTCGCACTCCATGTGCCGGCGCACGTGGACGATCAGCTCCCGGACCTGGGCGTCGAACCCGTCGCTCTCCACGGTGGACGTGGCCAGCGCGCGCAGCATCGTGGCGATGTCGCGATGGCCGCCCACCTCACCCGCGACCAAGCGCTCCCCGTCTGGCACCACCGCGGTGACCAGCGGGTGGAGGAACTGCTGCTCGGTCGCCGTGTGCCACGCCAACCGCCGCGTGATCTCGTCCACGATCTCCCGCCGGTCTGCCGTCGCTCCCGGGTGGAGGTCCTCGTACTGGAGCAACGCGCGGTTGACCGCGCGATGGTCCTCGGTGAGTACGGTGATCGCGTCCATTGCCATTCGGCACCCTTGCAGGTCCAACCAGTGGATGAGGTATGCGTGCTGCTGCCCGAGGCGTCCCCCGTCTGAACCCGGGCTCGGCGTCGAGCGACGGTCCGCCGAGGTCCCGCCTGATCAGTCAGTGGTATGCGGGGGAGACGCGCAGAGCCGGTCAGGGTAGACCGCTCTCCCCCAAGTCACAAGGCAGACATGGCTGCTACCAGCGGATGATCAGGTTTCCTGGCGGGTCCACCTCGGCGCCTTCGCCCGCCGCGAGCAGGGTCGTCGAGTCCGGTTGCTCGATCAGCGCGGGACCCTCCAGCCGGTCGCCCGGCGCGAGCGCCGCGCGGTCGAGCACCCTCGCGGTGACGAACCCGTCACCGGTGTCGATGCGCCGGTCGCGGTCAGGGCGCGTGGGGCCCTGATCCCAGTCGAGGCCCGCAGCGACCGCGCTCGTGGGCAGCACCGCCCGGCCCTCGGCGACGACGCGAACCGTGACGACCTCGACCGGCTCGTCGGGGAGGGCATAGCCGTAGGCGATGCGATGTGCCTCCGCGAGGGCGGCGGCCAGGTCGCCGCCGTGCTCGGCCTCCACACGCAGCTCGTAGGACTGCCCGGCGTACCGGCAGTCAGCGATGCGGGACAGCGCCACCGGTCCTGACGCGCCCTGCCGGGAGAGCTCAGCGGTGGCCGCGTCCTCCAGGTCCCGGAAGACCTGCGAGAGATCGTCGGACGGCGCCGCCATCACCGTCCGCGAGACCTCGTGCCGCGGCGGGGCGAGCAGCAGGCCGAGCGCGCTGAGCACCCCGGGCGCGGGCGGCACGATCACGGCGGCGCAGCCGAGCTCGCGGGCGAGCGCGGTCGCGTGGAGCGGACCGGCGCCGCCGTAGGCGACGAGCGCCAGTCCTGCCGGGTCGACCCCGCGCTCGGTGCTGACCCGGCGCAGCGCCCGGGACATCGTCGCGCGGACGACCCGGAGGATCCCCGCCGCGCCCAATCCCTCCGGGAGCGTGGCCAGCGCACGCTCGGCCGCGTCGGGATCGAGGTGGAGCGCGCCGCTGCCGAGCGGTCGGCAGCGGTCGAGGTGGCCCAGCGCGCAGTGCGCGTCCGTGACGGTCGGCTCTTTACCGCCCAGCCCGTAGCACGCCGGCCCAGGCCGCGCGCCGGCGGACCGTGGGCCGACCCGCAGCGCGCCCCCGGCGTCCATCCAGGCCACCGACCCCCCGCCCGCCCCGACCGTGTGGACGCCGACCGCCGGGGTGCGGAGCGGGAACCCGCCGATCTCCGCCTCGACCGCGATCGTCGGCCGCCCCCCCGTGACGAGGCACACGTCGGTCGAGGTTCCGCCCATGTCGAACGCGAGCGCGTCGGCGAAGCCCGCCGAGCTCGCGACAGCCGCCGCGGCGACCACGCCCGCGGCGGGACCGGACAGCAGCGTGTGCACCGGCGCTTCGGCGAGGAACTCGAGCCCGGCGGTTCCGCCGCCGGAGGTCATGACGGTGACCGTCGACCGCGGCACCCGCGCCGCCAGGCGTGAGAGGTATCGCCGCATGACCGGTGCCACCGCCGCGTTCAGGACGCAGGTCGACGTGCGCTCGTACTCGCGGAGCTCGGGCAGCAGCGCGCTCGACCGGGTGATCGGCACGCCCGGCAGCCGGGCGGCGATCGCCTCGCAGAGCGCCCGCTCGTGGTCGGGGTTCGCCCAGGAGAACAACAGGCTCATCGCCACCGACTCGGGGTCCAGGGCGGCGACGGCATCGACGACGCGTGTGATGGCGGCCTCGTCCAGGGGGACGACGCATGAGCCGTCGGCGGCGGTGCGCTCCACGACGGTCACCACGTGGTCCCGGCCGACGAGTGGCGCGGGTCGCACCGTATGGAGGTCGTAGAGCGACGGGCGGTCCTGCCGTCCGATCGTCAGCACGTCGGCGAATCCCTCGGTAACCACGAGCACGGTCCGCGCGACCTTGCGCTCGAGAATCGCGTTCGTGGCGGTGGTGGTCCCGTGCCCGATCAGCGGAACCTCGGCGCCGTCTCGTCCCATCCGCAGGCCCTCGGCCAGGGCCTCGCCCTGGTCGTCCGGTGTCGTCGGCACCTTGACCGCGCGCAGCCGCGCGCCCGGCGCGACGACGACGACGTCGGTGAACGTGCCCCCGACGTCGATGCCTGCGCACGCGCGCCGATCGCTCACGACTGCCGATGCTATGGGCTGCGCGTCGTAAGCGCGGTCCGCACCGTTGGGATCGCCTGTCGAGCTTGTGGCCAGGGTTCGTCACGCATGCGTGACGAACCCTGGCCACAAGGACGACAGGCATGTGCGTGACCGTCCTTACGACACGGGGTACTAAGCTCGCCAAGTCAACCGCTCTGCCGCTTGGAAGGAGCGCGCCTCGTGCCTGTCACCGCCGCGTTGGCCTGGCCGATCCTCGAGCGCATTCACATCCTGGGCCGCTTCGCGATCTCCCCCCACGGCATCAGCATCGCGCTGGGGTTCCTGCTCGGCGCGCAGCTCATGCAGCGGCGCGCGCAGCGGCGCGGGGTCGCCCGGCGGCCGGTGGAGGGCATCCCCGAGATCGTCCAGTCGTTCGCCACCTGGGCGGCGCTCGGGACGATCGTCGGCGCGCGGCTCTTCTACGTCGCCACGCGGCCAGAGCTCTACCCCGACCCCCTGGACTGGCTCAAGATCTGGGAGGGCGGCTTGAGCCTGCTCGGTGGGATGGCGGGTGCGCTCCTGGCCGTCATCCCGTACGCCGTGCGCCGCAAGCTGTCGGTCCGGCTCCTGCTCGACTCCGTGGCGCCCGGCGTGGCCCTCGGCATCTTCATCGGGCGCATCGGTGACCTCATCATCGGCGAGCATCTCGGGGGCACGACGACGTTCTTCCTGGGGTGGCGGTGCACCGGCGCGTACCGCTTTGTGGCCGGGGAGTACCGCTACGTGGCGCCCGGCCCCTGGCTCGAACCGAGGGTCCAGGGTTGCTACGACGCGGTGGTCCACCAGACCGCGCTCTACGACCTCCTCGCCGCTGGGCTCGTGCTCGCCGCCCTCCTCCTGTTCGAGCGCCGGGCCCGGTTCGACGGGTTCTTCGCCGCGATGTTCGTGCTGCTGTACGGCGGCGGCCGGTTCGTCTCCGACTTCGCCCGGGCGGCGGACCTCCGCCTCGTCGGGCCGTTCACCGGCAGCCAAGTCACCGTGCTCATGGTGATGGCTGCGGTGGGCCTGTGGATTCTGCTCGCAAAGCCGTACCGCCACCACCCCTACGCCTGGTCCCCGCCTGATTTTCCCTATTCGCCTGACGGCGCGGAGGGCACTGGGAGATCATCGACGCCGGAACCTGTCCGCGCGGGAGAAGACCTCCACGATTGACCATTATTCACTGTCGTACGGTGGCCACCCTTAGGAGTACGATACCCTTATGACGCCGGGCCCTGACGGACATCGTTACTTCGAGGAGCTCGCCGTCACCCACGTGGTCGGCGGGCTGGACGACTCAGAGGGGCAAATCTTCCGCGCGCACCTGCTTGAGTGCGGAGAGTGTCGCGCCCAGGTCGGTGAGCTTCGTTCGATCGCGCACGACCTCGCCGACGTCGAGCGGAACGAGCGGCGCGTCCGAGCCGCCAAGGCCGTCGAGACGAAGCGGCGGGAGGCTGCCGAGGAGGACCTCGCCGTCGATGAGGTCCCCGGTAGCTCCCGCGCGTCCCGCATCGCGGTCGTGGTCGGACTCGTGATCGTCATCGTTCTGTCAGCGTGGAACTTCACACTGCGTGGCCGGGTGGCCGAGCTCGTCGAGGCCAACGGACGGGCCGTCCAGGCCAGCGGCGTCCTTGAATTCGGTCAGAAGTGGGACGTCGTCGGTCAGGACGGGGGGCTCCAGGGCACAGTCAAGCGGCTCGGGGACAGCCTCGCGATCCTGGTCGTCAAAGCCCAGACCGACCGGATTTACGGCGTGTACATCCAGACTGACAAGGGTGTCATCGCCTGGCGTCGGGGGGTGAAGCCCCCGGACGGACGGTTCCTGATCGTCCCGGACGGACCGCGCAAAGACGCCGTCCGCGTTCTGATCACCGACCCCGGACCTGACACTGTCCCAGGCGAGGTCCCCAGCGGCCGAGTCGTCTTCGAGGCAAAGGCCCCCGTCTCCTCGGTCTAGCGGTCCGCGCCTAGCTGGCCGTCCCAGCCGGTGCGCGCTACCCTCGCCCTCCAAGGGCTCGTAGCTCAGTGGGAGAGCGCTCGCTTCACACGCGAGAGGTCACAGGTTCAAAACCTGTCGGGCCCACCAAAACCCCCATGAGTCTTGATTTAGCGGGGGGTCAGTGGAGTAGCGTGTCGGCGATGAGATGAGCCAAGTCGTGGACATGCTCAGACGTGCCGCCATGGCCTTGCTGTCCGGTCAGCCGTCCGTTTCGGGCGTAGCCGATCGCGGCGACGAACGCGTCGCCGTCGGCGTCGAGAACAACAGTGGTGGTGTGAGGGTCACGGCGCTCAGTGACGACCATCCGGTAACGGCCAGGCTCGGAGCGCTCGGAGCCGGCCATCAGGCGGCTCGGGGTTGAGCGGGATCGTCGTGGCCGGGGACGTCAGGCCGGCCGGGGATGGCCAGGTCGGCCACGATCGGGACAGGGCTGGTCAGCAGCGGCGCCAGGATCCCGACCGGGTCGCGGTGCTGCTGGCGGGCGCTGCGCAGCACGCTGGCCAGCACCTGCAGGGTGTCCGCGCCTTGGCGGGTGCGGTCCCCGCCCCAGTGTCTGCGGTTGACCACGATCGGGCGGATCCCCTGCTCGGCTCTCCAGTTGGTGGCCTGCACACCGGGCACGACGAGGAAGTGAGCAGCGCGTCGCGCTCGACACGCAGGTGCTTGACGAGTTTGCGAGCAAGGCTCACAGCAGGTGGCGTCGGCGGCGAGCAGCAGGTCGAGGCGGTCGCCGAGCTGGGGCACCTGGGCGGCCGGCGTCTGGGGGTCGACGCGGCCGGCGTCGCGGGCGTCGCGCAGCGCCAGCGCGTCTTTGGGGATCTGCCGGGCGGTGGCCGGGACGCGGGTGTGGCCGTCGGCGGCGTCGGCGGTCATGTCGTGGCAGCGTCGCAGCAGGTGCGCACAGCACGTTCGATGGGTCGCCTCGGCGAATCTGCGGTAGGCCGCCCAGCCGTCACGCTCGATCACGCCGGCGAAGTCTTCGCCCAGGATCTGTTCGGCTTGGTCCCAGCCGCGGGGTGTCGAGGACCCGGCAGAGGGTGATCCCGTCGCCGACGAAGTCGGGACAGCCGACACTTGGTCCCGCCTGACCGCCCAGCCGGTCTCGTCAGCCGCTGCCGCCGGACTGTGACGGATCCCTTCCACGAGCGCGTCGTCGGTGGCGGCGCATCTGCGGGCGGCGCGGGCCAACGCCTGCACGATCCCGCCCGGGGTGACCGACACCCCCGCCGACCTGCGCCAAGACCTTCGCGGTTTTGGCGTGGGGGACGCCCAGCTCGTGACGCGGCACGGCGGCTAGGGAGACCGCGCGTGGGCCGATCTGGGATCCGGCCGCGCCGGTGGCGTCCGACACCTGCGACGGGTGACGGCCGGTCACGCGGCGGTGGCAGCCGGCGCAGCGGCCGACCTGGAGGTCGTAGCGGGTCACACAGGTCACGACCGGAGGGATGTCCTCCACCCACTGGCAGACCGTGTCCTCGACGGCGGCTGCGCCGCCGCAGCCCGGGCACACATCCGGCGCGGGCACGGCCACGACCTCGTCGACATGATCGGGCGCTGCACGGTGCGCCTTCGTCCCGTACGCCTGTCCGGCCTTGCGGCCCGCCCGCTTCGGGTCAGCCTTGGGCTCGCCCTTGGAGAACGGCGCCGCTTGGCGTTTGCCCGCCCGCCGGGCGGTTTCGACCTTGCCCTCCAGCTCGACGATCCGCGCCCGCAGCCCTCGTTGTCGGTCTCCAGCTCGGTCGTTCGCTGTCGCAGTCGTTGGTTGTCGGTCTCCAGCTCGGCGATGCGGTCGGCGGACAGGCGGATCTGTGTCACGTACAGCCGCAGCAGCGGGTCGATGCCCTGGCTGCCGGTCGCAGACGCCATGTCCATGCACACGAGCCACAACAGTCACAGCCATGTGACTCCGAGTCAAGGACCCCGACCCACCCCCGCTAAATCAAGACCCTTCACGCCGCGGTTGACACGGCCCCGTTCCTTCAGGGATGCCGATCCACACATTCGCTGATAACGTAGGACCAACTCATGGCAGCTTGCTTGGTTCCACCCCCAACCGCTCAGCCACCTCTTGTGCCACAGGCATATCCATGTATGGCCGCAGCGCCACCGTAAGCTTGCGCATCAGAGAAACGCGCAGTGTGTCTTCCTGCTCAGCACGAAGGTCAATAGCGCGGTGTGTCCAACCACAGCCCTCATCAACCTGACGCTGTTGGAGGTGGGCAACGGCCAGGTCTGCCATGACAGCCGAACGCACTTTTGTCAGCTTTGGATGCAAGACGGGTAAGGCGTGTTCAAAAGCGACCTGCGCCACGTGTGGGTTATCCAGATAGAGTTCGACGGCACCCTGGTAGCGCAGGAAGCGGGAATGGTCCCAGTGATAAACCCAGTGCGGCTGCTCCTCGCGCTCAGTCTGGTTCGTGGCTCTCTCAGCTCTCTGGAGCATGGCTCGGCTCGTGGCCACGTCCTTCACCGCGGCCAACTTCTTGGCGGCTGCGCCAGTGATCCACGCATACGTGGAGGGCATGGCCACCTTCTGGGCTGCGATCTCTGCTCCGATGAGGATGTTCGCTGCCTCACGAGGGTCGGTGGCCACGTGCCCCAGGCCGGCTAGCAGGAATGCGTAGAGTTCGGGATCACCCGCCTCTTGTGCGGCACGTACCCCCGCCTCAAAGCACGCTTTGGCTCCCTCGTAATCCCGCAGATCACGGGCCAGCCAAGCAGCTACACCGGCAAGATCTGCAGTGATGACGTAGAGGCGCTGGCGGTGCGAATCACGCAACGGCTCATCCAGCAAGCGGATGAGCTGCCACAGTCGTGGACCGACCTCCTCGAACAGCTTGGCGGGAGGGGTGGAGAGCGCACGGCGACCGAAATCTGTCACCAGCGCCTGTAGATCATCGAGCGCCTTTGTATCGAGATACCGGGACCGCTGGATGGCGGCCATCAGCTGAGCGCCGAGTGTTGCGGGCGTCTCTGGTAACGCGAATGAGAGCGCGGCCATAGCCAGCAGACGGTTGGCTTCTGCGCGGTTCGCGTCATCCTCCTTGCCGTGGCCTACCAGTGGCCCTGCCAAGCTTGGCGTGCCGTTCTGACCCCCGCACACCGAACACTGCCCGTTGACCAGGACATACCCAGGCGCCACGCTCGGTGCCGATTCGTCGCTGATCAGCTCACTGGCTGCGACCAACCCTGTGCCCCCTGCCGGCGCCGGCTGGCTGAAGGACGGTTGATCGACAACCGACACCCCAAACCCCAGCTGCTCCCGCTCTTCCCACGCCACCTCAAACAGCTCGCAGATCACCTCCTGGTGGCAGACATCAGGGATACATTCACCCTCCTCCCACCTGCGCACCTTACGGTGATCCACCCCGCAGCCTTTGCCGTACCGAGCCACACACCGCCGCTTCACTGCATTGGCAAAGGGAGTACGGCTCTTTCTGCCATAGACCCGTTCCCGAGCCTCTCGGAGTTTATGGTTTGGTATCCATTGGTCTCGTGGTTTTGAGGGCATTTCCACCCTCCTTTTGGTGCACGAATCGGACACTGAGTCTTCGGAGCCTACCGCACCGAAATGGGGGGCTGTGAGGGGGGCGCGGCACCCCCTCAAGAGGGCCGTTACGCCCCCATGACGCGCCCCCATTAGACGCATCCTCCCAAGGCACCTCTCGCACCTCGCCACCCCCTGGTTTGGTGCTTATCAGTCCTGCCAGCCTCGCCCTCGTGCGCGCACCCGTGCGCATGGATGGTTACGAAGGGGCAAAGGAGGAGAGCCCGCCGGCTCATGACTGGGGTCGGCGGGTCACCCCCTTTCTGGATGAATAGGGCTGGTGATGGTTGATAAAACCGAGGGGTGCGGTGAGGGGGACCACAGCGCACCAAGTGAACGATGCACTGAGACCGAGACTATTGAACTACCGGATGAACTGACGGACTGGCTTCAGGCCGTTGATCCCGATCCCACGAAACAGCACTTCGTGGAGGTGGTGCAGCTGCCAGCTTTTGGCCACGGCAGCCAGATCGTCAATCTCGTAGCCGTGTGCACCTGCGGTTGGCGCTTTGGTGAGCGCCAGATCTATCTCGGCGCGAGCACTACCTGGGCGGAAGAACGAGCACGGCATCAGCTTGAGAACGCGGGTATCGCCCATATCCGCTCACTAACCCCACCGCTCTCATAATCATCGTGCTGCCGATCATTGGGCCAGCCATTGTGGGCTCCGGGCAGTACCTGGCCTGGACGCCATGTCATAAACAGCCCATCCGGCTACAGAAAGACGACTTGAAGGCCGATCTCACTACTGTGCACTGCTCCAAGGGCTCGTGCTCGGCCCGGTGGGAGGTGGCTTTCAAGAAGGTTGGGGTGGATTGGATGGCGTTGTGGTGGGGGCCGTAGGAGGCGCGTATGAATGGCTAGGCGCTGAAGAGCTTGAATCTAAAGACTTACGGGTATACGTTAGCAATTCTACACCTGTGTCGCCTTCGCGAAAAGGCGGATCCCAGTTGTGTCGTCTACGTGCCGACTGTCAATGCAAGATCGTTCAGGGCTGAGATGACGACGTTCCATGCGATCCGCGCCGTGTCATCATCGGGTGTGTAGTTATCCACTAGCTGGCGTCTGGGGTGCACGAGGTTGCGATACTCGCGCAACGTATGCGCGTAGTCGTCGATATCTCGACCTATCCAGCCCTCTCGGACCGCCTGTTTGATCAGCGGATCGAGGAAATCTTTGGGTTCCCGTCCGTCCCGTGAGCGAGTCTTCGCTACGTCGTACAAGAGTCCTTCCAGGATGCTGCCGAGCATGATGATCGCGGCGGTGGGCGCGCCACAGTTCCAACAGGTGTGTGCTTCGTCGAGGCGCTGCTGGAGCTGATGGGCGAACGCCGGGTCGGTGACTACTTGGGCCAGGCTCGCGGCCAGTTCGAGCGGAGCTTTCGCTGCCGGGCTTCTAAGCATCGGCTCTCGTTCGACGAGCTGTGGCCGACCGCCTACGTACAGCACTTGATAGCCCTCGACCGCGAGCAACTGGTTGAGTTCCTGCACGACGTCGGCGCGGACATCGTCGCCGTCGTCAAGGTACTCCCGTGGGTCGGCCAGTCGCAACAGCACCTGCCGTAGTGCGTCCTGCTCGTCTTTGCGTTCCAGAAGCTGTTCGAGCGTCCAGTCCTTTCGGTAGCCATCGTGCCCCGGCACGTTGTCCCATCCGGCGCCGCGAAAGAACTTGGGTAGCTCGTAGCCTTTGCGGTATCTCGGCGAGGTGTCATCCCCGCAGATCAGCCGGGCGATACGATCCAAGGTGTTGCCGTCGAGCGTCACCTGTGGCGCGTCTGCTGGCATGATCAGTCGTCCTCCTCTAACTCGATGGGCTTCCACTCCGGAATGGTCGCGCTCCTTTGGTCGACCGGTCCGCTGTGCGGGGTGATGCCTCGCCTTTTCAACCGCTGCCATAGCGGCTTGAGCGCGCCATCACGGTCGAACTCGAACTCGCTCTCCCGAATCCGCAGAATGTCCCAGCCGGCCCGATAAAGCTCGAGGTCCTGCCATAAATCCCTCTGCATGTCGTCATGCCAGTAGTCGCCGTCGCACTCCACTGCGAGCCGACCGTTTCCGCCGCTGATTACCAGGTCCAGTCGGTGGTCGCCGACCTGGTACTGCGGTGCCACGTGGAAACCTCGGCGTTGGATCTCCAGGAATACGCGTTGTTCAAAGAGGGAATCAAACGTCGAGTGCGGCTCGTCCTCGCGTACGTCGTCCATCTGCTTGTCCAACCCGTACGGCGACGGCGGATCGAGCATGTAGCCCAGCAGAGAGGCTCGTAGATCCTCAGGGTTCAGCTGATCCAACCCAACCGACGTGAACAGCCACATCTGGTCTGCCGCCCGGCTGGCCGCCACGTTGAACGCCCGTTGATAGATCGCGGCCTTGGACGCCCTCGGTGTCGAGGCGACAACCATAGACAGGAATATGACGTCTCGCTCTGCACCCTGAAAGTTAGCCGGGATACCGACGCGGATCTTCCGTTCCTGCCGAACTTCAGGCGACACCGCGTTTTTGATCTCGTTATCCAGCAGCTTGACGTGGCTGACGCTGCTCAGCAGCACCACCACACCGAAGCTTTTACCATTATAGTGGGAGGAGTTCAGGCACTCGACGAGCTGCTCAACGATCGCCTTAAGCCTCAACCGGGTTACGCCGCCGGGTATCCCTTTCTTCGGTCACCGCGCCGCTCACCCGGACGACCTTGATCGGCTCCAGCCGGTCGGCGCGGAACTGGCGCAGTGGAATCAGCCCTCCTCTGCCTTCACTATTAGGGTAAAACTGCGCGGATGACCAGCCGATAATCTCCGGCATACAACGGAAATGCTCCCGCAGACGGATCACATTGCGCATCCCAGCCCGCGCTGACAGCAACCCGTAGAGGCTTGATTTCGGCGTGAAGCTCAATCGGATATCCGGGTCCAGATCCGGCAGATACTCGTCGAGCTTGGCGAACACACGGTCCAGCTCGCCCAGTCTGGCTTCTGAGGGCGCGCATTGGCGGTCGTCGCCTACCACGATCATCCTGGGCGCCATCCACGCTAGAAACAGCCGTTCCAAGCCCGCCTGGCTGGCCTCATCGACGATCACAACATCGAAGGCGTCGCGGTCGGCCGAGATGGTCTCCAGCAACCGAGGCAGCGGTACCACCCAAGCCGGCACGGCGCCTTTGGCCTTGTCCATCGCCGACCGTGCCGCCTTACGGAACTTGCTGACCTGCTTTCCATATCCTGCGCCGATCTTGCCCATGTGCTCCCGATAGGCATTCAACGCCTGGAACTGATCGTCATCCATGCGCGCCAGGCAGGCCCCTAGCCCTCTGCTCGCCGCCAACGCCGCCGTGACCTTCGACAACTGCTGAGTGTTCTGCTCCAACTGTGCAAGTAGCTCCTGATCTCGGCCGGCGCTGCGCTGCGAACGGCAAAACGCTCTGGCCTTGGCCCACGCCCACGCGTCCGGTAGCTGCGCGAATCGCTGCTCCCATACAGGCTCCGCTGCCGTACGCTCCACCAGGGACAGCAACCCGGGATGGACAGCGCCAAGCTGGTGGCATAGCTCATCCAGACGCAGCGTGCGCTGGCGCTCCTCCCGCGCCGTCGTGATACTCCGCGCCGCTTCGGAGTACTGTTCGACGTCCCGGCTTGTGATCGCGTGAAGCGCATTGTTCAGTTCGGGACACGCCTGGGGGTCGGTGGCCCACATCGACACACGCTGCTGTAGCTCGGATACCAGACGTTCGGCCTGCCGCGCTTCGATCAGCCGACGCGCGGCCGGTATCGCGTCGAGCATGGCAACGAAGTCCTCCGCCGTCCCTGTCGAGATCTGCACGCCCAGGTCAGTCAGCAGCGCGACCACCTTGCGGTGCACTGCCACGAACTCACTGACTAGACGCAGTTCACGGTCAGCGAGAATCGACAGTGCCTGTTCCAAGTCATCACTGGGCAGGCGCACCCCGACTTTTGACCACCGTTTCACCAGCTGCATAACGGCGACCTCGCCCTGAAGGCAATCGACGGCAGCTCGAAGGTCGTCGGCGTTCCGCGGGGCTGCTCCATTGACCTTAGCCAGCTTGAGCAGCTCAGTGGCTGCCCGCTGAGCCGGCGACGGCATCAGCGAGCGCATTTTGCCACCGGACTCCAGGTGTTTGAGTAGCCCGCGACCGGCGCTGAGCTGCCCCGCCGCGGGCCCGAGCCCAAGGCCGATCACCGCAGACACGTCGACCACGACGTCAATTCCGTTGGAATTGAGCCGCTGTTGGATGTCTGTCGGTTCTGCGGCCACTGCGTAAAGCTGTTCCCACAAGCCGGCATTTCGCTGGGCGAGCTGGTCCCGGATCGCATTGGCTCGCCAGTCGTCACCCGACCACGTACCAACCTCGCGTGACTGACCTATCGCGCTCAGTAGCCGGTCCACCTCGACAGCATGCTCGCTGAGCGTGTCCAGCGAAGCCGCAGGCAAGGCCGTGAGCGCACGAGTGGCGACGTCAATGTCGGCGAATTCACTGGCAGGGCGCTCGGCGGCTACGAGCTCAGCGAACGTCGCGCTGTCCGGAAGCCGTCCCGCCTCTGGAATCAATTGCGCGGCTCTGGCTTGCAGGGCGGGTGTGCGATCTCGCAGCAGCCTGCACAGAGTCGCGAACGCTGTTGGATCTAACGGAGGCTGGTCCGGCACGCTGTCAGGTAGCGGTGGCATCCATCCGTAGTCGGCCTCCCGCTTTTTCACCTCCCGGAGGATGTTCACCACGGAACCCCGATAGGCGTCGTCTCGGTATCCACGGACGACCGGTGGATGTTGATACGTCTCTGACTCGCGCAGGGCTCGGATCTGTTCGGTGAGGACCGCGCGTTGGCTACGCAGCGCAGTTCGCTTCGCCGCTAGTCGATGCGCCTGATCGTTTAAGGACTCAAGGTCGGTCGAGGCAACCATCTCTGACAGCGCCTCGATGCCACGCTGCAGCTCCTCAGCGCCACCTTTGGAAGCGCCAGTCAGCAGCACGCACAGCTGGCGCAACTCCGAGGGCACCTTGTCACGCAGCTCACGCAACGCTTGATCCTTCTCGCTGGTGACCAGCACCCGCTGACCTTGAGCGAGCAACGCGCAAATGAGATTCGCGATGGTGTGCGTCTTGCCGGTACCCGGCGGCCCTTGCACCACGACGGTGGTCTCCGTGCGTAACCGCTCAAGAATCCGAGTTTGTGCCTTGTTCGTCGCCAAAGGGAACAGTGGGTCGTCTCCGAGCACGTCGCCATGGGTCATGCCCTGCTCAGCGAGCCAGCGAGCCCGACGCTCGACATCGATCCCAGCGATGAGATGCGCCAGGCCGATAGGAATCTGGCAACCCGGCTCCCGCAGCGCTGCCGCAATCTTTTGGTACGCCTCGGCGAGCAGCGCCTGACTCCTGCGCCGCAGGAGCAACGCAGGCGCCGCAGTCAGGCCCATCACCGCGGCGGTGGGATCTCCATCCGGGGCCTCCCAGTCATCCCGGACATCGACTACAGCATCCACTACGGCCTCGAACCATCCTCTGAGCGAGCTGAACAGCTCAGCGGCCAGCGGGTGCCCACCATGTGCGCGCAGATCGTCCCGAACCGACCTGCCCCGATCGGCGCGGTAGACCTCCACACCCTCAAACAGCTCTCGGTCCTCCAATCGCAACGGGGTACCGTCTTCCCACACCACACGCACCCGTGCGGTGTCGACCTCGATCACCGCACGTAACTGGGTGGTCAGCAGGTGACGCCGGATGGTCTGGCCGCCTGGCGTTTGCCAGGTCACCAGACCGACGCCCAGGACGAACTCGTACTCGTCGTCCTGCTGGTCGAGGGTCTTCGCGACGTGCTCAAGGGTCTCGTAGAGTTCCCGCTTACGCTGCTTCTCCCGCTCCTGCGCAGCCCACAACTGCCAGCGCGGCAGCCAGCGCCGGTACGCCCGCTCGACACCGGCGACCTCGGCGGGCGGGAGCCCTCGCTTGGAAAGCTCTGGTGACACCCCTAACGCTGAGCGCACCTGGTCAGGGTCAAGCCGATCGGCCAACTCGGGCGGCTGGTCGGGAGGCGCGCTACGGCCCACCGGGACGACATCAAGCAGCGTTCCGTCCCGGGCATCGGGAGTCACGCGCACATCGACCGGTAGATCCGCTAGCCACACGATCGGATCGGGAGCACGCCGGCCACCGGAAGTGATGTCCCGGATCCGCTCGCGACCGGTATCAGAGGTCAGATCACGAAGGAACTCGATCAGCTTAGTGGTGGTACGCAGTACGTTGGCATCACTCAGCGTGCCAGGCGGCATAGTCCTGTCTCCCAGGTCAGGAGGTAACAGGCCAGAATGGCTGAGTTAGGCTGGATTGTCAATCGTTCCGCATGAGCACGACAAGTCGTGACTAGGCGCGATCTTCTTGGTTGAGCGTCTGATCATCGACCGCACCGGGTTGGACTGAGGGCTTCCGCGCGGTCCAAAATCCGTGCCCCTTATCGCCAGCATGGTCCAGATAGGTTTAAATGGTATCATTTGGACAACTCTTTTGACCAGTTCTGGTACAAAGCTGTTCGATCAAGGGGCACCGTATTCAGGGAAAGCCATTACGGGCAGCGCTTGCGCTGCTCTTTGCGCGTCTCACCTGGCAGGCGACAGGGAGGCAGCGATGCAAGCGTCCAAATTTATCCCTATATATCGGGTTCAAAAAAAAGCCCTCTTAGCTCCACCAAACGCGGTTGAGCTGCCCGCGCAACCCCAGGCGATCGTCGAGCTGTCGCACGCACCGCAGCGTGTTCCACTTGGGGGGCATGAGCGTGCGGGCGCTGAAGACGGTGTGCAGGATGACCGCAGAGCCCCGATCAAGCCCGATGGCGTGCGCCTCGACAAGGCGATCACATGCCTCCTCTGGCCGTTTCTGGCCGATCAGCGCGATGGCGAGGTCTATAAGGCCATACGCCCGCACGCTCGGAACGGTCTTGAGCTCCAACGAGGTCGTGATCGTGTCGATGGCGCTCGTTCGCCCGAGCGACAGCTCGACCGCGCCACGGAAGCCTTCGAGGCGACCCTGGTCCCACCCACTGTAGACCCCAGCGCTGGAGCAGAAGCCGGTCCCCACCGGACCCTCTCCCTGCGCCTTGGCCAGCGCGAGCCCTGAGCGCTCCAGTGCCTTGTCGGCATCGTATGCGTCTTTGGCTGCTGCCACGGAGCCAAGGGTGATCACCTTGGCTGCTGCCTTGTCCTCAGCCAGCTGAGTACTGATGATCATTTGCACGATTGCGGGAGCGTAGCGCCTCGCCAACTGGTCAGCGTCCTCCAAGCGCTCGATCCTCAATCGAGGATCGTCATTGTCTTTGGTCGGGGCTTGCGAGTAGTAGTCGAGCAGCGCTTGCTCGGCATACACCAGTGGCAGCAACGCCATGTTCCCCGCCTGCTGTGCCATCTTCTCAGCGGTCCAGAGATGGGCGCGGGCCTGGGCCAGCTTGCCGGTGTGCATGCTCAGGACGCCGACGAACACCGAAACATCAGCGACAACGGATTCGAGCCGCCGGCGTTGACTCGGCTTCATGGCGGCGCCCAACAGCGCAGAGGCCTTCTCCAAGTGCCCCGTCACCGGGCTCAACAGCAGATGAGGTGGGCTCGTACGGTACAGGCTGGCGAGCACTGTGGTGATTTCCTCGAGGCTCTCCAGGGAAGTAGTGCTCACTTGGGTGAGCAGCCCGTTCCACAGGTCGATCCCGCCTACGGGGATGTTGCTGCTCGCGGCGAGGAGCCTCAGGAGGTCGCGGCGGTGCATCTTGGCGAGCTGGTCGAGCTGGTCGAGCTGGTCAAGGGCAAGCCAGTGTGCCAGCTTGCGAGCGGCTTCGCTGAGGAGATTATCCAAGTCCTCCTGGATTGCGGCGGCGGGGTCAGTGTCTCCGTCCCTCCAGCGTAGGACGGTGCGCTTGTGGATCGTCAGCCGCCGCGCGAAGGCTTCGGGCCTCAACCCCAGAAGCTCGCGCAACTGATTCGCCTCGCTGGCAGTCCAGCGCTCCATCGCACTCCCATCTGTCCTCGGGTGTCACGATCGTGTTCGGACGGTCGAGCGAGCCTATACGACATGGAAGGTCATCACGCAATCGAGATAGTGCACGCCGCCAATGGGTTCACGCCTGTGGCGGTCTACGCTCACTGCACGTGTGGGTGGGAGAGCGGTCGTTACCAGCTGACGGGCACGGAGTTTGATCGCCAGGACGTGGCCGTGGTGGTTGCGGAGCACGACGGGATGCGGCATGTGGAGCAAACATCCTCATCTTGTATCTGAAGAGCTAAAGCTTCGATGCGTTGTCCGCAGTTATTTTTTCTCGTGGCGGCGCGACTTACAGGCAACTCACTGCACGCTCGGCTCGGGTGAGAGATCGCTATGGTCGCGCCAGGCCGCGGCAACCGAGTCCGCCGGCCAGAGCTTGGGCAGGGAAGCGCGCACGGCCTGCTCGTTGAACGGACGGGTGAACAACCCCACGTAGCCGTCGGGGCGGACGAGGTAGCAGAACTCGCCTCGCGCGCCGTAGACCCGGTCCAGATCGCCGTGCCAGTCGGCCAGTCGATCGTCGTGCTGCCCGGGCCGTGGCACCACCCGCAGGCAGTCGATGCTCAGCCGTCCGAGCCTGGCGGCCGTCCGCGCGGTCGCCGGTCCGCTGCGCCAGCAGCTGCTGCAAGAGGTCGAGGGTGATCTCGGTCGGCGCGCCGGCCGCTCCCACGTCGATGAACAGCCGCCACGTGCGCCCGCCCGGGAGACCGAGCACCGCGAGCATGCCGTTTGGGTGGAACCAGGCGTGGGCCTCGTCACGGCTGACCCTCCAGTCGAGGTCGACGTCGGCCATGACGAAATCGTGGGGATACGCCTTGCCAACGAAGTTGATCCCGGCCTGCTTGCGGATCTGGCTGTGCGCCCCTTCGCAGCTGACCAGGTAGCGCGATGCGATGATCTCCTGCGCGCCACCCGCCGCTGCGACGCGGGAGACGACCCGGTCCGGATCCTGAGAGAAGCTGACGAACGCCTTGCGGTGCTCGACCTGCCCGCCGAGCTCACGCAAGAGGCCGCCGAGGATCGTCGGTCTCGGGCTGCGGCAGGATGATCACGCGCGGCACGAAGGCATCCTGGCCGGCCTTGTGCTCCATGCCGTCCAGCCGCAGCGTGAGCACCCGCCGGCCGCCGGTAGAGATGTTCACCCCGGCGCTCGTCTCGCCCTTGGCGATGAAGCGGTCGACGACGCCCATCAAGGCGAGCACCTCGGAGACGCGGTACTGCAGCCCGATCGCCTTCGACGTGCTCGAAGGCGCCGGGTTCTGGTCCACGATGCGCACGGCGACGCCGAGCCGCCGCAGTTGGCAGGCGAGCGCGAGGCCCGTCGGGGCCCGCCCCCACGACCAGGACATCGGTGTGCTCGGTGGTCTTCATCGCTCCTCCTCTGGTCGCGCAGGAGCTGCTCGCCCGGCCGTCGGTGTCGTGCCGATGTCCCGTTGTGTGAGCTCAACGAGTAGGTCTTTGAGCGCGCTGCGCCAGGCTGCGGGCAAGTCGAGGGTCCCCAGACCCTCACCGAGCCAGAGCCCGTCGAGCGCGAGGTGCACGAGCAGCACCTGAGCGATCGGGACGCCGTCCGCCGCCGCAGCCGCGAATGCCTCAGCGTTGGCCCGCTTGGCGCTGGTGACGATGTCCGGGCTCTGCGCGGAGGCGGTGATCAGGGCCAGGACCAGCGCGCGCAGCCGTTCGCGTCCCGTCGGGTCCTCGTCGAGGTCGAAGGCATAGCGGACGTAGCCCCGCAGCAGACGCCCGCGCGGTGACGGGTCGCGTTTCGTGGCTGCGGCCACGCCGGCCGCGGCGGTCTCCGCAAGGCGCGTGACCAGCGCGGCCAGGAGGTCGTCCTTGCTCTTGAAGTGATAGAAGAAGCCGCCCTTGCTGACGGTTGCCTCGGCGGCTATCGCCTCGACGCTCAGCCTGCCGACCCCCTCGCGCAGGATCACCCGCTCCGCCGCCTCGAGGATCTTGGTGCGTGCACTGGGGTAAACGCGCGTGGTCATGCCACTATACTATACCGACTGGTCGGTATAGTACCGTGGCTCAAGGAAGTCGGATCCGTCAGGGCCGCCTCCCCGAGCCGCGTCAGGACCCGTGACCGTGGCCTGACGCGCTCTCGTTCCCCTGGCGTCGAGACATTTGCGGTCGCCTCCCTCCCGTCTTCTCCGGCAGACGACCACACATTTCACCACCTAAGGGCCTGAGAGCAAATGTGTTTGATCGTATCAGCACCTGTCAGCATGTCAGGCAGTTTCGTGAATGTAACCTCGGCTCTGTTGTTAAGCCCTCAGGCCATGATGAATCTTCGAGCTGGCCGTTGACCGGACTCCGCCTTTGCCGCACAATTCCCCGAAGTGTTGAAAGACGGCATGTGACGCCCGTCCCACTACTCAGGGCTGCAGAGTCCGTATATTCGGTATGAGGACCCGCTGCGACGCCGGGCTACGAGGCGGATACTATGCGTGGTGGGTGGTGGCCACGGGCTGGCCGCCGTGTCGCCGCGGGCCGTAGGTGACTACCCCGGGACAGCTGGCCTGTAAAGGCGCGGCTTGCGTCACCCCGGGGGTGGAGGGGAAGTGGGGTCGTTGTGGTGTAGCTGGCAGCCGTTGGGCGGCTGCTCGTGACCCGTAAGCGGATTTTGGTTTGGGCGTTGGCGTTGGTTGGCCTCGTGGCGTTGGTGTTGGTCGTGCGGGCGGTGTTTTTCCCTGCGAAACCGGCTTTGCCGGCGCCTACGGTTGGTGTGCAGCGGGGCGTGGTGCGGACGGTGATAACTGGGACGGGCACGCTCGAGCCGGTGAGGCAGCAGAACGTGAGCTTCAGCCAGGCGGGGAAGTTGGTTGAGATCAACGTCAAGGTCGGTGACCGTGTAAAGGCGGGCCAGGTGCTGGCGAGGATCGATCCGGGCGGTTTGCGTGCCGCGGCCCAGGAGGCGGAGGGGGGCCTGCAACAGGCGCAGGCGATTTTGAAGGACGCGAGGGAGCAGAACGCGGTGGAGGCCGCGCGGAATCGTCTGGCGGCGGCTGAGCAGGCGTTGGGCGATGTCAAGAATCAGGTCAGTAAGACCGTGAGGGCGGCTGAGGATGTGGTCGCCAGTGACAAGCGGCAGCTGTCGTTCGACCGGCAGACGCTTGAAAGGCTTCAGCGCAGGCTGGAGCGCGAAGAGGCGGCGTTGCGGCGTGCTCGTGCCATGTTGGAGCTGGCTCAGGACACGTTTCGCGCGCACAAATGCGACAGCCTGATTCCGCCCGATCCGGTGGCGTGTATGACTGATCAAGCGGCGGTGGACGCGGCTCAGGCTGCGGTGGACGCCAGTAAGCCCAAGGTGGATGCGGCCAGGGATGCGGTGAGCGCGGCCAAGGCGCAGGTATTGGCCGACGAGGCGAAGTTGAGCGCTGATGAGAATCAGTTGGCGTTGAATCGGGCGAACGGGCAGAAGTCGATCAACGACGCTCAGGCTGCGGTCGCCTCAGCTCGGGACACGCTCGACTCCGAGACGACCCGACGGCCGAACACCATCGCGCAGCAGCAGGGGGGGGTGACGAGCGCTCAGGCGCAGGTGGACACCGCCCAGCGGGATCTGAGCAACGCGACGTTGGTCTCGCCGGTTGACGGTACGGTGTTGGGGGTGAACGCTCAGGTTGGCGAGACGATAGCGGTGGCCGGGCAGACGACGCCGTTGGCGCCGGGCACCGACGCTCCCCAGCCGAGCACCGCCACTGCGGTCTCTACAGCCGGCCAAGCTGGAGCCACCGGCGGTGCGGCTGCAAGCGCGTTTCTGGTGCTCGCGGACGTGAACAATTTTCAGGTGATCGCGCCTTTGGCGGAGGCTGACGCGGCGCAGGTGCGGTCGGGACAGAGGGCCGACGTGACCTTTGACGCACTGCCTGGGCTGACGTTACCGGCCACGGTGGTCGCGGTGGCACCGGGGTCGACGGTGATCCAGAACGTGACCAACTATTTGGTGACGTTGAGCTTGGGCCAGCTCGACCCGCGGCTGCGCGCGGGGCTGACGGCCAACGCGGCGATCGTGGTCGCCGAGGTCCGAGATGTTCTGGTCGTGCCCAACGCGGTCATCCAGCGAACCGACGGGCAGGCGTTCGTCATGGTGCTGCTGGCCGACGGCACGCAGCGGCGGGTGCTGGTGCAGACCGGAGCAGAGGGGGACACGACGACCGAGGTGACTGCGGGCTTGAAGCCTGGGGACCGGGTGGTGCTGCCCACGGTGCGGGCACGCAACGGGCAGCCGCCACCCGCCGGCCCCGGCGGCGGGGGAGCCGGCGGGTGATCGTGTTGGAGGCGGTCACCAAGGTGTACCGGACCGGGCAGGTAGAGGTCCACGCGCTGCGCGGTGTCGATGTGGTGGTCGAGGAGGGGGAGTTCATAGCCATCATGGGGGCGTCGGGGTCGGGGAAGAGCACGCTGATGAACATCTTGGGCTGTCTGGACCTGCCCACCAGCGGGCGTTATCTGCTGGACGGGGTGGACGTGCGGGGGCTTGGCGACAACCAGCTGGCGGAGATCCGCAACCGCAAGATCGGGTTCGTGTTCCAGTCCTTCAATCTGGTCCCGAGGACGAGCGCGCTGCAGAACGTGGAGCTGCCACTGGTCTATGCGGGGCAGAGCTCCGGACGGAGACGTCGGGCGTTGGCGTCGCTGGCGGCGGTGGGGCTGGAGGATCGGGCGCGACACCAGCCCAACGAGCTGTCGGGCGGGCAGCAGCAGCGGGTGGCGGTCGCGCGGGCGCTGGTGACGGATCCGGCTATCCTGCTGGCGGACGAGCCGACGGGAAATCTGGACACTGAGTCGAGTCTGGAGATCATGAAACTGCTGGTAGAGCTGAACCAGGCGGGGCGGACCGTGGTGCTGATCACCCACGAGGACGATATCGCCGGATTCGCCCGCCGCGTGGTCCGCCTGCGTGACGGCATGATCGTCAGCGACCAGGCGCAGGAGCGGGAGGCTGGGGCCAGCCCATGAGCCTGCGGGAGGCGGTGCGGATCGCCTTGGCCGCGCTGGCGGCGAACCGAATGCGCTCGGCGCTGTCCATGTTCGGGATCCTGATCGGCGTGGCAGCGGTGATCCTGCTGGTCGCCGTCGGCAACGGCGCCTCGATCGCGATCTCGAGCCAGGTCCAGTCGCTGGGCTCCAACCTGATCACCGTCTTCCCCGGCAACCAGCGGAGCCGCGGCGTCCAGCTGGGCTTCGGGACCGCCCGGACGCTGAGCGAAAAGGATGTGCAGGCGCTCAGCGATCGCTCCCAGGCACCTGACGTTGCCGTCGTCACGCCGGTCTCGACGACCGAAGTGACCATGCAGTACCAGAACCAGAACTGGGTCGCCCGCCTCAACGGCGCGACCCAGGACTTCGCCCGGATACAGGACCGCGACCTGTCGGCTGGCTCGTTCTTCACCGAAACCAACGTCCGCGCCAGCGCCAAGGTAGTGGTGCTCGGCCAGACCATAGTCGACAACCTGTTCGGCGGCGACCCCGCCGCCGCGATCGGGCAGAACATCAAGATCCAGCGCCAGCTCTTCCGGGTGACCGGCGTCTTCGCGTCCCTGGGGGCGGGCGGCTTCTCCAACCAGGACAACGATGCGGTCATCCCCATCACCACGAGCTGGAACTACCTGATCGGCGGCGGGGGCCGTAAGAACATCGCCTCCATCCTTGTCCAGGCAACGAGCGAGGACACGGTCGAGGCCGCGCAACAGGAAGTCACCAACATCCTGCTCGCGCAGCACAAGCTTTCGGACCCGTCCCTGGCGGACTTCAGGGTCCTGTCGCAGCAGAAACTGCTCGACCAGGTCCGTCAGATCACCGGGGTCCTGACAGCCTTCCTCGGCGCGATCGCCGCGATCTCTCTTATCGTCGGCGGGATCGGGATCATGAACATCATGCTGGTCACGGTCACCGAGCGGACCCGCGAGATCGGCATCCACAAGGCGATCGGCGCCAAACGCAGAGACGTACTGCTGCAGTTCCTGATCGAGTCCATATCGTTGTCGGGCCTGGGAGGTGTGCTCGGCATCGCGCTTGGCGTCGGCCTGTCCAAGGTGGTCGGCGTGATCGTCAACAACATCGGCGGCGGCCGGTTCCCCGCACCCGTGCTGTCTGTCCCCTCCATCGTGCTTTCCTTCTGCGTCTCGGTCGGCATCGGGCTGTTCTTCGGCATCTACCCAGCCAACCGCGCCGCTCGCTTACGCCCAATCGAGGCGCTACGTTACGAATGATCCCAGAATCGGCGGCTGGGCTTCCCCCGCAGTCCGCGCCTAGCGAAAGGCTGCGCAACCACTGCTCCTGACCCCGAGCGGTTCACGGTGTTCGTACGTTAAACGACTTCTGCGACGTTTTGCTCGCCGTGGGCCTAGCCACCCGCCTTCAGCCAATGCGAAAGCGGTAAGTCAGGAAGAGACCTCTGGGGAGGGAAACTAAGCCTCAGGCCAGGGCGCAGATACGTCATCTGCACGATGGCAGCAAGTGGAGCTTACTTCTACCGTTTGCGACGTAGGGGTTGTCAGTCTAGGAACAGCGGGACTAGTGACAAAGCACCATAGGGGTTCAGCGCCGAGCTCACCGGCCCGTTCGGCGTGCGCATAAAGGATGTCTCTTGATGGTTCCTGAGTCGCGTATTTCTTTGGTCTCCAGCAGGACTGGCAAATAGATAAGGAGAAAAAATGGTGCAGCGTCAGGAGCTCCATGACCGGGTTGTTGGCCGGGCCGTCAGGGATACCCGTTTCCGTGAGCTGCTGTTTCTTGATCCCCACAGTGCTATTGAGGAAGAGCTGGGGCTTTACCTTCCCAGGGAAGTCACGATCAAGGTTTTGCAGGATACGGATGACACATACCATCTGTTGCTGCCGGCTATCCAAGAATAGTTAATCGTTTCCATGGCGGCCATCTGCTGATAGCGTTAGGAACAGGCGTCATCACGGTGGGATGCATGAACCCGAAATGGCCAAGGCATTCGCCTTGGCTTCTTCATCGATTATATCGCGGATTGGCCAGACCTGGCTTATCGTTTTATTATTTCCTCCCCAGCCAAGTCCAGCAGCTATGACATCAATGGCATGACGGTTCCGTGACACGCCCGCGGCCGTGATCGGGGA
This sequence comes from Egibacteraceae bacterium, assembly GCA_050743125.1. Lineage (GTDB taxonomy): Bacteria > Actinomycetota > Nitriliruptoria > Euzebyales > Egibacteraceae > JBOGEB01. The sequence continues at coordinate 33,157 of JBOGEB010000002.1, forward strand.
TCTGGCGAACTTGGCCGTAACCGGGGAGCGACGATGACGAAGGGCGACAGGGTGGGGCGGTCATACTTCGAGGCGGTCTATGCGTCGAAGCGGGACCCGTTTGGGTTCGAGACGAGCCCCTACGAGACGGCCAAGTACGCGCACAGCCTGGCCGCGTTGGGTGACCGGCGGTTCGAGCGGGCGCTGGAGGTGGGCTGCTCGATCGGGGTGCTCACGGCCATGCTCGTCCCACACTGCGTCGAGCTTGTCGCAGTGGACATCTCCGCGCTCGCGGTTGCCCGCGCGCGCGAGCGTCTCGCCGGAGTCCACGGGGTGCGGGTGGAGCGGCGCACCTTGCGAGGAGATGCCGCAGGGTCCCTTCGACCTGATCGTCTGCGCGGAGGTCCTCTACTACGCGGAGGTCCTCTACTACTGGAGTCGCGAAGTGCTGACAGACGCGCTTGAGCGTTTTCGCGCGGCCCTGGCCCCAGGTGGAAGCTTCCTCGCGGTCCACTATCGCCCTCATGACGGCGACAAGGTCCACGCCATCTTGTCCAGCGACCTCGGGTTCCCGTGCGCTGTGTCAGCGGTCGAGCCGCTCTACCGGCTGGATCGATTCGACCGGCCGCCATGAGCCGCGAGTGCATTGCAAGACCCCCGCCGCGCGTGTTTGCCTTGTGCCGGGGAGTGGCACGTCAGAGAGGCTGGCCCAGGTCGGACTGCCCGCACGTGGATGTTCATCCACGACCGGGGGAGCAGTGAGCGCACGGGCGCGCTCGTACAGGAGCGCACGGCCGCCGGACTCCAGCCTCCAGGCCGGCCGTGCGGCTCCCGCCGAGGAGTCTGGCACGGTCGGCCAGTTCGCGCGCGGGCCCGTGCTGGCGATCGCCGGGGCGGTGATGTTGGCGCTGTCGATCGCCAGCGGGTTCAGCGGGTACTTCACGGATGAGCTGTACTTCCTCATCGCTGGCAAGGAGCATCTGGGCTGGGGGTACGCGGACCAGCCCCCGCTGGTGCCGTTGCTGGCTCGGGCAATGGACGCGGCCTTCCCCGGTTCGGTGATCGCGCTGCGACTGCCCGCCACGCTGGCCAGCGCGGCGGGGGTCGTGGTGACGGCACTGATCGCCCGCGAGCTCGGCGGCCGACGCCGGGCTCAAGTGCTCGCGGCCGGGGCGTACGCGGTGTCCGTCCAGGTGGGCTTGCATGGCCTCACGCTGGGCACCTGGACGATCGATCCGGTCTGGTGGACGGTGATCACCTGGTTGCTGGTGCGCTGGGCTCGCTGCGCAACAAAGGCCACCATGAGGACCGGTTGCTGCTGTGGGCCGGTGTGGTCACCGCGATCTCGTTGCAGACCAAGTTCCTCATTCCGGCCTTCTGGGCCATGCTGGCACTCAGCGTGTCGGTCGTCGGCCCCCGGGACTTGCTCCGCCGGCCGCTGCTGTACGTCGGTGGGGCACTGGCCGTGCTCACCACGCTGCCTGGCCTGCTCTGGCAGGCCCACCACGGGTGGCCGCAGCTGGGGATGGTCCAGTCGATCGCTGAGGGAGCCGACAGCCGCTGGGGTCGATTGGGATTCCTGCCGCTTGTCGTGATCTACGCTGGCATTCCGGTGGGTGCGGTGTTCTGTTGCCTGGGCTTGTGGCGGCTGCTGCGCTCGCCGGAGCTGAGGCCTTACCGGTTTCTCGGCTGGACGATCATGGGGGTGTTGACGGTCTTCCTGCTCGCCGGAGGCCGGTTGCGCTACTCGGCCGGGCTCTATGCGCTGCTGTTCGCCACTGCGGCGGTGGACATCCAACGGCGGCGGCCGGCGGCATGGTGGCGCTGGGTGCCCACCTGGCCGGTCTACACGATCTCCGCGCTGGTCACCGCAGCGGTCTTGGTCTTTTCCGTGCAGTCGAAGATCCCGCGGCGGAATGCGTGGCCGCAACTGGCAGGCGAGGTGGCGGGCGCGTATCACTAGCTGTCGCCACAGGAGCAACGTCAGACCGTGGTGCTGGCCGAGAGCTGCCCGGTGGCTGCTGCCATCAACTATTACGGGCCCGACCACGGGCTGCCCCGCGCCTACAGCGCGGAAGGCGGCTGCTGGTACTTCGGTGCGCCGCCGGTTGGCGTGGATTCCGTGATCTACATGATTTGGTTCGGTGGCGATCCGAACCGGCTGCGGCCGTACTTCACCGACGTGCGGCAAGTGAGAACGCCGGAGCGGTCCTTCTCGTTGTACGAAGGCAGACGTGCGCTGTGGTCGAGGATCTGGCCTGAGATCCAAGAATTTTAGCGGAGCCAGTTGGCGATGGACGCCTTTACCTTTGTTGATTATCGACACCACGGAATGGCCTGACATCGATGGCTTGTCGCCCTGCACGAACACCTTCCACCGGAAGATGCTGCTAGCAAGTGGCACAACTCGATGACTGTAAGGGCCAAGTCCGAAGTGTAATCAGCGGCCAGAGAAGTCGAGATCGACGAACCGCGGCCGATAGATGCTCACGTCTTTGTACACGTCCCCTGGTATGCCGGCAAAGCTGTTGACGTTGTAGGAGACGACGACCCGGCGGCCGTCGCTGCTGCTCAACCCTGGATGGACGCGGGCGTTGTACGTGTAGATGTCAGGATCGTGGTAGCTGCCGGACTGACCGCTCTCCGGAGTCTGGTAGACGACGGTCTTGCCGACGAACGGCCCGGTCGGCGTACACGAGAACAGAGCGACGATCTTGTCGCTGAAGCCCGTCGTGCTGTCGTGGGTAAGCAGCATGTACACCCGGTCCAGCTTTGTGACGCTGTAGCCGTTCGCGACGCCTTCGAGCACCCGCGCCGACTTCGCCGCGTCAGCCGACCAGCCTGGATTGGTGTAAAACTCCCAGGAGCCGCGCAGATCGGTGCCTTGCACCCGGGCGATGTGCATGTACTTGCGGGTGAGCTGGCCGGAGCCGCCGGGAATGTCCTCCACCCCGTACACGTAGGTGTAGCCGCCGTCGCGCTGGATCCACGCACCGTAGTGGAGATGGGGCTTGCCGGAGGGGACGTCGCTCGTGCTCAGCACGCGGAAGTCGGGTAGCGACAACCGCACCAGCACGTTCTTCTCCCCATTGAAGCCGAAGTTGCCTGGGGCCTGTCGTATCTGCACGTACACGACGTTCAGCGTGCTGTCGCTGACGGTCATGCCTACGGGCCAGTACCAGCGTTGCTCCGGATCACCCGGCGGGTTGACCACACCCGTCGGGGGATCGGAATCGGTGTAGATCGTGGACAGCTGGGCGCCGCGCTGCACGACGAAGGAGTTCTTCACCCACTTCACGCCGTTGGTCCGAGAGCCGTCCGCGTTCACCGGTCCCAAGATGGTGTCGCCGAACGACCACAGCATGCGGCCGTCGGGCAAGCGCACCGAGTACGTGCCGTCCGCGCCGGACCAGTCGCTGTTGGTGCTGCGGTTGCCGTAGGCCGTGAACTGGCTGTTCAGCTGGGGGCTCGGCTGGGCGCCGGCAAGCCTGGGCGCGTTGACTCCGGGGCACACCTCTTCGGGACGAACGGCCGCGGAAGTGGCGGTCGTGGCGCTCGGACCAGGGGCAGCGCATGCGGCCAGCAGGAGCGCAGCCAAAACCGCCAGGCCGCCTGCTCGGAAAAATCCGGGAGTTCCCGCAGTACGGCTCATAGCCTCGATGCCTCCTCGAGGGGCGGGCAAGGCTGGCTGCAGAAAAAACCTCCCGAACAGCGGGGGATTCACATGCGCTGGCTGGGAGGGCCGCCTTGCAGGTGACAACCGAACGAGGAGCCTAACGGAGTGCCCGGTAGGCGCGGACGGCGGGGAACGACCAGCCGTACAGGGGCTGGCGCTTGTGACCTAAGCCCTCGACAGGCTGCTGACCGACGCCCTGTGGTACGTGAGAGATGATCGTCGTTCTGAGAACGTGTTTGAGAATCGCGGCCTTGTCCCGTGGGCGAAGCGGAGCGGAGCGCGGTTTCGGCGGCCGTCTATGGGGGACTCCCCCAGCCCCTGGCCGCCGAAACCGCCTCAGGTATAATAAAATCATACGAGGATGGCCGTCACAAGACGGTCGCGTCGCGTCCCGGAAAGAGGCTCCGACCTAAACGGCTCTTCGCGAGCGGAACCCGACGCGACGCGACCCCCACAACAATTTTCAAACACGCTCTGAGTGGCCAAGAACTGGATAAAACGAACAAGCCGGAAAGCTGGGTCGCCGCCCGTTACTTTGGCCAGCTCAACGCGTCAGGTGTGCCTGGTGGATGTTCGGCGACCGACCGCGGCGCCTACCGCTCACGTTCGCCTGAACGGAAGATCGTCCGACAGCAAACGGTCAAAGGCAGCGCGTCTCCAGACAGCCCTATACCTGGCCGATACTGGCTCGAACGACCTCCGCTTTGTTCATGCTTCCTGCCAGCGCCGGCACACCACCGGCACGCCTCGCAGGGGGCGCTTCTGCTCGCCCGCGCGCTCCTGAGGCTTGCTCGAGCCGAAGGCCTGGAAACCAGGTGCCTTCACTCTGAGTGCCCAGATCTCGTCACTGCGGTTGACCCGAGCCGGGGAGCGGGGTCCGAGTGAACCTCACAGTCCGATCCCGGTGTAGCGGGGCACCGACCACTTGTCGAGCATGCGGCGCCCGTCGATTACCAGAGGGGGAGGGTCGAGGTCGGCGATGAGCTCAGGGAGCCGGTGGTAGTGGTCCCAACGCGTGACGATCACCACCGCCTCAGCGCCCTTGATCGCGGCGACCAGGTCGCCGAGATGGAGCACCGGAGCGTCGCCGAAGCGGTCGAGCGCCTCGGGCCCGACCAGCGGGTCGTGGGCCGCCACCTCCATGCCGGCGTCGAGCAGCAGCCGGATCACCGGGAAGGCGGGCGAGGACCGTACGTCGTCGGTGTCCGGTTTGAACGCGAGTCCGAGCACGGCGACTCGCCGTCCCTCCAGCCTCCCCAGCTCCCGGCGAAGCAAGTCGACGAGCCGCGCCGGCTGCCGCTGGTTCACCCGGGCGACTGACTCCAGCAGGAGCATCGGAGACCCAACCTCTCGTCCCCGCGCGGTCAAGGCGGCCAGATCTTTGGGGAGGCAGCTGCCCCCGTACCCGCAACCTGCCTCGAGGTACGAGGTGAGCGGCGCGGTCACCGACCTGCCGTCGCCGACCGGCGCGGTGAGGTAGCGGGAGAGGTGCAACCCCCGCATCACCTCGACGACGTCGATGTCCCCGATGGTCGAGCAGAGGTTGGCGATCTCGTTGGCGAAGGAGATGGCGGTGGCCAGCATGGCGTTGGAGGCGTACTTGATCATCTCGGCGGTGGAGGTGTTGGTCGCCACCACGGGCACGCCCGCGAACCCGGCGTACAGCTGGCGTAGCGCCGCTGCGGTCCGCTCGTCGCCACCGATGACGATGCGGTCGGGACGCAGGAAGTCGTCGACCGCCTGGCCCTCGGTGAGGAACTCGGGGTTGACGCCCACCCCGAAGTCCTCGCTGGCCCGTTTCCCCGAGGCCCGCTCCAGAGTGGGGATGACTACCCCGTCGGTGGTGCCCGGCACCACGGTGCTCTTCACGACGACCGCATGGAACCTCTCCATGGAGGCGAGCACGACGCCGATCTGCTCGGCGGCCCGCACCACGTGGGACACGTCGATGCTGCCGTCCTCCCGCGGGGGAGTGCCCACGCAGGCGAAGGTCAATTCGCTCGCGGCCACCGCCCCCTCCAGGTCGGTGGTCGCCGTGAACCGTGTGCCGAGATTGCGCCGCAGCAGCCCCTCCAGGCCTGCCTCGAAGATGGGGGGGTCGCCTTGGCTGATGGCGGCCACCTTGCGCTCGTCGAGGTCGACGCACACGACTGCGTGCCCCATCTCCGCGAGGCCCACACCGGTGACCAGGCCCACGTACCCCGCCCCGATCACCGAGACTCGCATCACCGCTCCTCGCCGTCTGGGTTCCCGGCGTACCACAGCAGCGCGCGTCGCAGCCCTTCGTCGAGAGCCACCTTGGGTCGATAGCCCAGCTCCTGTCTGGCCTTGGTGATGTCCGGGCAACGGCGGTTGGGGTTGTCCACGAGGTAGTCCCTGTCGGGACTCTCCCTGTGGACTACTGCCACCCGGTGGCCGAAGAGGTCCATGGCAAGCTCAGCCGTCCGCTCGGCGAGCTCGAGCATGGAGATCTCCGGGCCGTCGGCCCCGATGTTGTAGGGCTCTCCCGGGCGGCCCCGCACCAGAGCCAAGTAGTAGCCCGTGACCGAGTTGGACACGTAGGAGAAGGTGCGGGTGGGCGAGCCGTCCGAGAGGAGCACCAGATCCCGTCCGGCCAGGGCGTCTCGACAGAGGTCGGCGGTCACACGCCCGTCGGTGATCCTCATCCCCGGGCCGTAGTCGTTGAAGGGCCGCACCATCGTGACCGGGACGCCGTGGCGGCGGGCGAAGTTGACACACAGCGTCTCCCCGTAACGCTTCGACTCGTCGTAGCAGGCGCGTGGCCCGGTGCAGGAGACACTGCCCCGGTAGGTCTCGGGGGTGGGGATCGCGTCGGGAACCGGGTCGCCGTAGATCTCACTCGACGAGAAGAAGAGGAACCCACCCACCGGCCGGCCTGCCTCGAGCCGCTGTCGGGCGTAGTCGAGCAGGGCTCGCAGCCCGTTGACGTTGGCATCCATGGTCTCGATGGGATGTGCCCGGTAGTAGGGAGGCGAGGCGATCCCGGCGGCATGGACGATGTACTCGAACTCCTCCGTCTCGTCGGGGAGCGGCTCGCAGACGTCGTGCGCTACCAACGCGATGTCGGATCGGTGGCGCAGCTCGTCTAACCATGGAGGAGCTCCCCGGAAGTAGTTGTCGAAGACGGTCACGCGGATGGGCGGGTCGTCAGGGTGGGCCTCGTTCCAGGCGAGGGGCACCTGCACCAGGTAGTACCCAAGGAAGCCCGCTCCCCCGGTGATGAGCAACTGCTTCCCGGACAGGTGCTGCAGCTCGCGCTCAAGGTCGCTGAGCATGGCCGCGAGGTCGTCGTCACGCACCTTGGCGGCTCGCCGACGAGCCCCTGCGGCAATGTCGAGCACCCCCACGGTCAGCCTTTCACGCCAGGACCAGCTTGCGGCAGTGGAAGGCCTCGGCGTATCCGGAGGGCGAACGGCTCTCGATGCCCCGCAGTCGCAGCATCGCCCAGAAGGTCTCCTCCGAGAACCAGTGACGGTCCCTCTGGCTGAGGAAGCACTGCACGATGGTGGTCACCTTGCGCTGGCAGGTGGCTTGGCCGAGGTGCACATACACGCTGGGTCGCCCCAGATCGCCGTCGTACTTGGGGATCTCGTATTCGAGGATGAGGTGATCACGGAACGTATTGGCCGCAAGCTCCGCCACTACCCGGTGGTCCTGGTGGGCGTCCCCCCGCCACGGGGCCAGCACCAGATCCGGCGCCACCTGTTGACCCAGCTCGTCGAAGAACTCCTTCACCTCGGGCTCGTAGGGGAAGTAGCGCTCGCGGAAGTGCCGCACGACGATCCGCACCTCCGAGGCGTCCTTGAGGAGATGAGCGGCGCTGTCCCGCGCTTCCGCGTCGCGCTGCCCGGAGCCGGAGGCGGTGAGCACCACCCAATCGACCCGCAGGTCTGGGCTCGCCTCTACCAGCTTGAGGACGGTGCCGCCGCATCCGATCTCGATGTCGTCGCTGTGGGCACCCAGACAGAGCACGCTGCGGACGTGACCAGCCAATCCCTCCGCGCCGATCCTCAGCACGGTGCAGCCCACGTTTGCCGGCCGGTGGAGCCAGAAGGGGTGGGCTGCCTCCATACCGCCCAGGGTGGGTCGCCGTGCTCGTAGAGGTCGTCGAGGACCTGCTTCTCCTTGAAGGTGTCCATGGGCATCCAAAAGCCCTGGTACCGGTAGGCGTACAGGTCCTGGCGGGCGATGAGCCGCTGGAACGGCTCGAACACCAGCTCCTCGCCCTCGTGCAGGCAATCGAAGATCTCCCGGCGGAATACGAAGAACCCGCCGTTGATCCAGATCTTCGAGTCGCTGAACGGCTCGATGCTCGAGACGAGCCCTGCGTCATCGACGGAGACCACGTGGAACGACTGGGTGGAGCGCACCGCCAGGAAACTGGCGATCTTGTTTTGGGTCATGAAGTGGGCAAGGTAGTCGGGGAGCCACAGGTCGGTGAGGCCGTCGGCGTAGTTGGCCATAAACACTTCGTCGCCGTCGAGGTGGTGCTCGACGGCCTTGAGGCGCTGGCCGATGTTCGACTTGGTGCCAGTGTCGACGAACGTGATTTTCCAGTCGTCGATATCTCGATTGAGGAGATGGATCTCCCTGCCACCGTCGGAGAGGACGAAGTCGTTGGACAGCCACTCCCGGTAGTTAAGGAAGTAGTCCTTGATGACCTCGCCTTTGTATCCAAGACACAGAATGAAGTCGGTATGCCCGAAGTGCGCGTAATACCTCATCAGGTGCCACAGGATCGGCCGTTGGCCGATGTTGACCATAGGTTTTGGTACCGTTTCGGAGTAGCTGCGCAGCCGGGTCCCAAGGCCTCCGCAGAAGAGCACGACCTTCATAAAATCCGCCTTAGCCGTCTTAGGTCTAGAGGCGACAGATCACCCGTAGACCTTACATCGTATGATAGCCGAAAAGCGCGATTACACCAAGGGTACCGAGGCATATTCCCTGCGCGAAATTTAGGCGATGTCGTCTCTGAACCCTCCTACGTTCAGGCCGCGGCATCTCTCTGTTGGCTGTAGAGAGTCAAGGTAGCCCCACGACTGACAGCATGCCTTCAGCGCGTTGGGGATCTTGCTAGACATCGGGCGCGGCGGCTGGATGCGTCCCGAGTGGATGCTCTCACTCCAGTCACCAAGACCTGGAGCGAAGGGTCCATGATCGAAGGGTCCGTGGTCGAAACGACCGTAGTCGAGCATCTCCGGCTCCCAGGGCACATCGAGAAACGCGCACAGTTGGCTGGTGACCTCTGCGGGGCGTGCGGTCAGGTCCTCGTAGCGAATGGTCGGCCCCACAAGCTCGGCTCGCGCTTCATCCATGGCGTGCGCGTACTTGAGGACTTCTGTGATGGCGAGAGACTCTTCAAAAACCCGGGACAGCGAAGCGGCGATCTGGGCGGGGTGGCGGATGAGGAAGATGTACTTGGCGGCGGGCCAGCATTCTGCTATCCGCCGCCAGGACAGCACATGATCGGGAGTCTTCTCTACGAGCACTTGCTTTCCGCTGCGCACAAGTTCGTGGTGCAGCATTCGGTCCCAGAGCAGGTGCTCGACGTCGCGGGTGGTCATGCCGAGCATGTCGAGGGCGCGACGGGTCAACTCATCGGACGCGTGCACGGTGAGGCCGGTCAGGTGCAGCTCATGCGGGGCATGGATGCGTGAATGGCTACCGAGTATGCAACGCAGCAAGGTCGAGCCGGCGCGCACAGGGGAGAAGATGAATACTGGCGAAGGCACAAGGCGGTCCATGAGCGTCGTCATCCTCTCTGGCTCATACAGTGGACGTCGGCTGTATCGAAGAGTCGAGGTAGCCCCAGGACTGACAGCATGCCTTCAGCGCCTTAGGGACCTCATCGAAGGCAGGCATCGAGCGCGGCGGCTGGATAGACCCGGAGCGGATGTTCGTACTCCCATCGCCAAGACCTGGTCCTTGGCCGAAACGGCCGTAGTCGAGCATCTCCGGCTCCCAGGGCACATCAAGGAATGCGCACAGCTCGCTGATGACCTCTGCAGGGCGGGTGGTCAAGTCCTCGTAGCGAACGGTCGGCCCAGGCAGCTCGGCTCTTGCTTCGTCAAGCACGCGCGCGAATTTAAGAACTTCATTAAGAGAAATACGCATACTTCCATAAATGCGGGCCAGCGAATCGGCAATGTGGGCGGGGTGACGGATGAGGAAGATGTACCTGGCGGCGGGCCAGCATTCCGCGATCCGCCGCCAGGACAGCACGTTATCCGGAGTCTTCTCCACGAGCACCTGTTTTCCGCTGCGAACCAGCTCATGGTGCAGTATGCGGTCCCACAGCAGGTACTCGACGTCACGGGCGGTCATGGCGAGCGAGGCGAGAGCCCAACGGACAAACTTATCGGACGTTGGGACTGTGAAGAGGTTCAGATGCAACTCAGGCGGAGCATGGATGCGTGAGTTGCTCCCAAGGACACAGCGCAGCAAGGTCGAGCCGGCGCGCACGGGGGAGAAAATGAATACCGGTGAAGGCACAAGGCGGTCCATGGTCGTCGTCGTTCTCCGTTGCTTATGCAGTGGACGTCTGCTGTAGCGGGGAGTCGAGGTAGCCCCAGGATTGACAGCATGCCTTCAGTGCCGCGGGAATCTCAGCTGGAGCAGGCATTGCCCGCGGCGGCTGGATGCGTCCCGAGCGGAGTTTCTCACCCCAGTCACCAAGGCCCCGAGCGAAGGGTCCGTGGTCGAAACGGCCGTAATCGAGCATGTCCGGCTCCCAGGGCACCTCGAGAAACGCGCACAACTCGCGGATGACCTCTGCAGGGCGTGCGGTCAAGTCCTCGTAACGAACGGTCGGCCCAACAAGCTCGGCTCGCGCCTCGTCCACGAAGCGCGCCCATTCGAGGATCGCGAGGATGCCGACAACTTTTCCGAAAACGTCGATCGGCCCAGCGGCGATATGGACGGGATGACGGATGAGGAAGATGAATTTTGCATCCGGCCAACATTCCGCGATTCGCCGCCAGAACCGCACATTATCAGGAGTCTTCTCCACGAGCACCTGCTTTCCGCTGCGGACGAGCTCATGGTGTAGCATGCGATCCCACAAAAGGTGCTCGAGTTCACGGGTAGTCATGCCGAGTACGTCGAGGACGGTAGGGACGAACTTATGGGAAACGGGCACCGTGAAGAGATCCAGATGCAGCTCAGGCGGAGCATGGATGCGTGAGTGGCTGCCAAGAACACAGCGCAGCAAGGTCGAGCCGGAGCCCGGAGGGGAGAAGATGAATACCGGCGAAGACACAAGGCGGTCCATGACCGTCACCTTTCTCCATGGCACTTAAAGTTCTCTTTGGCTACTGGATCGGTCGGTTGAGTTGTCTTGCGCGATTGGGCGGGGTTGAGTTGGAGACGCCTCACGCGAGTTCAGCGTGGCGATCTGAGCAAGGTGTCCTGGTTGGGTCGGGTGAACTGTCGTTGGTAGAGAGTTGCGTAGAGACCGCTGCGTTGGAGGAGCTCGGTGTGAGTCCCTTGTTCGATGATGCGTCCGTGGTCGAGCACGCAGATCAGATCGGCGGTGAGGATGGTGGACAGGCGGTGCGCAATGACCAGGCTGGTGCGTCCGCGAAACAGCGACTGTAGCGCGGCTTGGATGAGCTGTTCGGAGATCGTGTCCAGGTGGCTGGTGGCTTCGTCAAGGATGAGGATGCGTGGGTCTTTGAGGATGACCCGGGCAATGGCCAGACGCTGCTTCTGGCCGCCGGAGAGCCGATGGCCGCGCTCGCCGACGATAGTGTCATAGCCGTCGGGCAGGGTTTCGATGAACTCTTCGAGGTGAGCGGAGCGTACAGCCGTGCTGAGTTCTTCGTCGGTGGCGTTGGGGCGGGCGTAGAGCAGGTTGTCGCGGATGCTGGCGTTAAACAGGAAGGTTTCCTGGAACACCAGGCCGATGTGCCGGACAACGGATTCGAGGGTGAGCGTACGCAGGTCGTGGCCGTCGATGAGCACTCCGCCAGACTGGGGATCATAGAACCGGGGCACCAAGTTGGTGATGGTGGTCTTTCCTGCGCCAGATGGACCGACCAGCGCCACGAGCTGACCAGGTGCGACCTCGAAGGTGATGTCGGTCAGGGCGGGACGCGCGGCGCTCGGATAGGTGAAGGCGACATGCTCGAAGCGGACAGCGCCGCGAACGCTGACGAGTTCGATCGCGTTGGGCGCGTCGATGATTTCCGGGGTCAGATCGATGTAGGCGAACAGCCGGTGAAACACCGCCAGCGAGCCGACGACGTTGACGTACATGGTGGCCAGCGACATGATCGAGCCGGACAGGCGGCCCCCGAGCACCGCGGCGAACGCGAAGACCGTGCCTACCGAGATACGCCTAGTAGACAGCAGGTAACCGCCCACGAGCATGATCAGGGCGTACCCGGCCGTCGTCAGGCCGTTCATGAGTAGGTCGAACCGGCGTTTGATGATCTCCTGACGAAGTTTTGATCGGCGTACCTCATCGTTGAGCCGGCCGAACCGCTCCCGCTCGATCCGTCCTTTCACGAATGCTTTGACGAGCAGGATCCCGGAGATCCCGAGGATCTCTTGAAGGTACGAGGTCATCTCGGACAGCTTGTTTTGCGTACGGCTCCGCGCCCGGTAGGTGGCATTGCCGAAGCGGCGGCCGGGCAGCTTCACCAGTGGGATCACCACCAGCGCCACCAGTGTGAGCTGCCAGCTGAACCGTAACATGAGCGCGAGCGTGGCGACCATGACCAGCGCGTTGCGGGCTAAGCCGAACACGGTGTCGGTGATGATGCCCTCCACGCCGCCGACGTCATTGTTCATGCGTGACACCAAGTCACCGGAGCGGCCGTGGGTGAAGAAACTTATGGATTGGTCAAGTAGTCGGTCGAACAGCTCCCGGCGGAGCTCGAACGCGATGTTTTGGCCGATGACCGCGGTCAGGTACGACTCCGCGAAGGTGACCAGATCATTCACGAGCGCGATCCCCACTGCGGCCCCGACGAGGACCAGCACGTAGGTGTAGTCGCCATTTGGGCGAGTCAGGTAGTCGATGAGCGTTTTGAAGACGACCGCCGGGGCGAGGCCCAAGGCCGCCTCCAGGATGATGCAGGCCACCACGACCAGCCCGCGACCTCGGTGTGGGATGAAATAGCAGAACACGCGACGTAGCAAGCCGCGGCTGATCTGGACCGGTGGGTTGCGCTTGCCCCAGTCGATGTCGTAACGCTTCATGATCGCAGCGAGCCCTGCACTCGCCGACAAGCGATCCGATTTGCCAGTCGATGGCGAACCGGTTGGGTTCGGCGATCCTGGCGCATCACGCGTATGTACTCCCCGCAGTCGGGCTGGTCGCGGTCACGAACTCGCCGCCAGGTCAGCGACGTTGCGCGACGTGTCCGTGGACCGCTGTTCCAGAGAACGCCTACGCCGCTGCGCGTAGGGGCTCGCCCACGGCGCCCTCACAGGACTCTTCATCGAATCAATGTCCTCGGGTTCTCCTCAGCGGGGTGCAATCCAAGTTCGCGATCACGTCCGCTCCTCAGTGGCCATACCCGGGCCACGTTGTGGGGCCCACCGGCTCGTGATACCAGCGTGGCAAGGTCCCCGGACGAAGGAAGAACATGCCCCGCCGCGGTCGCAGCGCCAGGTTTGCGACGTCCCAGCTCATTGCGGCTCGGCCGTTTCAAGCCATGTGAGAAGGGCCTGTACGACGGTCGCCGTGGTGAATAGCGCATGAGTGTCAACGACGATGGTGCCTATCGAGTGGTCTCCCCGCCCGTCGCGTCCCCAGTCGACCTTGAGCGAGGGATCGACCATGTCGTACGGCGGGATGCGCATGCGTGCCGTACGCTGCCAGCTGCCATCAGGTTTCTGCGACGCCATCAGCCAGGACAGACCTCGGTAAAGCGCGCCGTCCGTCTCGTCACGCCGAGCTGATTTGGCCAGCATACGGAGAGCGCATGCGGTGGCGAACGGGGAGCCGGTCGGGTCGAGCGACGTGTGCACCGCGCCGTCGCTGCCTACCCTGGAGGCCGCCCAGCGTGACGCGGCTTCCAGTCTGCCTTGATCAGCCGGGCAGCATTCGGCGGTGGCACGAACGTCGTATAAGGCCTCATATGCCAGAGCAGAAGCGTATTCGGCGTCAGGCCACCAGTAGGCGCTCCACGCACCGGACGGAGACTGCTCGCGTCGAAGATATTCGAGAAGCGCTGAACGGGCCGGGAAATCATGAAGCATCGCGGCGGCAGCCGTCACGCATGTATGGGATGTGCAGTAGCCCAACCAGCTTCCGGAGGCACCCTTCGTGTATCCGAATAAGACACCGCCTATATCGGGCTGAAAGGTGGCTAGGCCGCCGTCACGTTGCAGATGTCGAAGAAGAAAGGTGTAACCTTCTTGGCTGACTGTGGCTGAAGAACGCGAGGTTGCTTCGGCGAGACGGAGAGCCCATGCGGTACTATCAGCATCTCCGGGTACTTTAGAGATATAGGCCCACCCACCTGATGGGGACGGTGTGGAGGATATCAGATCCCATGCCTGTGTGGCGGCCCTGCGGAGCCTCGCATCCGAACATGAGGACACGGCCGCACCGACATAGGCGCTGACCCACACATCACTTGGACCGTGAATGTCGTAGTCAAGCCACCAGCCCTCCTGGTCCCGAGAGCTCATGATGAACTCTGTCGCGCGTTCCACCGCTTGGCAGATCTCAGCAAGTGAAACATCTTGGCCTTTGAGGGTCATAGGGACTCCATAACGTGGTCAGGCCCGTGTACGGACGGATGCGCGACCGCTCCACCAGTTCCTCGCGACATCAATTCCAGGACGACTCGGCGGTCAGCCGAGGCGTACAGCATCCGACGGTCCTGGTCAGCTGAGGTGGCCAGATCGGATCGTGCTCGCCCGGTGGAGCTATAGACCGTACCTTTCAGTCGGGCAGTACGCTGCTGCCCCGCAGCGGTATAGCTGCAGAACAAGGCGAACCTCTCTGGATCCTTGAGCAGGGGCATCACCTGGGTGCATCGAAGTGACTGTATGCTCACGTGATCGCAGTGCTCCAGCTTCACCAGCGCGGCGGTCACCAGCTGTTGCGAGAAACCGTGTTCGGCGCATTCCGCTGACGTGTCTCTTACGCCGCCAACATAGAGCTTCTCGAGGAATCTGGCAGTCTCCTCGGCGGCAGCAAATCCTCCGGCGTGGATCGGTGCCATCTCTTCTTTGTCGGTGTCCATGAGCTTGCGGGCCGCTGCGGCGACTTCGGGGCCGGTATCAGCATCGGTGGTCACGTAGATGAACTTGTGACAATCAATCGGAGTGTACTGAAGCCAGTGTGGTCCGTCGTGGTAGACGACGAGTACGGGCGTGCGGAGCGACATTGCTTCGGTCATTTGCTTGAACCCGTATTTGATGATCGCCAGCCTTGACGTATGCAGCAGGTCGAACTTCATTGACTCAGACGGTGATGGAATGACTTTCACTTTTACGTCGGTATCCAGCGTCGCAAGCCGCTGCTTCAGGACTTCTGGTTGTCGTGGTGATAAGAAGACCATTTCACAACTTGATCCCTTGAGCTGCGTAGCTAAACCTAAAGCAACTGTTACGACCTTGGAATCGTAGGCACCGAATACGGTGATCAACCTGTCACCCGTCAGACCCAGCGCCTTCATGGCAGCCACGCGCTCCGATTCGGGTCCGAGTTCCACGAACGGTGACACCTGCAACAGGTGGGCTGGTGGCTGTGGCAGGTGAAACGAGCTCGGTCCGGTCAGGGCAAGTCCATCAATCATGGGACCAATGCCGATGCATATTTGGGAAATGAGCGAAGGGCCATAGGCGTTGTCCAGGACGGCCAATGGTATGCGCAGCTCAGCTGCGCAGAGGGCCGCCTCAAGGAACATCCCAGACCACGGAGCACCCCCTAATACAACAAGGTCAGGCCGGACGGCCGCGAACTGTTCGAGGAAGGTATTCCGGTTGTGCCCTGCCTGATCGAGTTCCATCTCTTGATTCTTAGCGTCAAAGTATTGTAAATGCATAGCGGTTGCTGGATTCAATCGTTTTTCCGTAAGCTCGTCGGGGTAGTTCTCGCTGCCGACATGGGCTATGACTATCTCATGGCCCCTGTCACTGAGGGCCTTCGCAACGCGCACGAATTGTTTGTAGTCGCCGATCAGCGACTGACCGTCTTCCCGAATGAAGAAGTACGTAAAGAACAGTACCTTCACAGCCTCATCCCTTCATCATCGTGACGGCTTCACCACAGTTCGTACATCCACGGGAGGCTCCTGGTGGGCAGCTTGACGCTGCACCACTTCTTCTTCCTCCTCGACTTCCAGGTCTGCTCACGAGATTCGTGCTTCCGTTTCGCACTCACGAGGTTCAGCTCGACGTGACGTGGACAGTTACCCAAGCCGAGCCCTACCTCACGCCTAGGCCAGCCTGGGCACGACTGGAACTCGGACCGACATCGGCTCCTTGCGGTATCGTTTCCAGGACGACTCGGTGGTCGGGGGAGACGTAGAGCATCCGACGGTCCTGGTCGACTAGGTCAGCCGGACCGGATCGTGCTTTCCCGGTGGAGCTATAGAGGGTGCCTTTCAGTCGGGCAGTGCGCTGCTCGTCCGTCGCGGTGTAGCGGCAGAGCAATGTGAATATCTCTGGATCCTCGAACGTGGGCAGCACGCGGGTGCAGCGGAGTGACTGGATGCTCACGTGGCCGCAGTTCTCCAGTTGGGTCAGCGCTGCCGTCACCCGCTCGTGCGAGAAACCGTGCTCGGCGCACTCTGCTGAGGTGTCTCTCACGCCGCGGACGTAGAGTTTTTCGAGGAATCTGGCGGTCTGCTCGGCGGCGTCGAATCCTGTTGTGTGGATCTGCGCCATCTCCGTTTTGTCGATGTCCATGAGCTTGCGGGCCGCTGCGGCGATTTGAGGCCCGGTGTCCGCGTCGCTGGCCACGTAGACGAACTTGCGACAACGCTTCGGAGCGTAATCAAGCCAGCGTGGTCCGCCGTAGTAGACGGCGAGCACGGGTGTGCGCAGCGACAGGGCTTCGGTCACCTGCATGAACCCGTATTTCACAATCACCAGCCGGGACCTGCGCAGCAAGTCGAACTTCTCGGGCTCGGAGGGTGACGAAACAACTTTCGTTGTGATCTCGCAGTCGAGGGCTGCCAGCCGTCGCTGCAGATCCTCTGGCCGCCGTGGTGACAGAAACAGCATTTCGCAGTCTGTGCCCTGCAGTCGTGTCGCCAGGTCCAAAGCGACCTTCTCGACTTTGGTGTCGTAGGCGCCGAACACGGTGATCAGCTTGTCGCCGGTGGGATCCAGCGCCTTGGTGGCGGCGCCGCGCTTTGTGTCGGGTCCTAGGTCGGCGAACGGTGGCACCTGGCACAGGTGGGCTGGCGGTCGTGGCATGTGGAACGAGCTTGGTCCGGTCAGGACCAGCCCGTCAGCGATCGGGCCATTGTCAGAGCAAAAGTGCCAAACGGCGACTTGACCGTAGGCGTTGTCCAGGATGGCCAGTGGGATGCCGAGCTCGGCGGTGCACAGGGCGACCTCGAGGAACATCCCGGACAACGGTTGCTCGCCCAACACCACGAGGTCGGGGTTGACGGCGGTAAACTGTTTGAGGATCGCGTCGCGGTTTCGTCCTGTCTCGTCGAGGCCCATCTGCCCATGACCGGCGTCGAAGCTCGGCAAGCTCAGAATAGTTATTCTGTCATGCACCCTTTCCGTAAGCTCGTCGCCATATTCACTGCCGCCGACAGAGGAAAGGACCACCTCGTGGCCTCTGTCGGTCAAGGCTGTTGCAACGCGCATGCAGCGTTTGTAGACGCCGATCATTGATTCGCCGTCTTCGTGAAGCGCGCAGTAGGCGACAAGCAGCACTCTCACACCCTCACCCCCTGGAGGCCAGACTGGGCGCGGCTGGAGCTTGCAGCGCCGGCGGCTTGTTGGGGCATCTCTTTTAGGACGACTCGGCGGTCGGGTGAGGTGTAGAGCATCCGACCGCTTTTGTGCGCCGCGCCAGTCGTGTCAGCTTGTGCTGCCCCGGGAGAGCTGTAGACCATGCCTTTCAGTCGGGCGGCGCGCCGCTTGCCTGCAGCGTCATAGGTGCAGAGCAACACGAACGTTGCTGGATCCTCGCTCACGGACATTACGCGGGTGCAGCGGAGTGACTGGATGCTCACGTGGCCGCAGTTCTCCAGTTGGGTCAGCGCTGCCGTCACCCGCTCGTGCGAGAAACCGTGCTCGGCGCACTCTGCTGAGGTGTCTCTCACGCCGCGGACGTAGAGTTTTTCGAGGAATCTGGCGGTCTGCTCGGCGGCGTCGAATCCTGTTGTGTGGATCTGCGCCATCTCCGCTTTGTCGGTGTCCATGAGCTTGCGGGCCGCCGCGGCGATTTGAGGCCCGGTGTCCGCGTCGCTGGCCACGTAGACGAACTTGCGACAAGAGTCCGGGGTCAAATACAGCCAGCGTGGTCCGCCGTAGTAGACGGCGAGCACGGGTGTGCGCAGCGACAGGGCTTCGGTCACCTGCATGAACCCGTATTTCACGATCGCCAGCCGGGACCTGCGCAGCAGGTCGAACAGAACCCGCTCGGACGGTGGTGGGATTACTTTCGTTCTGATGTCGGTATCCAACACCACCAGCCGCTGTTGGAGTGATTCTGGCCGCTGTGACAACAACACCATTTCACAGTCTGAGCCCTCAAGCTGTGTCGCCAGGTCCAAAGCGACCTTCTCGACCTTGGAATCGTATCCGAACACGGTGATCAGCTTGTCGCTGGTGAGATCCAGCGCCTTGGTGGCGGCGCCGCGCTTTGTGTCGGGTCCTAGGTCGGCGAACGGTGGCACCTGGCACAGGTGCGCTGGCGGTCGTGGCATGTGGAACGAGCTTGGTCCGGTCAGGACCAGCCCGTCAGCGATCGGGCCATTGTCAGAGCAAAAGTGCCAAACGACGACTTGACCGTAGGCGTTGTCCAGGATGGCCAGTGGGATGCCGAGCTCGGCGGTGCACAGGGCGACCTCGAGGAACATCCCGGACAACGGTTGCTCGCCCAACACCACGAGGTCGGGGTTGACGGCGGTAAACTGTTTGAGGATCGCGTCGCGGTTTCGTCCTGTCTCGTCGAGTCCTAGCTCCTCATCAGTGGCGACGAAGGTCGGCAAGTCAATTTGAGCTGTTTTGTTGCGTACTTGCTCCACAAGCGCATCGGAGTACTTTTTGCATCCGGTAGAGGCGAGGATCACCTCGTGGCCTCTATCGGTCAGGGCCGTTGCGACGCGCATACAGCGTTTGTAGACACCGATCATGGACTGACGATCTTTACGAATGAAGCAGTAGGCGACGAGTAATACTCTCACAGCTTCGCCCCCTCATCGTCGTAGACGGCTTCTGCCATCTGGAGAGTTGTCAAGGCCGCACCCTTTCCCACTTGGAGGCCAGGCGGGCGTGACCGGGTTCTACGCCCAGAACGGCTCCTTGCGGTATCGTTTCCAGGACGACTCGGCGGTCGGGTGATACGTAGAGCCTTCGAGGGTTCTGATGAATCAAGGTGGACGTGTCAGCTTGCGCTTTCCCGGTGGAGCTGTAGACCGTGCCTTTCAGCCGAGCGGCGCGCTGCTCGCCTGCGACGGTATAGCGGCAGAACAACGCGAACATCTGCGGATCCTCAAATCTCGGCAGCACACGGGTGCATCGAAGTGATCGTATGCTCACGTGGTCGCAGTTCTGCAGCTGTTCTAGCGATTCCGCGACCCGCTGTTGTGAGAACCCGCGTTCGGCGCACTCGGCGGTCGTGTCTCTCAGGCCGCGGACGTAGAGTTTTTCGAGGAATCTGGCGGTCTCTTGGGCGGCGGCGAATCCTGTTGTGTGGATCGGTGCCATCTCTTCTTTGTCGGTGTCCATCAGCTTGCGGGCCGCTGCGGCGATTTGAGGCCCGGTGTCAGCGTCGCTGGCCACGTAGACGAACTTGCGACAACAGAACGGAGCCAAGGGCAGCCAGTGTGGTCCGTCGTGGTAGACGGCGAGGACGGGTGTGCGCAGCGACAGTGCCTCGGTCACTTGCATGAACCCGTATTTCACGATCGCCAGTTGTGAGGTGCGCAGCAGGTCGAACAGTACCGGCTCGGACGGTGGTGGGATAGATTTGGTTGTGATGTCAGAGTCGAGCATGGCCAGCCGGCGTTGCAGGGATTCTGGTCGTCGTGAAACCAGCACCATTTCGCAGTCTGAGCCCTGAAGCTGTGTCGCCAGGTCCAGCGCGACCTTTTCGACTTTGGTGTCGTAGGCGAACACGGTGATCAGCTTGTCGCCGGTCAGACCCAACCTCCTGATCGCAGCCTCGTGCTCGGATTCGAGTCCGAGCTCGACGAATGGTGGCACTTGGCACAGGTGGGCTGGCGGTCGTGGCATGTGGAACGAGCTCGGCCCGGTTAGGATCAGCCCGTCAGCAATAGGGTTGTCGTCAACAGAAAATCCCCCAACCAAATGGGAAGCGTAGGTGTTGTCCAGGATGGCTAACGGGATGCCCAGCTCAGCGGTGCACAAGGCCACCTCGAGGAACATCCCGGACAGGGGCCGCTCTCCCAGTACCACGAGGTCGGGCCGGACGGCCGCGAACCGCTCGAGGATCGCGCTTCGGTTCCGCCCCGTCTCGTCGAGTCTCATCTGCCCATGACCGGCATCGAAGCTTGCGAAGTCCATAGTTGTTATTCTGCTGCGCATGTTTTCCGTAAGTTCATCAGAATATGCCTCACCGCCGATAGAGGCGAGAACTATCTCATGGCCTCTGTTGGTCAAGGCCATCGCCACGCGCATGCAGCGTTTGTAGACGCCGATCATCGACTGGCCGTCTTCGCGAATGAGACAGTAGGCGACGAGAAGCACCCTCACAGCTTCGCCCCCTCTAGACCAGACCTGGCGTGGCTGAGGACCCCGCCATCGTCTTTTTGCGGCATCGCTTCCAGGACGACTCGGCGGTCGGGCGATACGTAGAGCGTTCGACGATCCGGGTGAGCTGAGTTGTTCGGATCGGGTCGCGGTCGCCCGGTGAGGTAATAGACCGTGCCTTTCAGTCGGGCGGTGCGCTGCTCGCCTGCGACGGTATAGCGGCAGAACAGCGCGAACACCTCTTTCTGCTCAGTCCCAATCGAGGCCATTACCCGGATGCATCGAAGTGATCGTATGCTCACCTGGCCGCCATGCTCCAGCTCTTCCAAGGCCGCCGCGACCCGCTGTTGTGAGAACCCGCGTTCGGCGCACTCGGCGGTCGTGTCTCTCAGGCCGCGGACGTAGAGTTTTTCGAGGAATCTGGCGGTCTCTTGGGCGGCGGCGAATCCTGTTGTGTGGATAGGTTTCATCTCTTCTTTGTCGATGTCCATGAGCTTGTGGGCCGCCGCGGCGATTTGAGGCCCGGTGTCCGCGTCGCTGGCCACGTAGACGAAGCTATGACAAAACCTTGGAGTGTGACGAAGCCAGCGTGGTCCGTCGTGGTAGACGGCGAGGACGGGTGTGCGCAGCGATAGTGCTTCGGTCACTTGCATGAACCCGTATTTCACGATCGCTAGTTGTGAGGTGCGCAGCAGGTCGAACTTCACCGACTCGGACGGTGACGGGATCATTTTTATTCTTAGGCAAGAGTCCAGCGTGGTAAGCCGGCGCTGCAGGGATTCTGGTCGTCGTGGTGACAAAAACACCATTTCGCAGTCTGAGTCCTCAAGCTGTGTCGCCAGGTCCAGCGCGACCTTCTCAACTTTGGCGTCGTAGGCGCCGAACACGGTGATCAGCTTGTCGCCGGTCAGACCCAACCTCCTGATCGCAGCCTCGCGCTCGGATTCGAGCCCGAGCTCGACGAATGGTGGCACTTGGCACAGGTGGGCTGGCGGTCGTGGCATGTGGAACGAGCTCGGCCCGGTCAGTATCAGCCCGTCAGCAATCGGCCCGTTATCAGCACAAAAGCCCCAAACTCCGAATGGGCTGTAGGCGTTGTCCAGGATGGCTAACGGGATGCCCAGCTCAACGGTGCACAAGGCCACCTCGAGGAACATCCCGGACAACGGCTTCTCTCCCAGTACCACGAGGTCGGGCCGGACGGCCGCGAACTGCTCGAGGATCGCGTTGCGGTTGCGGCCGGTTTCGTCGAGCCCTAGCTGCCCGTCACCGGTAGGGAAAGTCGGCAAGCTGAGGGTGGTTATTCTTTTGCGCACCTTTTCCGTAAGCTCGTCGGAGTAGTTCTGGCCGCCGCTGTGGGCGAGGACCACCTCGTGGCCTCTGTCGGTCAAGGCCATCGCGAGGCGCATGCAACGTTTATAGACGCCGATCATCGACGGGCGGTCTTCACGAATGAAACAGTAGGAGACAAGTAACGCCCTCACCGGTTCATACCTTCATCGTGGCGAACGGCTTCTTTCAGCTCAAACACCCACGCGACCCACTTGCGAACCTCCTGATGCTGCGTCATTGCCTTCCTCTTCCGCTTCGGCAGGCTTGCTCATGAGATTCGCGCCTATGTTGCGGGCTTCGCGAAGTTCAACTCGACGTAACGTGGACAGTTGGCGAAACCGAGCCCTCACTCATGCCTAGGACGGACCGGGCAGGATCGGAGCTTGCACCGACATCGGCTCCTTGTGGTATCGCTTCCAGGACGACTCGGCGGTCGGGGGAGACGTAGCGCATCCGACGGTCCTGGTGGACTGTGATTGGATCGGATCGCGCTCGCTCAGTGGAGCTGTAGACGGTGCCTTTCAGCCGGGCGGTGCGCTGCTCGCCTGCAGCGGTATAGCGGCAGAGCAGCGCGAACACCTCTGGATCCTCAAACGTGGGCAGCACACGGGTGCATCGAAGCGCCTGTACGCTCACGTGGTCGCAGCGCTCCAGCTGTTCCAGCGCGGTCGCCACCCGCTCTTGCGAGAACCCGCGTTCGGCGCACTCCGCTGACGTGTCTCTCAATCCGCGAACGTAGAGCTTTTCGAGGAATCTGGCCGTCTCCTCGGCGGCAGCGAAGCCTCCGGTGTGGATCTGCGCCATCTCCTCAGGGTCGGTGTCCATCAGCTTGCGGGCCGCCGTGGCGACTTGCGGCCCGGTGTCATCATCGCTGGTCACGTGGACGAACTTGTGACAAGATCTTGGAGTGTGGCCGAGCCAGCGTGGCCCGCCGTAGTAAACAGCGAGCACGGGCGTGCGCAGTGCCAAGGCTTCGGTCAATTGTGCGAATCCGTATTTGATGATCGCTAGTCGCGACCTGCGCAGCAGATTGAACAGAACCGGCTCAGACGGTGGCGCGATCGCCTTCGTTGTGATATCCGAGTCCAACGTCGTCAACCGCCGCTGCAGAGGTTCTGGTCGCCGAGACACCAATACCATTTCGCAGCCTGAGCCCTTGAACCGTATTGCCAGATCCAGGGCGATCTTCTCGACCTTGGTATCGTAAGCGAGGACGGTGATCAGCCTGTCGCCACCGAGACCTAGCGTTCTGGAGGCAGCCCCGCGCTCCGTCTCGGAGCCTAGGTCGATGAACGGCGGTACCTGGCACAGATGGGCTGGCGGTCGTGGGCTGTGGAACGAGCTGGGTCCGTTGAGGACTAGCCCATCAGCAATGGGCCCATTCTCAACACAGAATCCCCAAACAATGAGGGGGCTGTAGGCATTTTCCAAGATGGCCAACGGGAAGCCCAGCTCGGCGGTGCAGAGGGCTGCCTCGAGGAACATTCCGGATAACGGGGTGCCCCCCAAGACCACGAGGTCGGGCTGGACGGCCCCGAACTGCTCGAGTATCGCGTTGCGGGTGCGTCCCGTCTCGTCGAGCCCCAGCTGCCCGTCACCGGCATCGAAACTCGGCAAGCTGACAGTGGTAATTCTTCTGCGCACCTTTTCCGTAAGCTCGTCGGAGTAGTTCTGGCCTCCGCTGTGGGCCAGGACGACCTCATGGCCTCTGTCAGTCAAGGCATTCGCGACGCGCATACATTTCTTATAGACGCCGATCATCGACTGACGGTTCTCGCGAATGAAGCAGTAGGCGACAAGCAGCACCCTCACAGCTTCACCTCTTTATCGTCGTAGATGGTGGTCTTGGAGGTTATAGCCACACACGGGACTACCGTAGGGGTCCACAACTAGTCGGGCCGTCAAGGTTGTCGCCTGCTATGTACCAAACTGGTCCTCTTTCGTGGAGGATTCGACGGACTGGATCGCGTATCCAGCGAGATCCGCAATCCGAGCGTGGCCATACGGGCGCAGGACGGCAGGGAGGCATCGACAAGCGGTGACGAGGTCATCCATGCTATGGATGAAGTCTGACTCTGCCGCTTCAGGGTCTGAGTGCAGTAGCCAAAAGTTCGGCTGCAGTCGATCCTTGTCGTCCTGGAGGTCGTGCAGGTCGTTGAGTACCTGTCCGAGCCGAAACGATCGTGCGAGGAAGTCTCTGATCTCTGTGCAGTCTTCGAGGTCTTCTATGATCGGATCATAAAAGATCGAACTGTAGGCGACCATTTTGCCTTCGACGATCCTGGAATAGTCTTCCATGTTCCCTAGGCTGAGACCGTCGACCTCTTTGAGCGTCGCTGTGGCTACCGCCTGGACGGCGCACAAAGTCCGCGCTGGAAGACGAGTCACTCCGTGAACCAGCAGCGCTGCCGCGGCGATGAAGGTCAACCCACGGGCCTTGACCTGCCCCCGAGACAGTTGCAAGATTCCGTAGGCAGTCGAATAGAGCCGTTTGTAGTGAAGGTGGTCGTCAACGACGTCATCGATCATCCGCATGGCCTGATACACGAGCAGGCAGGGCCCCAACTGCTGGCCGAGCTTGTGCGGATCTTTGCTCAGGCACGTCGCCAGAACGATGGCGTCCAGAATCGCCCAGTCGCAGCGGTGGGCGTATTCGGAGAACTCTTTCCATACCTCATCGAGCTCTGGCCAATCGCGACGACTCAGCGCCGTGCAGTCGTCCAGGAACACGTCTCGCACTCTGGTCACCTCTCGGAACAGGGCTGCGCGCTCAAGGTGCGTGGCGGCGAAGAAACGCTCCTTGTGGGGCTCGTGGTCCAGCCGTTGGCGATAGAGGTACTGAAGGAGATCAGGCGTAGACATGGCGGGTAAGAAGTAGTCCGGAAAGATTGCTGGACGCTATTCGGTGGTACCAGCGGGTTAACGCGCGTGCCTTGTCCTCCTCTTCGCCGTAGGGGGTTGGGTCGAAGGCCAACGATGACAGAATTTTTGTGCTGTCGATGACCTGTGCCAGCGCTGCAGAGACGGACTGGTCCAGCCGAGCGAGGATGTGGAGCCGAACAAGCACGTCGTGCAATGCCTCCACCTGCGCTGACGCATCCTTTACCACGCGGGGGTCGCCGTCGTGAAGAAACCGACGGACCAGATTGTTGAGTTCGGACAGGCTGGTGGCCCATGCCAACGCCTGATCATCGACAGCAGCCATGCCCGGATCGCCTTGATCGAGCATCGCGCATCCGGCGCTCACCACGCCCTCCACCAGTTGGGCGATGTCCCCCGATTGATAGACGGTCACCGTGGGAGAAGCGGTGTTCACCCAGGCCTCATGTTGCGGGAGCGTGATGACGATCTGTGGCCGACCGTGGAGGACGCCAAAATGAGTCGTGAAGGTGTCGGGTCCGATGAGCAGGCCAGACTTCCCTATAACGCTGGACACATGGGCGAGGTCGCCTCCCGCCTCGATGACGACAGGAACGTCCCGAAGACGGTGGGACAGGAGCTCAGCTGCCCTGTCGATGAGCCCTTGGCCCTCCTGGACAGGTGACGAAAGGAAGCGGACCTCCCTTGGAACTCCAGTGCTTTCTGTAATACGCGTGATCACATCGACGTAGAAGTCGGGCGGCAGCATCAGGCTGGGCTTGGAGGTGAGCGTCTGCACGCAGAGGTGCCCGGCATCGACAGGCCAGATGTGACACAGCGCTGGAGACGGGGAGCGATCTTCTGACCCGCGAGGCAGCAGCCGCCCTGCGGCCCAACGACATTCCAGCCACCGGTTCGTCGGCAACCCGTCCGGATAGCGAATGGTATAGGTAAGGCCGTCAGCACGGTCAAAGATTCGGCCACGAGCTTTGCCCATGTCCCAGTAACCTGCATAGGAAAGCCCTTGCGGCCCGACATAGGCGGCCTCGCAGGGAGCACGAATGAAGTCGACATAGACGTAGCCCGCCCGAGCACGCTCTTGGGCGGACATGGCCTCCACATAACGAAGGGCGCCGAGGCAAGCCCGATCCTGGAGAGGTTCTACCTGCGGGCTCCACGTCCATAGCTGCGGTCGCGAGGAGCTGACGCACAGGTCGACGGTTCCCAAGGACGCGGCTCGCTCGATCAGCGCACGAGCGACCAATAATTCGTCTCCGACACCGATCGCCGGTCCGACTTGGATCACCAGGGAACTGATCTCCGCTGGACCCAACGCGGCCATGTAGCTCATCGGTTCGGGTGCGTAGGGAAACCGTAGCTCCAGCGCTGCCGCTACCGAGCCGGCAAGTGACCAGCCGACTGCCATCGGGGCTTCCTCTCCGATGGCCCCGAGAACCGCGGTGAGTACCCGGGTTGCTGCCGGAGACAGCAACACGCCGCAATCCTCATGCAAGGACATGTCCGCCATGATCGCCTCGATGTCCTTACGCGCTTTCACTACGGCGATTTGGTTGCCAAAGGAAAGCGGGCGGTTTGCCAGTGAATACAGTATGCCGTACGTCTCGCGAACCCAGTTGTATTCCATCCAACTCAATTCGCGCTGCTCGTCTTGAGATGGCGACACCGACGGAGCTGTCCTCATCTTAGCTACGGTATACTTTGGAGGCCGTCGTACTGGCCAGACGAATTCTTCGGCCCCTTCTTCGCCTGGGCCATTGGCGCCAGCCAGTGTGTCCAGTCAGTCGTACTGTCCGGCGCAGTCTGAGCAAGCTCGTTCAAGAGCAGACACGGCACCGGCACGAGCTCGAACTCATCGGTGCGTTCGCTCAATCGCTTCACCACGTCGGGCCTGCTACGAATGAAGCGAGCATATTGCATGAGCCACTCACGGCTCAGCTGCATAAAGAATGGGTCTGAAAAAGCTGTCACCGCGATCTCCTTCGCGCAACATAGACTACGAGCCTGCCATGTCCCTGCGGTGTGGGCTGTACCGCCTCACGACCTGCCTGCACTGCATGTGCGGTCCCCTCAGGTATGAGACTGGTGAATCCCTGTGTCGGACGATAGCGCTAAGCCCCCCGTACGGGCATCCTGCAGGTGGCCTATCTGAACCCTGACCTGAGGCTTAGTTCATCTTCACCAGGGGGGCTTCTTCATCGCTGGCACCCGCTCCGCCTGCCGGTAAGAATCTGGCTCCACAAACCAACTAGCCCCAATAACCGCCGATTTACGTGGTGTGACCGTTCAGGTAGGTCTCGTGCGTGTACGACCCGCGCTTCCAACACCGCAAGTGGTACGGGTTTATCCCCGCGCTGGCTTGGGTCGACGGTCAGGTTGGAGGAGCGTCGTCGATGAGTCCGAGCCGGTAGGCGAGCCCTGCGGCCTCGGTACGATTTTCTACTTCGAGTTTGCGCAGGATGTTCGAGACGTGGACGCTGGCGGTTGACCTGCTGATGAACAGGGCTTTGGCGATCTGGTGGTTGGAACGTCCGGCAGCCAGGTGCTGGAGTATCTCGAGCTCACGCGGGGTGAGTCCGAGCTTGTCGGCCACACTGGGCTGTTGTGGTCGCTGCTGGATTCGGGCGGATGGCTCTTCCAGATCGATGCCGGCTCTGCGCGCGAGGTTTTCGAGTTCGTGGCGCAGAGGCTCGGCCCCCAGCCGCGTTGCGACCTCGTGGGCTTGTTGCAGGACCGGGCGAGCCTCAGACCGAAAGCCCTTGGTGACCAGGCATGCCTCGGCTTGGCGCCAGCGTGCGTACGCGGCTGGGTAGGGGCGTCCAATCTCGTCCCATCGCGCTGCGGCAGTTGCCCACAGCTCGGGGTTGGAACAACCGTCCAGGCGGGATTTCTCGGCCTCGCAGACGGCCGCGACCGCGGGGCCTTCGGGCAGCACTGAAGCGGCTGAGTCCAGTGGATTGGGGACCAACGACACGGCATCCTTCAGCAGGGTGCAACCTGCCTGTTGCGCGGCGGCGGCGTCTGTATCTGCCTGCCGCGCGCGCGCCAGCTCGGCGCGGTCCGCCTGGGCGCGTAGTCCCAACATGAACAGAGGACCGGTAAAGCTTCGCTCGTCGCTCTGCGCGAATAGCTGTAAGCCCTCGGCCACTGCGGCGATCGCATCCTCCAGTCGGCCCTGCCAGATGGCCAGCTCCGCGCGACGCTCCAAGAGCTTGCGGTGGTACACAGGGGTGAGAACATTGCGGCACAGAATTGCTGCGCGATCGAGCTGCTGCTCTGCTCGAGCAAAGTCTCCCTGGGCGATGGCCAGCTCAGCGGATGGCGTGAGTACAGCCATCTCGGTGATGCCGCTGGGGGCTCGCTGCGCGGCCGCAGCCACGAGTCGCGTCGCATCCTCCCAGCGGCCGAGATCGAACAAGACGCCCGCGGCGTTGGTTTCCAATATCGGGCGGTACTGGCGCTCTAATCCGAGACGGCTGGTGACCTCGCAGCCTTCCAGCGCGACCTGTGCCGCCTCCTCTAGGCGGCCGGCCACACTCAGCAGTCCGGACAGATCGATGTAGCCGCCGGCGATGGCGCTGGTGTCCTGGGCCTCCTCGGCGATCGACAGCGCCTGCCGCACATACCGGATGCCGAGGTCGAAGTCCCCTTCGTAGGCCGCCACAAGCCCCAGCGTCTTCAGCGCGTGCCCTTCTTCGGTGCGTGCACCGACGACACGCGCCAGCTCGATTGCCTCCTCAGAAGCGGCTCGAGCCTGCCTGTAGTCGGCCCAGGACATCGACAACCTGCCCGCTGCGACCAACACGCTGGCCCGTTCGGCCGAAGGGGGCTCGGTTGGGATCAGCCGCAGGGCCTTTTGGTAGGCGTTCGCGGCGGCCGCTTCGTCTCCGCGGTTGAGAAGGTACCAGCCCAGGTGCTGGTGCAACCGCCCCGCACGGGCGGGTTCTGTGGCACTGTCCACCAGTTTGATGGCCTCCCCTATGAGTCCCACGGCGCGGTCATACTCTCCAACGAGCTTGGCGGCCTCCGCGGCGTGCTCGAGCACGTGTGCGTGGTCAAGGTCCACGGGCCGTTGGGCGTGGGGCACCTGGTTCCACAGCTCGGACGCCCGCTCGAATTGGCACAGGGCCTCAGCGAAGCCATAGGCCTGCTCGGCCGCCTGTCCCGCTTGAATCGCGGCGCTGAGAGCGGCCGGGAGGTTGCGCGCGGCATACCAATGGTGGGAGAGCTCGGCGTACGCGGTGGCCTGGTCACCCGCGGCGAGCTCCGGATGATCGGTGAGGACCTCGGCCAAGGCGCCATGCAGCCTTCGGCGCTCCCCGGGGAGCAGGTCGCTGTAGGCGGCCTCTTGGATGAGCGGGTGCCGGAAGGCGTACGAGTCATTTTCGAGGTCGGGGACGAGGATCTGGTGATCGACGGCCTCCCGGAGCGCGGCGATCAACCGACACTCGGGGATCCCGGCGACCCAGGACAGCAGCTCGTGGGAGACCTGGCGGCCAGCGGTCGCTGCCACGCCCAAAATCGACCGCGCCCGTTCCGAGAGGGCGTGCACCTTGGCCAGCAGGATGTCTCGCAAACCCGCCGGAAGGCTGCGATGCTGGCCCTCGGCCATCACCGACGCAAGCTCCTCGGTGAAGAACGCGTTGCCTTCGGACCGCACAAAGATGTCGTCAACAAGTGCGGCGTCTGGCGACGACCCTAAGATCCCCGCGACCTGCTGTGCCGTTTCATCCCCGTCCAGCCGCCGTAGCGGGAGAATGCTCACCTCGATGCTGCGTCTCAGCTCGGCAAGCCACGATTGCAGCGGGGGAGTGCGATGCGGTTCGTCGTCGCGATAGGTGACGATGACCGCCACAGCCTCCCGTTGCACGTTTCGTACTAAGAAGGACACAAAATCCAGAGTTGAATGGTCCGCCCAGTGCACGTCCTCCACGACCAGCAGGACGGGCCCGTCTTGTCCTAATCTGCCGAGCAGATCCAGCAAGAACTCGAACAAGCGGCTCCGCGCCACGTCGCCGCTGACCCCATCCCCGGCCCCAGCTTGGCCCTTTTGGCCGATCTGGGGCAACCAGCGGGCGAACTCGGCAGAGGCAGAGCCGACCAAGTCCGCCACCGCCTGAGCGTCGAGCTCGCGGTCCAGGTGGCGAAGCGCCTCCATGACCGGCGCGTACGGCAGCCCACCCTCAGCGACAGGGACGCAGTGCCCGAGGAGGATCCGAGCCCCTGCGCGTCGGGAGCTGCTGATGAACTCGGTGATAAGGCGGGTTTTCCCCACGCCGGCCTCGCCGGTGACCATCATCACTACCGGTGCTCCGGCCCCTGTGCGCTCCAAGGCCTCACGCAGCGCGGCAAGCTCTGCGTCCCGCCCGACAAATCGAGGACTGCGCACTAGACAGCCACCCTCTAACTACCGGCCGATGATCAGCGTGTCGCCATCCCTCGTGCGGACAGCTCCGGCTCCGACCTTTCGCAGACGCTACGGAACCTCCACCCGGGCACAAGGCGTGGCATAGACACAGGCATGGATCCCCCAGAGGTCATGAGGTGGGCCAGAGGCAAGCTAAGCCAGAGGCGAACCCCGACCTCCCCAAAAAGAACTAACATGACAAATAAGACTACTACCGCTACGAGCGTAAGGCGGCTTTCCCCCGCTATTACTCATAAGCCCCTCGCGTCCATCCCACAACCCCCCTCCGGAGTGAGACCGCTATTACTACTGTATAAACATCGCAGACAGACCGTTCCTAGTAAAGGGTGATCGGTGACACGGGCGTGGCCTCGAGGTGACCTTTCGAGTCTAGGGAGTTGAGGCTGGGGCGCGTGTGCCGGGGCTGCGTCTTTTGTGGTGTGGTTCGGCTGATTTTGCTAATGTTGCCGGCGAGGCAAGAGGGCAGGCACGGCCGACAAGCCGGACCTGGGGCAGGACAATGCACGGCTGCGCGCCAACGCAACGTTGCGGAATCTGGTCCCCGGGCAGGGCGCGGACCTTAGACGCCGCGCAGGGTTGGAGCACATCGTCGGACAGCCCAAACACCGAAGGAGTAACAGGCCAGGATCGACGGGCAGCCGAGCGGATCAGCGAGCGGCAGGCCAGGGTCGACGAGCGGTCGGCTGGGCTGCGGGGGTGGACACGTCGAATTTGTCGAAGCCGCCGCCGCCGTCGTGCCGTCGGAGCGGTGGCCAGGAATCGGCCTCCCGCGAGCGCGGCGGGTGGATCTGACCCGCCTCGCCCAGCCCTGGCTGGGGCCAAATGACGATCGCTCTCGTGACGCCGCAGAGCTGTCGTGGTCAGTAGGTGACGGGCAGACAGGCAAGGCCGCGCAGCCCCGCGTTCAGCAGCCGCCATTCGACGACATCGGTGTCCAGACGCAGCCCTGGGAAGCGCCGCACGAGCGTGCCGATCGCGACCTCGCCCTCGAGGCGAGCGAGCGGCGCACCCAGACAGAAGTGCGGACCGTAGCCGAAGCTCACGTGCCGGTTGTCCGGCCGACCCAGATCAAGACCGTCCGGATCCGTGAACCGGTCCGGGTCACGGTTCGCCGCACCGAGCACGCAGAACACGAAGTCGCCGTCACCCAGCATCTGCCTGCCGACGTCCACCGCTCCCACGACGACACGGCGGACGATCTGGACCGGGCTGTCGTAGCGCAGCAACTCCTCGACCGCCGAGCAGATCAGCGTCGGGTCGTCCCGCAGCCGGCGCAGCTGGTCGGGATGCCGCAGCAGCGCGAGCGTGCCGTTGCCGATCAGGTTGATCGCCGTCTCATGGCCGGCCACCAGCAGCAGGAAGCAGGTGGAAAGCAGCTCATCGTCGGTGAGCTGGTCGCCGGGATCCGCCACGGCGACCAGCGCGCTGACGAGGTCGTCGGCCGGTTCAGCTCGCCGTCTGCGGATGAGGTCTTGCAGGTAGTCCTCGAACTCCTCCATCGCCAGCTCGGCGCGCTCGGGGGTCTCCGGCGTGGGGTCGAGCAGCGTCTGATCCACGAGCTGTGGGGACCACTGCTGGTCCACCAGCTGTCTGGACCACTGCCTGATACGGGGGCGGTCAGCGCTCGGGACGCCGAACAGCTCGCAGATCACGGTCACCGGCAGCGGGTAGGCGAGCGCGGAGACGAGGTCCATGGTTGGTCCTGCCGCGATGGCGGCGTCGAGCAGCTCGTCCACGATCGCCTGCATCCGCGGGAGTAAGCCTTGGATTCGCCGGACGGAGAACGCTTTGTTTCCGAGCTTACGCAGGCGGGTGTGGTCGGGCGGGTCGGCGCCCTGCATCGAGCGCTTGATCCGTTCGTCCAGCGTGCTCACGCGTTCTCTGGCTCCCCGCTGGGCCGCCAGTGCGCGGAACGACCGGTCCTGGTCGCTCGACTTCCGCAGGTCGTGCAGCGGTAGGGCAGCCTCCACGTCGGCGTAGCGGGTCAGATACCAGGCCCCCTGTGGGCTGCGGTACACCGGATGCTCACGACGCATCCGGGCGTAGAGCGGATAGGGGTCCTGACGAAACTCCGGCGTCGCCATCGCCTGGGTGATCTCATCGGACCAGCCGCCGTACTCGACGGCCACGTCCTGCTGGACGTCGCTCGACATCGTGGTCCCCTTCCGAGACGTCCCGCTGGCCCTGATGCTCACGGGTACCAGCGATCGAGTAGGGCTTGGGCGGAATGACGGTTACAGGTCGGTC
>JBOGEB010000003.1:0-64498 GCA_050743125.1 Egibacteraceae bacterium
GCCAGGATTCGTCACGCATGCGTGACGAATCCTGGCCACAAGCTCGGTGGGAGGGCTCGGGCTGGCCGTTCCCGGCGAGGCGCTGCGTCATCCAAGCCGGTACTGTGCCCATCCCCGTGCCACCGTGCTTAGACGCTGCCGATACTCGACGGGTGCGGCACGGTACCTGTGTTCCCGCAGACCGGCTAGGGTGACCGCGAACGCGGTGACCGCGGTGTCGGATGTTTGCTTCCAAGCGGGCACGCTGGCGGCCCATTCCTCAGCCTCGTCGGGAGCGTGGCCGGCGTCGATAAGGCGCGGGACAAGGAATGCCACGTCGACCCAGGCGGCTGCCCGGCACGGCCATGCCCAGTCGATCACGCGCACGCGGTCACCAATCAGGAAGTTGCGGGAGTTCAGGTCCGTGTGCGCTAGGGTCTGGCCGGCGAGGAGTTGGGGTGCTGATGCTTCCCAGTCGGCGAGCTGATGCAGGTTTTCACGTGTCCAGCCGTCGAGGTCGGTGGGAGGATCCTGGGAGAGGATGCGCCACGCGGGCAGTCGTGCCCATCGTTGACTGAGGGACTGCATCGGGATTGATGGGCACGGCGTCAGGTCGCGTTCCATGGCTGCCATGACGTCGGCGATTCTGGGCAGGTCGGCAGACCCAAGCGACAGGTCGGCGTGTCGTCCATCGACGTGTTCGAAACCCAGCAGCAGCCATCCGTCCGTGTCAAGCTGCCACAGGAGCCGGGGGGCAAGGGCGGGAAGCCACGGGTTCACTCGCGCCTCGGTGCGGTGCATCCACGTGACGGGGCTGTCGGCCTGGATGCCCTTGCAGAAGAGGGTGCCGCCGTCTTCCAGGTGCAGGGTGGTGGCCAGGTCGGCGGTTGATCCTGCCAGCGCGGACTCGGATCTCACCACCGGCCCGCACTGCGCCTGGACCGCATAGCGGAGGCTGTTCGGAAGGTCGTCCCACTCACGACGGGTCATGCCCCTCCTCGCACCGCACTCTGGGCAGAAATCAACAGCGGGGACCGAGGCTACATCACGGGCTGTCGTAGCATCCGGCGTGGCACTGGTGGCACTTACTGTTCCGTCGTCGTTGCACTTGCCGGCGTTGGCGTGCGGTCCCCACAGCTCGGTGTCAACAGCGAACCCGGACGCCTCGAGGGCGCTGATCGTGTCACGCAGCACAGTGCGGGGATCGCCGACGTCGTGCCGCCCGTCGTCGGTGGGCGCATGGTGGATGAAGCGCCCGGCCACGCGCTGGCAGAAGGCGGCATATTCGCGGGTGCACAAGATGAAGGTGTGCCAACCGATGTCGACGAGCTGGCTCGGCGACAGAATCAGTCCTGGATTGTCTCCGCATGTCTTCACGAACGCTAGTGCTTGAGCCATGATGCGCTCGGCAAGCGGGTGCGTGATCTGTTCGTCGGCGACGATGCGGGCGACCAGCCGCTGGAACAGGTGATCGGGAACCAGTGAGCGGCCGGAGACCCGCTCGGCGATGACGGCGGTCATGCCAACTCCTCAGGTCAATGGGAGGGACGATGATGCGCTCGGCGTCCTGGCGATGTCGTGAACAGCGACTGAATCACCGCCAGCCGATGCCGCCGTCGCGGTCATCAGCCCTCCAGGACATCCCCTGTCGCCTCTCATCTCTTGGAAGACTAGAAAAGGTTAGATACGACCGTAACCGGTTAGCGCCTGGCCGTCAAGCAGCAGGGTTAGGTCTTGGCAAGCAGTCGGCGTTGCAGCCCAGCGAGCAACCCGGCACCGTCGTCACCGGTGACCGCAGCGGACTTGAGGCGGGCGAACCGGGTGGCGTAGAAGCCGATCTCGTCGGGGTCGCGGAGATGCAGCTCCCTCGTGGGCAGC
The DNA here is from genome assembly GCA_050743125.1 of Egibacteraceae bacterium. Taxonomy (GTDB): domain Bacteria; phylum Actinomycetota; class Nitriliruptoria; order Euzebyales; family Egibacteraceae; genus JBOGEB01. Next base: position 1,858 of record JBOGEB010000003.1, read on the forward strand.
TCCATGGTGACCAGCTCGTCGTCGAGGATCTCGAAGCTGTCGTAGAACGCGACCGCCTCGGCATCCAAAGGGATCACTCCGACCTCGACGTTGGAAAGAGTCGCGACGGCGGCGATGTGGGCCACCTGGGCCGCCAGCATCGGCCGCGGTCCGGGCCGCCACCACAGCGCCTGCTCAGCGATCACAAACTCGAACCGACGGTCCTGGTCGTACAGGATCTGCTGACGGGCAATCCGGGCAGCTGCGGCCGCAGCGACATTACTGCCCCCGGCAGGGTGCGTGAACGCGAACAGGTGGCGGGCATAATCCAGGGTCTGCAGGAGTCCGGGGATCACGTCCGCCGTGAAGGAACGGATGCGCCGGACGACGTTCTCAAGCTCGCCGACCGCAGCCTGTTTGGCCGCCAGCCCGCCAGCGAGCTCAAGGCGCCAATCTCGTGTCTCGGTCAGCGCCTGCTCGGCCAGCGCCGCGAGATCGTCGATTGTGTCAGCCGACGCACCCAGAGCCTCCGCCCAGACTCGCACATCAGGGATCGCGATGGCTTGGGCGGCTCGCTCGATGCGCGAGATCTTTGACTGCGACCAGCTCAGTTGGGCGGCGAGGTCGGTGGTGGACAGGCCGGCGCGCAGGCGCAGTCGGTGCAGCTTGTCGCTTAGCCGACGGCGCGCGCGGGCGGATGGGCTGAGGTCGCTATCGGTCAACCTGCGCCTATGCCGCCTTTGCGCGGCGGAGGAAGTCGTCCAGCGGCGCACCCGCACGCCATGTCAGGTCACGCCAGGCGCGACAGCGGTCTATGTCGCCGTCGCCGATCAGCTCACAACGGATGAGGCGCCCGTCGGCGTGGTAGCGCATCGCCACACTGACGCGGTTGTCAAACAGCCAGAAGTCGCCGTGGTGGTCGGCCAGCTCAGGATGCTCGCCCAAATCGACGATCCGGATGTCCTCGCCCAACTCGCGCTGGGACGCGAGCTCCCATCGCAGGTAGTCAGTGAGCGGTTGGCGTACCAGGTGGACGCGGCGCATCGTCCGGCCTGCGGTGAGATGGCCAGCGATCATGCGCTTCCACTCGTCGTCGGCCGCGTCGACCACGATCTCTCCCGTGGCGCGCCAGTGGTCGAACAGGGACTGCTCGTCGTCATCCAGGTACACCGGGAGGGTTTCGAGGCGAAACGCGGACCTGGAGAAGAGGCGCAGCATGCGGACCAGGTCGGTGCGGGTGACCTCGCCCGCGAGCTGACAAACGGCTTCCACAGCGAGCACCGCCGACACCTCAACGACAGCCTCACCGGCAGGCGGTACGAAGCCGGGATCAGCGATGTGCCGGCCCTGGGCGAGCAGCTTCGATGGGTCCTCAGCCTGATAGAAGTGGGGCGAGCCTTCCTTCTTTGTGTCGTTGGTCAGTCGTATGTGCCCCATGATCTAATCCCTTCTAGTCGTATTGAGGCGCTCCTACCCAAGAGTATCTGCTCAACAGTGCGAGCTGGCAATCCCGGAAACGATTGGCCGTTGCGGCCCGCCGGACTTTGGGAGCTGATTGGCACTTCATGAGAGAAATGCCAGCCCTCCAGCGTGACCTCGGGGTAGCTCTGGTCGCTCGGGAGGCCGCGGGATCGAGCTCACCCCGGCGGGGCGGGTCTTCGCCGGCTATGCCCGTCAGGTTCTGGGGCTGTTGGAGGAGGCCAAGGCGGTCGCCGCCGGGCAGCTCCACGCGGAGGGGGCCGCGTGCGCCTGGCGGCGGTCACCACCACTGGGCGAGCACGTCCAGCCCCCCTTCCTCGCCGCCTTCCGCGTTCGTTGCCCCGAGGCCGAGGTCGTGCTTGAGGTAGGCAACCGCAGCCGGGTCTGGGAGTTCCTGGACCAAGGGGAGGTCGACCTGGAGGCTGATGGTGCCGATGCTTTGGGCGGCGTCGGTGTGCAGTAGGACACCACGGGTGCCGGTGATGGCGGCGATATCGGCCAGCGGCTGGAGGGGGCCGATCTCGCTGTTGGCGTGCATGACCGACACGAGCACGCTTCGCGGTGAGGGCACACTCAATGCCGCCGGGTCGACGGGCCGTCCTGCCACACTGAGGACACTGGCCACTGCGAAACCAGCTCGGGTGAGCTGTTCACACGTGGAGAGCACCGACTTGTGCTCGATAGCGGTGACGACGATGTGCTCGCCCCGGTCGCGGTTGGCAACCGCCACACCGATGAGAGCGAGGTGGTTGCTTTCGGTGGCGCCGGAGGTGAACACGATCTCAGACTCGTGCGCCGCTCCAATGAGCGCCTGCACCTGCCGGCGGGCGGCGTGCACAGCCTCAGCCGCCTGCCGACCGTGGGAGTGGAGGCTGGAGGGGTTGCCGTAGACCTCGGTGAGGTAGGGCAGCATCGCGTCGAGCACGCGGGGGTCCAGCGGTGTGGTCGCTTGGTTGTCCAGGTAGATGACCCTGGTGGTCACGCTGTCTTCCGGTCCACCAGCGGGGTGAAGGAAAACCAACGGTTCGGCTGGCCTCGATCAACCTCAACAAGCGGCTCGGCAATCCCGCCGCCCGTGCACGCCTGACCGCCTGGCTGCGACAGCAGCGCATCGACGTGCTGGTCGCGCAGGAACCCTGGAAGCCCGCCAACCGTGAGCCTCTCCCGCTCGAGGGTTTCCGGACCGTCGGCGGGGATAGTCGGCTGTTCACGTGGATTGGCGAACGCCGGACGCTGCCACCGGCGAGCCGGCTCGAGGATGTCACGCAGCGGATCGAGCTGGGCTGGCTGGTGGTGTTTAACACCTACCTCGACGCCTATGCGCAAGCCACACGGGCTGACCAGCTAGCCAGGCTCCGCCGGCTCGTCGAAGCGGAGGACGGCCGGCCCGTGCTCGTCATCGGTGATTTCAACCTCGCTCCCCGGCCCGAGGACGGACGGTATGACGGCAGGCCCAGCATATTCAACGCCGAAATCGACCGGGCACCCTTCGGCGCGCTACTCGCCGAGACCGGCCTGGTCGACTGCACCGCCGAACCGGCGCCGATCCAGTACTCGTTCAGCCGGAAAGTGCGGGGGAAGAGCTCAGAGCGTGTCTGAGAACGCGGCGTTGCCCCGTGGGCGAAGCGAAGCGGAGCGCGATTTCGGCGGCCTCGTGTGGGGGACTCCCCCAGCCCCTGGCCGCCGAAATCGCCGACCGCACCAACCTCCCCCACCCACCCACCCTTTAAGGAACATACGGCGATAGCCTGACAAGACGGTCGCGTCGCGTCCCGGAAAGAGGCTCCGACCTAAACGGCTCTTCGCGAGCGGAACCCGACGCGACGCGACCCCCCAAACCAGTTTTCAGACACCTACTCAGAGTTCCGCTGCGACCTCGCGCTGCTGCCCGGCTACCTGCGCTCGTCGGCGGCCGTGGCCTACGACCACTCAGCGCGCGTTAGGGCTTGGAGCATAACAAGGTTGTGGTTTAGGGGTTGGGTTGGGGGCACAGGGTGTAGTTCCACTCGCCGTGGAAGGCGTGCTTGACGAGCGGGAGGGCGGCCATCTGTTCGTCGCTGACCTTGACGCCGGTGGGGTAGACGCCCTCGTCCAGTTCGGCGTGGACCCTCAGCCCGGTACGGGTAGTCGTCGCTGCGATGAGCTCGACGACGACCTCGTGACTGACAAGCGGCCGTCCCCGCCAGTTCATCGAGATGTGAGCGAACAGCCGATGCTCGATTTTGTTCCACTTCGAGGTGCCTGGTGGCAGGTGGCAGCAGGTGATCTCCAGGCCAGCGTCGTGGCCGAAGTCGGCGAGCTCGGCTTTCCACAGCCGAGCTCGCTAGCTGTTCGAGCCGCCGCCGTCGGCGCAGATCAAAAGCCGCCTCGCGTGCGGGTAGACCGTCTTGCCGACGCCGTCCCACCAGCGGCGCAGGGTGGCTACGGCGAAGCTGGCGGTGTCGTGGTCGGTGCCGACAGCTACCCAGCCGGTGTTCGCGGCGATGTCGTAGATCCCGTAGGGGATCGCCTTGCCTGCCTCGCCGGGGAAGTCGTGGGTGTTGACCTCGACCGGTTCGCTTTCCGGCTGCCATTGCCGTCCGTTGTTCTTGTAGTCACCGGCCAGCTCGTTTTTCTTGGCGTCGACCGAGACCACCGGGTCGCCGGCGTCCAAGAAGGCGGCTGCTTGGTCGGACAGGTAGGCGAACTGGACGTCATGGTCCGGGTGCTGGTTGCCCTCGCGGGTCTTGGCGTTGGCTTGCAGGCTGTAGCCCATTCCGTGCAGCAGATCGCCTACGGTGGAGTGGCTGACCGGATGCCCCTGGGCAGTCAGTTCGTCTGCCAGTCGGCGGGTGGACTTGCACGTCCACCGCAACGGCGAGCCCGGATCGCCACGCGTGTCAGGATCGATCAGCGCTTCCAGCGCGGGGACCAGCCCCGGATCCCGCACCGAAAGCGGCTTGCGTCCCCCGCCCGGGCGGCGGGCCCGTCCTACCACCAACTCCGGTTCGCTGGGCTGATCGAGTTCTTTGACCGCTTTGCTCACCGTCGGCCAGGACACCCCTGCCGCACGGGCGACCGCCGAGATACCGCCATGGCCGATCTGTCGTGCCTCCACGCCCAGCCACAACCGCCGCTGCCGCTCGTCCAGATACGGCCACAACCCGGCGAACTTGCGCGCCAGCATCTGTTCGTCCACGACCACACAGCGCAGCGTAGAGGCTAGCTCTGTTTATAAACATTATTTAGCTCCAAGCCCTTAGCGAGACCGCGTTCACTGATCACTCCGCCCTGCTCGTCGATCTACCGGTGACCCTCAGGGCCAGCGTGCGACAGGACACCCTGTTCGATTCCCTCTGCTCCAGTCCTGCCGTCAGAACCGCAAGAGGCGGGCGGGAGGGCTACCAGCCGCACAAGACGGCGATGAGCCGCAACGGCCCCTCGCCCTTCGCTCGTGCCGTCGCTGAGGTGCTGGCCCCGAAGCTCGAGGTCACCTCCGTGCTGGACCACGGCTGCGGTCGCGGCGCCGATGTCCGTTTCTACCGCGACTGTGGCTTGGACGCCGAGGGGTGGGACCCGCATCCGGGCTTCGGCTGGCAGGAGGAACCCCAGCGCCAGTTCGACCTGGCCACCAGCGTATTCGTGCTCAACGTGCTCCCGAACCCGTGGGAGCGAATCAAGGCCCTGCAGCATGTGGCGCGGTTCGTGCGCCCAGGCGGGTGGCTGCTCGTGGTCACCCGCTCCCCCCAGGACATCGACCGCCGAGCCGAAGCCGCGAGCTGGCAGTCGCACCACGACGGCTACTGGTCCAGCGAAGGCAAGGGCACCTTCCAACGCGGCATCTCCACGGAAGAGATCACCGCCCTGGGTGGGCTTGCCGGGTTTGTTGTGACGCCGGAACAGCAGCTGCTCTCACCAGTGCCCGCGGCCTGTCAGGCCCTCCTCGCCAACCTCGCCTGAGACCCTTGGCAGAGACCCTTGGCAGAGTCACCGGGACGCTATGGCCTCTCGGTTGCCATGCCAGACGATCCGCTGAGCGAACCCGCCACGCTCGGCGGCTTTCGTTGCCCGCAGCGCTTCCAGCCGCGCGGCGTCTACGCCCAGCTCGCTGGCAAGGGTGAGCACCACCTCGAGGATGTCCGCCAGCTCCTCCGGGTCGTCGGAGTCCAGGAACTCGGTGACCTCCTCGGTCAGCTTGGCGCGCAGCAGGTCGCGATACTCCCCACGCTCGGCAACCCGCACTAACGGATCAGCGCCACGCGAGCGGATGATCTGCGGGATCTTGTCGCGGACGAGCTTGCCCCGGCTCATACAAGCATGCTCCAGCGCACCGAACCGACCTTCCCCCCACGGCGACAGCCATGATCTGCAGCGGCCGAGACTCTCGTCGCGGGCGGCAAAGATGTCCGGCTTGCCGTGAATTTCGCTAACGTCCACTCTTGTACGGCATCGTACGTCTAGGTTGAGCGAGCTTGATGGAGGTCGCGCAGCCGAGGCTCGTCCGTGCGGCCAGGAGCTGGCGGCGCGGCCCACTGCGGAATGCCTTCAACGCACGGCAACAGGGCTCCAGAGCGGCAGATCAGCACTGGGCGACGGGTGACCCACACTGACTGTGTCGACCGACTTCGACATATGAGCAGCCAGTCGACACACCGTCCCTGGTCAACCTTGGATGTGGCGAAGCAGGAGCTCCAGGTCGGTCAAGTCGGGCAGGACGACATCGGCGCCGGCGCCGCGGAGCTCGTCAGCGCAGCTGCGGCCCGAGGCCACGGCAACCACACGCACGCCCCCGCGCAACCCAGCCCGGACGTCGTTGGGAGTGTCCCCGATGAGCACGGTGTCTTGGGGGGGAAACGACTTGCCGTACGCGTTCTTGGCACGGTCGCGTGCCACTGATACCAGGGCGCCTCGATCGGAGCCGTCCGAGCCGTAGGCGCCCACGTCGAAATCGATGTGGTCCGCCAACCCGAACGTGGCGAGCTTGGTGACGGCGACAGGCCGGATGTTGCCCGTAAGCACCGTCTGGACGACGCCCGGCAGCTGCGCCAGAGCGCTCAGCGCGTCCGCTGCTCCAGGCAGCGCCTGCCCACGCTGCATCAGCGCGGCGGCTCTGTCGACATAGCCCCTGGCCAACTCGTCGAAGAAACGTCCCATGTGCTCACCGGAGGGCTCGATCCCGTGAAGCCGCGCGGTGTCGCGGAAGATGTCGGTTTCGGTGCGGCCGGACAACGGCGCCTGCCGCTCCATCGGGCGCCCGAACACGCGCGCGAAAGCCGACGCGTAGATCTCCCGACCGACCCCACGGGTGGCGATCAGGGTGTGGTCGACGTCCCACAGGACGAGCCTCGCATCGGCCGAGCTGCCGTCTGGATGCCGCTCCACACCGCGCCACTCTGCCAGGACCGAGCCCTCGGCAGGCGGGTTTTCCGTCTGCCGCCCTTCGTCTAGCGTGGGTTCCGTCGGCGAACCGGTCTTTGCGCCGCGGAGGTGGGCTGTGAGTTCGTCCCCAGAGATCCCCATCGGCGAACGCATCAGGTTCTACAGGGACGCCAAGCACAAGACCCAGGTGGTGGTGGCTGGGCTCGCGGGCATCTCGGCCGACTACCTGTCACAGATCGAGCGAGGGCTGAAGACGCCGACGATCAACCTCCTACATCGGATCGCAAAGATTTTGGGAGTGCCGACGTCCACCTTGCTGGGAGAGCCGGTTTGTGACGACACCAGCCGAGGGCACCCCTCAAGCGCGGCGATGCACGCCGCACTTCTGGGTTACCGGTCGCCCGAGGAGCATGAGGCACCGCCCGATCCAGGCGACCTCCGCCGCCGTGTGGAGGACGCATGGACGACGTGGCAGTCGTCCCCCAGCCGCTATACCGAACTCGGACGAGTGCTGCCAGACCTCGTTCAAGATGTGCAACTGCCCTTGCGGGCGTTGCGCGGCCAGGACCAAGCGGCGCACCGGAGAGAAGCGTTCCGGACCGCTGCCCACCTCTACTTCCTCGTCCGATCCTTCTGTAAACGCATCGGGCGGATGGATCTGTGCCTACTCGCCGCGGACCGGGGCACGACGGCAGCCGAGGAGGCCGACGACCCACTCCTTATCACAGCGGCTCGGTGGAACCTCGGACACGCCCTGATCGCCGACAACGAGCCCGAGGGTGCCGAGGAAGTCGCGACCCGGGCGGTAGAGGAACTCGAGCCTCACCTCTCTGACTCGTCAACAGTGTCCCTGGCAATGTTCGGCGCGCTGCACCTGGTCGCGGCGATCGCCGCGGTCCGAAGGGGAGACGCGTGGACAGCTCGCGAGCGACTGCGGGACAAGGCGCTTCCCGCCGCCAGGGTGACTGGAGAGGGCAACGTCTGCTGGACCGTCTTTGGGCCCACGAACGTCGGTATGCACAGTATCAGCGTCGAAATGGAGGCGGGTGAGGCGTCCGAGGCGCTGCGGCTCGCCGATGACGTGGACGTATCCCGCTTGCCGTCCATCGAACGCCAGATGACGTTCTATCTCGAGCTTGCCCGCTGCTACGACCAGCGACGCGAGGATCCGGCCGTCCTGCTTCACCTGTTCAGCGCAGAACGGCTGTCACCGGAGGACATTCGATACAACGCGCTTGCTCGGGATCTGGTACGCGGCCTGGTGAAACGAGCCCGACCGTCTTATCTGCCGGACGTACGGAAGTTGGCGGCAAGGATCGGTCTTCTCTGACTGATGCCCAGCCTGGCGGCTCACCCGAGCCAGAAGTTCGAGTCCAGGCAGCGTTTGCCCCTTACGGTATCGAGGTCAGACAAGGCGCCAATGACCATCGGCGTGAAAGGGCGGCGAACTCTTGGAGTCACGACTCGCAGCGGCCGAACTACGGAGGGGCCAGGAGTGGATCACGTGGTCGCCGTGCTGCAACGCCGAATACGCCCTCCTGGACTTCCACCTGGGGGACGGCTACCCGTTCGCCTACTGGCGTCGTCCGGAGCGCCGATGACCGACGCAATCGTCACCGACGCAATCGCCAGCGAGCGCGAACTGTTGACGTTCTCGCCGTGCTGCCACAAGCCGGTGCGCTTGACGTATTCGGAGGCAAGCAAGCCCCAGGCCGTCTCTTGCCTAACGAGTCGAGCGACTGGCTGCCACAGCTATCAACTGACGTTCTTTCGCGAGGGCTTCGATTGGAAGGCGCGGTGGACGCGCATGAAGACGTGAAAGCCTGCCGGGGTGGGGCGAGGTAACCAATCCTCGCCCCACCCCGGTTCCAAAGAGATCAAGGATCGACATGCACGAACTCATCGCCAGCCCCTTCCTGGACGACTACCTCGTGCTGCGCCCAGGCAGCCCCGCAGGGCTGAAGATCCCTCACCGCAAGTACCAGGAGCTTGAGCAAGCTGCCGCAGCCGGTGACGTCTGCCCGGCATGGTTGGTCCACGCCGTGCGCCGCTGTTGGGATCTCGACGTCGCCGGGCGGCCGGTGAGCGAGGCGGTCATCGTCCGGACCCGGTCCCTCCACGGGTACGGACGAGCCTCCTATGAGCTCAACCTCGGCTGCAACTACGACTGCGAGCACTGCTACCTCGGCCTGAAGAAGTTCGAGGGACTGGCCTGGCCGGATAGGGAGCGGTTGCTGCACGTCATCCGCGACGCGGGAGTGCTGTGGCTCCAGCTCACGGGTGGAGAGCCGTTGATCGACAAGCTGTTCACCGAGGTGTACGGCCTGGCGTACGAGTTCGGCATGATGATCAGCATCTCTTCGAACGGCTCCCGGCTGTACAGGCCCCAGATCCTCGATCTGCTCACGACACGTCGCCCGTACCGCGTGACGCTCAGCGTCTACGGCGCCACCGCCGACAGCTACGACGGCCTCACCCGGCGACCGGGGTCCTTCAAGGCGTTCACCAAAGGCCTGGCGGCCGCGCACGAAGCCGGTCTGCCGCTGAGCCTCAACCTGATCGTGACACGGCACAACGCCCACCAGGTCGATGACATGATCGCCCTGGCCGAGCGCCACGGGCTGGGCCACCACGTCTTCTCCAACATGGCGCCGACCATCTACGGCGGCGCTGAGAGCCTGCCCGCCCAGTCGGTCGAGCATCTGCGCAAACGCAAGCCGTTCACCGGCTGCAACGCTGGCCACACGTTCTTCCACGTCGACCCGCACGGCATGGCCAGCATCTGCAAGGTCGGCCGTGACCCACACATTCCGCTGATGACCGAAGGAGTCGAAGGGCTGCGCCGCCTCGGCGGTATCGCCGACTCCCTGCTGCTTCGCCAAGGGGGCTGCACCGGTTGCACGCTGAGCGGCACGTGCGGCACGTGCATGCCGCTGGTCACGCTGTACCGCAAGGCGAAGGCGCCACTGTCCGCCTACTGCCAGCACTGAGAGGAGGTGGCGCCGCATGGCACCCGTTCCCGTGAAGATCGAGACCCGTCGCATCGACAGTGACGAGATCGAGTTCGTGACGGACCTGGACGAGCTGGTCGAGTCGTCGAGGTGTAGCTGCAACGCTGGCGACGACAACCCCTACTAGCAGCGCCCCGCTTGGACAGCCAACGGAGGAACACCGTGCTGCGTGTCGACTGGGACGACCTCCCCGAAGGCGTCCGCAGCGGCATCGAGTCGCGGATCGGCCCCGTGCTGAACGCACAGACGGCTTCGGAAGGCCTCAACTGCGAGGCCGCCGCGTTCCTGCACACGCGCACGGAGAAAGTCTTCGTCAAGGGCCTGCGCAGCGATCATCCACGAGTCTGGACGCAGCAGATGGAGGCGATGATCAACCCGTGGGTTCTCGACGTCGCCCCACGGCTGCTGTGGCGTGTGCAGACCGACGGGTGGGACGTGCTGGGTTTCGAGTACGTCGAAGGCCGGCATGCGGACTATGCGCCCGGATCGCGAGACCTTCCGAAAGTTGTCCAGGCCATGCGGCTGCTCGGACAGATCCCGGCCCCTGATCTCCCGCTGAAACGGGCCGAGCAACGCTGGGCCGACTACGTGGACGACGCATCAGCGTTGGAGCTGTTGCGCGGCGACCGTCTGCTGCACACCGACCTCAACCCCCACAACGTTCTGGTCAACGGCGCGGCGCGCATCGTCGACTGGGCCTGGCCGACGCGCGGGGCCGCCTGGATCGACCCGGCCTGCCTCGTTCTCAGGTTGATGGCCGCAGGCCAGACCGCGGAGGAAGCCGAGGCGTGGGCACGGCAAGTCCCCTCGTGGAGCTCCACTTCCGAAGAGGCCATCGACACCTTCGCGAAGGCGAACTCCCGCCTGTGGGAGGAGATCGCGCAAGCCGATCCTCAAGCATGGAAGAAGCAACTGGCAGCGGCGGCTGCGGAGTGGCTCGAGTACCGCCGGTCGTGACCACCGCCCAGCCTCGGTCGTCCCGCCCAACACGGCATCTCCGCAGAAGAGATCACCGCCCTGGGTCAGCGGGCCGGGCTTCTCCCCGGCGCCGGAACAGCATCTGGCCTCGCCAGTGCCGGCAGCCTGTCAGGGTTGCCGTGCCAGACGATCCGCTCGGCGAACCCGCCGCATTTGACAGCTTTTGTTGCCCGCAGTGCTTCTAGCCGCCCGGCGTCTACGCCCCTCCTCGCTCAGCTTGGCGCGTAGCAGGTCGCGATACTCCCGGCAGTCGGCAACCCGCACCAGCGGGTCGAGGCGACGCGAGCGGAGGATCTGCGGGATCTTGTCGCGGACGAGCTTGCCGCGGCTCGTGTCAGCATGCTCCAGCGCACCGAACCAGCCCTCCCTCACGGCGACAACGTCAGACCGGCGTGGTCATTCTGGCTGCCCACTGGTCGGGGTGCTCGAGCTCGTCGGTCGTCGGGATGCGGTCCGGACCCTCCCAGACACGGTCGAGGATCTGCCGCCCGTGGCGCTCGACGACCTGAAGGATGAAGCGCTCGCCGACGCGGTACTGCTCAGCTTTCATCGACAACCCCAGCGCCGTCCGCAGCGCGCGGTCCGCAGCGCTGGAGCGGCGCTGGTTCAGGACAGTCCGGACACGCGACGGGTCGATCAGGGGGGCTCCCTCGGCGCGCGCGACCTCGGCGCCCCAGTCCATGACGACGTTGCCGTGGCCCTCGAGCAGCGACATGAGCGCTTGGGCACGGCGGATGAGGTTCGTCTGCGTCGGGGTAAGCACGATCTCGAGCAGCCGCTGCGGGTCCGCCAGCCGGGCCGGATCGCGCAGCAGCTCACCGAGCCCGCTCATCACCGCACGCACCCGCTCCGGGTCGATACGGGTGTCGCCGAGGTACTCGTCGATCAGCCTGCGGAGGTACGGCCTGAGCCAGGGCACGGCCTCGAACTGGAGCCGGTGTGCGATCTCGTGCAGGCATACGCCGAGCCGGAACTCGTCTGCCGATACGCCGGTCTCGGGTAAGAGGGTCCGCTCGACCTCCAGGAGGTTCGGCCCCACGAGCGTCAGGCGCCCTGGCGTCTCGCCGCCGGGCAGGAACAGCTCGTACTGGCCGAGCACCTTCGTCGCAAGGTAGCCCAACACCACCCCCAACTGGACTCCGAGCGCCGTGCGGGACATCTGGCGGGGGAGGTTGGACCGTCCGATGAGCTGCTCGGTCAGCGGGTCGACGAGCGAGGCCAGGCTCTGGATGTTCGCCTCGATCCAGGCACGCCGCCCCACGACCCGGAAGGTCGCCGCCGGCAGGTACTGGCCCATCCCCGTCGCCTTGCGCGCGAGCTGGTCCGCCCGCTGCACGGTCACGGAGAGTTCACGACGCAACGCATCGACCTCGGCTGGCGTCGTCGAAACCGTGCTGAGGGACGCGACCCGCCAACCGACGACAGCAGCCAGATCCCAGTCGGCGAGCGGCTCGAGGCGTGGCGGGACGGCCGGCACGCGCCCCGTCGCGGTCACCGCCTGCGCTTCTTCGTCTTCTGCTCGCCGGCGAACCTCGGCTGCCAGACGAGGTAGGCGAACAAGACCGCGAGCGTCGCGAGGACCCCGACGATCAGCAAGGGGAACAGCGCCCACTGGAACCAGGACGGCTCCTGGTAGGGCTCGGGGAGGTATTGCTTGGCGATGTCGGTGCGTGACCCGATCTCGTCGATGCCCGGCAACGGCGCGTGCTCCCCTGCGCCCCCGCTCGCCCCTGGCTCCGCAGCGGTGGCGATGCCGACCGGCCCCAGCGCGCAGAGCACGACGAGCAGCAGCATAACGCCGAGGAGGCGCCTTGCCATCGACTGCGTCCTTTCCCACCGCCAGCGTGAACAAACGCCAGCGTGAACAAACGGCGATCAACGGGCAGTGTAGCGTCGGTCGCGGGAAACGCTCCGCGGAGCGCGGGGGAGAGGGTCCTGTCGAAGCTGTGGCGGCTTGCCGGCGTGAGGCCGGCGCGTTTGTGGCCAGGATGTCGGACGCATGCGTCGTCCCACTCCCACGCAACCCATGCCCCTGCCGGGCACCCTTTGCGTCCCTCGCAACCCTTACGGCTGCAGGCCGGTCGTCGGCGCGCTCGGCGCGCGGGGTGCGTGACCGGCCCGACGCACGTCGAGGCTTCCCGGGTCGGGCCGGACGGGGACAACTCGGTCCTTGGCGTCCCTGGCCGACGCAGCGGGCTGCTCATGCAGGGGCAGATCCGGCACGGGCCGCTCGGGTGCGAGTTTCGCTGGCAGGGGTTGCTGGGTCGGTGTCTGCTCCAGCACTGGAGGAGGCACGAGCTCGTGCTTGAGCACCGGCGGCTGGACCGGCGGCTGGACCGGCGGCTCTGGCAGACCGAGGCCAAGGCTGGCTGACAGCGCGCGCACCTCGGCGAGGAGACTCTTCGCATCCTGGTGGTTGCCCTGCAGGTCCTGCAGCGCGCCGGACTGCTCGGCGAGCAGTCCGCGGATCTCGGATCGCAGTGCCTTGCTCGCGAGCGCGGTGTCAGGAAGCGACAGAATCCGGTCGTGCACAGCGCGGGTCTCCGAAGTGACCTCCTCCGCGTCGGCTTGGGCCGGCGCCAAGGTCGCGAGCCGCGCGCGGGCGGCGTGTATCTCCGACCAGGCTGCGCGCTCCTCGTGGGTCTGGCGGGACTCGCGGGCCGAGAACATGCGCAACGGCTGCTCCCGCAGGCCTGGCACCAGGACGAGCCCAAGCATCGCCGCCACGAGCGCGAGCGCGAGCCGCGGACGACTTCCTGGGCGGCCCGTTGGACCACGGCTCCCTGAGAGGTTCCCTTGGCTACGGCTCGCGCCCGCCGTCACGGGAAGGCTTCGCCAGACGTTGAGCACCTGCTCGGCGGTGGCGTCAGCGATCACTGCCTTGAGGTCCGTGCTGAGCGCCCGCAACGCCAGGCGCTGATCCTCCAGCGCATGCGAGGCTGCGTCTAGCTCGCCCATACGGAGTAGGGCCTCGACTACCGCGAACTCCGCATCCAGAGCCCGCCGACGCTCCTGGATCCGCGTGTGGAACACTTCACGCAGGCGGTCCGCCGCCGCCTCGCTCGGGCGCGGCCCTGGCGACCGCACCACCCTTCCCCAGGTGAGCCCTGCTTGGCCGCCTCGTATCACCTTGCCCACTTGCGTCCCTGCCGTCCTTCTCGCAACGAATTGCCCGTGGTTGTGCTCGGAGAGTTCGGCAGCGGGACGGGAGTCTCCTGCTCAGGAACCCGACGGGTTCCCGAGTGGACCATGAACTTCCGGAGGGGCCGACATGGCCCCTTCGGGCCATGTCAAAACCACCCGAACTGGCTCTTGGAGGGGCGGATCGGTCCTGACAGGATCAATAATCGAGGGCCGCGTCGGGGGCGGGCGGCCCCTCCGGCCAAGGCGTCGGACACGGCTTGAGTAGCTCCCCCGAATCAGGGGCACCTGCCGCGGGAGTCCTGTCCGCGCCTCGGCCCTCTTGGCTGGCCCGAGACGTCCGTGCCTCCGGACGTCTCGGGCCAGACCGTCTGTTGACCCGAGCGCGCTCAGGGAAAGGGCAAAGGCGGCGCCCCCACCCGGTCGAGCGCGGGGGGAGCGCCGCCTCTCCTACGGCATGGTGCGCTTTAGCTCTTGGGCATCAGCACGGTGTCGATGATCTGCACCGTGGCGTTCGCGGTCTTCACGTTCGGGCAGATGACCTTCGCTTGGCCGTTCACCGAGAGGGCTCCGCCCTCTGCGGCCAGGGTGATCTTCTCACCGTTGACGGTCGGCACGCTGTCCATGCCGGCAAGCCCCTCAGCGTCCAGCTTCTGCCCTGAGATGACGTGCAGGGTGAGGATGCTGGTCAGCTTCGCCTTGTCTGCGAGGACGGCGTTGAGGGTGTCCGGGGGGATCTTGGCGAACGCGTCGTTGGTCGGCGCGAACACCGTCGCGGCGTCGAGGCCGTTGAGCGTGTCGACCAGGCCGGCTTCCTTGACGGCCGTGACGAGGGTGGACAGGGCCGGGTTGTTCGAGGCGGCGGTGGCGACGGGATCGACGGCCATGCCCTCTGCGCTGCCCGGGCCCGTGCCTGGGAGCTCAACCTGGCACTTCGTGTCGATGGCGGCCGTCGTGGCCCCGCCACCCCCCGGGGCTCCGGGCTCCGGGCTTCCGGGTGCCGTCGCTCCGCCACCGCCCCCACCGCCGCAGGCGGCGGCCAAGAGCGCGAGGGCTACGACCGGCGCGGACAGCCAGGATTGGATCAGGCTTCTCATGGTGCTCCCTTCGTATGGAGTCCGCGTCCCACGGCGGTCCCCTATCAGCGGTACCCCTACTACCGGGGTCGAAGGTTGTTCGCGACCGTGACCGTGACGGCTTGGTCGGATCCTCGAGTCCGCTGCCGCTCAGCCCGGGGTGACGGTCACGCTGACGCTGTGCCAGCCGGTCGCGCCGTCGGGAAATGGAGGGAGCCGCTTCTCCTCCTGCGTCTGACCGGTCGCGTCGGTGGCCCGGACCCGCAGCTGGTGCAGACCCGGCGTGGCGTCCCATTCGTATTGCCACTGGCGCCAGGTCATGACGCCCAGCTCCTCGGCCAGGCGCGCCTGAGCCCACGGTCCGTCGTCGACCTGGACCTCAACCCGCTCGATCCCGCGGGTCTGCGCCCAGGCCACTCCTGCCACCGCCACCCTGCCGGGCCGCAGCTGCATGAAACCGCGTGGCACGTCGATCCGCGACTGGGTCTTGATCGGCGCTTGCTCAGCCCAGCCGCGCCGCACCCAATATTGGTCAAAGGCGTCAAAGGTGGTGAGCTCGATCTCGGACAGCCACTTCGTGGCCGAGACGTACCCGTACAGGCCAGGGGTGACGAGCCGGGCGGGGAAGCCGTGCTCGAGCGGCAGCGGCTCGCCGTTCATGCCGATCGCGATGATCGCGTCACGACCGTCGAGGCCGGCCTCGACGGGAAACCCGCAGGTGTACCCGTCCACCGACCGCCCGACGATCTGCGTCGCCCCCTTCTGCAGGCCAGCCCGCTCCAGGACGTCGGACATCCGGACGCCGAGCCAGCGCGCGTTGCCCACGAGCCGGCCGCCGACCTCGTTGGAGACGCACGCGAGGGTGACGTCGGTCTCGATCAGCTCCATGGCCGCCAGCTCGGCGAAAGAGAGCTCGAGCGGGTTGTCGACCATCCCGGTCACCCGCAGGCGGTAGCTCTCGACGGGGACGCTCGGAACCTGCAACGCGGTGTCGATGCGGTAGAACTCGGCGTTGGGGGTCACGAACGGATGTATGCCCTCGGCGTCTACCGTGACGGCGGCAGGGATCGGTGGGAGCCGGCGGACCGGCGACGGCAGCACGACCTTGGCGCGGCTGGCGACGGCGCTCATACGCCGTTGCAGCAGGCGCCCCGACGTCCCGGCAGCGGCGGCGAGCGCCGTGACGACGCCAGCGGCGCGCAGGAAGCCCCGCCGGTCGGACTTGCGTCCGGTCGGCGACGCGGACGGCGGTGTCAGGGGCGCCAGGAGATAACGAAGCGCGGCCACGCCGGCGGCCGTGGCCACCAGCCCAGGAAGGATCGCGACGCCGACGGAGGCGCCGAACGTCTGATTGGCTGCGGCGGCGATGCCAATGAGCCCGAAGATGACGACGCCTCCGGCGCCGAGCGAGAAGCGGCGCGCCGCTGCCAGGCCGATGACGGCCGCGAAGCCCGTGAGCAGGACGCCGATTCCCACCAGCAGCGCCGTCTTGTCGTTGGTTCCGAAGGCCGCGACCGCGAACTCCTTCGCTCCCGACGGCACCAGGTCGATGACCTGGTCGCCCACCGCGACCACGAGTGACCGGGCGCCGGGAACGACGCCGGCGACCAGCTCCCCGACAGCGATCGCAGCTGCGGCGGTCACGACACCCGCGAGGGCGGATCGTCCGAGCGCGGATCTGTGCGTGGAGTCCATACAGATGATGAGTTCGGAGACGCGAGCGGGTGGTATTGGGCTGGGCAGCTGGCTCGTCGCCACACAGGCCGTTGAGCGCGCCCGCCACAATGAGCCGCTGAGTCTGGAGCAGACGCACTACGCTCTTGGGCCCTTCGAGAGACCAGCACAGCCCTGCTACCCTTCCCGGGTCCAGCCGGCTTGTTGACGGGCGTAGACAGACGCGCTTCGAGCGGTCGGCGACGGCACGCCGGGGTAGCTCAGTCGGCAGAGCGGCGCACTCGTAATGCGCAGGTCACGGGTTCGACTCCCGTCCCCGGCTCTCTCCGTAGCGGATGTGCATGTTCGGCTGGATACGTCCGGACGTGCCATACCCCCTCAGCGTCTGCCTGGTGCACATCGCTCTCCCGATAGGACTAGGTGCTATGGAAAACCGTTGGAGCGACGCCGACGCGGTCGAAGGACAGGGTGTGTTGGGCGCCTGTGTCTACGGGTCGCGGCTGATCGGTTCGGAGCCGACGCTCGTGCTCCACGGCGGTGGGAACACGTCAACAAAGACCACGGTCGCTGACGTGACCGGCCGGCTCGTCGAGGTGTTGTACGTCAAGGGCAGCGGTTGGGACCTGGCCACCATCGAAGCGGCGGGGTTCCCCGCGCTGCGGATGGAGCGCCTCCGAGAGCTGCTCACCCTCCAGCGGCTCTCCGATCGACAGATGATGAACGAGCTGCGCGCTGCCTTGCTCGATGCCGCCGCACCCGACCCCAGCGTCGAAACACTGCTGCACGCGGCGTTGCCGCATCCGGCGGTGCAGCACAGCCACGCGGACGCGCTGCTCGCGGTCACCAATCTGAAGAACGGGGCGGCGGTCGTTCGGGAGATCTACGGCGATCGAGTGGTCGTCGTGCCCTACGTGATGCCGGGTTTCGACCTGGCCCGTACCTGCGCGGAGGTGTTTCCGCTCCAGTCGCATGCCGACACGGTGGGCGTGGTGCTGATGAACCACGGCCTGTTCACCTTCGGCGAGGACACGAAACAGGCCTACACCCAGCACATCCAGCTCGTCACCGAGGCGGAGGAGTACCTGCGTGATCACGCCCCCATGTCCGCCACGCGACCGCCGCCGGCCGTCGCGGTCCCGCCGGTCGAGCTTGCCCGAATCCGTCGTGACATCGCGTCGCTCGCGGGGAGGCCGATGATCGTCACCCGACACACCGACGACGCGACGCGGGCGTTCGTCTCGCGCCCGGACCTCGCCGCGATCGCACGCCGAGGACCGGCGACTCCCGATCACGTCATCCGCACCAAGCGGACACCTCTCGTCGGACGTGACCTCGCCGGTTATGCCGAGGCGTACCGGAGCTACTTCGCCGAGCACGCCCATCGCGCTCGCGAATCCCTGACGATGCTCGACCCCGCGCCCAGGGTGGTCCTGGACCCGGAGCTGGGCATGCTGACCGTTGGCCTCCGCGCGAAGGACGCGGACATCGCCCGCGACATCTACGCCCACACGATGCAGATCATCCAGCACGGTGAGGCGCTCGGCGGATATGACGCGCTTCCCGCCGCCGACATCTTCGACGTGGAGTACTGGGAGCTCGAGCAGGCCAAGCTGCGCCGTGGCGGCCAGCCTGCCGAATTCAGCGGGGAGGTCGCCGTGGTGACCGGCGCCGCGTCTGGCATCGGTCGAGCCTGCGCCGAAGCGCTGCTCGCCGGGGCCGCGAGCGTCGTCGGTCTGGACGTCAACCCGGCCGTCACCGACGAGCTCAAGGGCCATGAGTACCTCGGACAGTGTGTGGACGTCACCGACGCGGCGGCCGTGAAGGACGCGGTGCGTCGCGGCGTCGAGCGCTTCGGCGGCATCGACATCGTGGTGCCCTCGGCCGGGATCTTCCCCGCCAGCATGCCGGTCGCTGCACTCGATTGGGACGCGTGGCGCCGCACGATGGCCGTCAACACCGACGCCGTCGCCGTGCTCCTGCGCGACACGTACCCGCTGCTCAAGGAGTCCCCTCGGGGCGGACGAGTGGTGATCATCGCATCCAAGAACGTGCCGGCACCCGGGCGCGGCGCGGCGCCGTACTCGGTGTCCAAGGCCGCCGTCACCCAACTGGCCAGGGTTGCCGCGCTGGAGTGGGCCGCCGACCGGATCCGCGTCAACGTCGTGCACCCAGACGCGGTCTTCGATACCGGCCTATGGACCGAGGAGCTGCTCGCGCAACGAGCCCGCCACTATGACCTCAGCGTCGAACAATACAAGCGCCGCAACCTGCTGCACACCGAGATCACCAGCGCGGCGGTCGGCCGCCTGGTGGCCACCCTCTGCTCGGATGCCTTCGCCGGCACGACCGGGGCGCAAATCCCTATCGACGGCGGCAACGAGCGAGTGATCTGAAAAGTCTCCTTTCACCCTCCAGAGCGCTCCGGTTGCGGACGTGGGAAGACCTCTGGAACTAACGCTCATGGGCTTGCCCCAACCCGACGAGTCGTGGACGGGTGGGCGGTGGCTGGTGGGTTTGGCGGCTCCGGCCGAGCGCGTGAAACGGTCGACGGCAGGGCCGCCGCCGGTCATTAGACCGCCCCGTAGCGGTCAGTCCCAGCCCGCCACAGCCACCATCGCTCCAGCGACCGGCTGACGCTCGAGGAGCAACTTGGCTTTCGCCACAAGCTGTCCGATCAGCTGCCGGCAGCCTCTCATCGAGTGGTCTACACCAAAGATGGCATGTATCTCGCCGCCGCGACGATCAGCCACCCCCGGGTCGTCATCGGTCACACGCTGTACTGGGCTGCGAGCTGGAGGCTCGACGAGGCGCCTTGCCTCACCGCGGTCCTCAACAGCGCGGCCCTCACCGAGTGGGTTCGTCCCCTCCAGGCGCGAGGCGAGCGCAACCCCGGCACTTCGACAAGTACGTCTTCCCGCTGCCGATCCCGCTCTTTGACCCGGCCAAGGCAGCGCACGGGATTCCCTGAAGGGGGATCACAAGTTCCCCCAAGCGTGGTATCATCCGTTTGCCTTTGCGCAGGAAGGCAGACCCTTGCGGTGAACCCGGCGGCGGGAAAGCAGGGAGGATGGCCGGGCCTCGGGCAAGCGAGGCTGGCGGCGGGAGCTGCGGTTGAACAAGACGGGCGGGTAGCCCTCGGACAGGAGCCGAGGCGGCGGTTCCGGCAACGCGACCTCGTGACGCTGGTGCTCGCCAAACGGCAAATTCGCCGGGGCCCGCCTCAAGGGGCGGTGATGCGGCCGGGTCCGGGCCGAGATCCGTTGAGAGATCCGGGCGGGTGGATTGTGGGAGCATTGTGTGGATCGCCGGGTGGGTTAGGATTGGCGGCGAATGAGGATGCTCAGGTCGGTTCCAGGCATTCGGGGGGTCTGCAAGACGACCCGTGGGGTGCGGCCTGGCTGGGGGGTGGGGTCGTGAAGATTGCCGCTCTCGCGATTGCCCTTGTCGCTGGGATGGCCCTGGCGGGCCCGTCGGTCACCCAGCCCCCGTGGAACTGCCCCTCGGGTCGAGTCTGCCTGTATGAAGGCTTTGCCTATCGTGGTCGGGTGTTCCCCTTCTTGCCGGGCACACCGAACCTTGGATCCGCCAACGATCAGGCCAGCTCGGTATTCAACAATGCGCCTCGCGCGGTCCTGCTGTATGACTATCCGAACTATGGCGGCTCGAGTATTTGCTTGAACCCGGATACTGGGATCAACGACCTCGCGCTCTTCGGGTGGAACAACGCCATCTCATCGATTGGGGTTGAACCCTCCGGGGGGTGCGGGTAGTACGCGGGCTGCTGCCGGGCCTGGTCAGTGGTTCGATCGGTCTGCCTCGCTACGTCGATGGCGGTTTGGCGTTTCTTCTCGGCGGATCGCTGAGGATGGGCGAACCCAAGCCGCCGGCAGGTCGCCGCCGAATGCTCACCCAACTGTGGCTTGACTGACGAGAGCTGAGCAACGGCTCCGCCGCCAGAGGTCGACGATCCGTAGGCCGATGCCTACGATGCGGGTTGACCGTATATTTTCGGCTGATGCACGCGTTGTGCGCACGTATCTCCCTTCAATGCCGGCGGCCGTCGAGGCGGTTGGTTGTCCAGCTCCTGCAGCGGTGGCGTCGGTGGCGCCGAGCCACACGAGACATCGCCGCGAAACGGCTCCAGCTCCGCGCCAGGGTCGAGATGCTCGAGCGGGTACGCCAGACCTGGATCGAGGGCGTGCTGGAGCGGGCCAGCTGGCCCGAGGCTGTTCCACGAGGCCAGGTTGAAGTCCGGCGAAGCGGTCGTCAGCCCGAGCCGCTGAAGGCGGGCGCCACGGTCAGCAAGGTCTTCGACGAGACCGATGGCGGGTTGCTCATCCTCGGACCGCCAGGGTCGGGCAGAACCACCACGCTGCTGGAGCTGGCCCGTGACCTGCTTGACCGCGCTGAGCGCGATGCGGAGCAACCAATACCGGTGGTCTTCAACCTCGTTTCGTGGGCGCAGCGACGGCTGCCGCTTGCCGACTGGCTGGTGGATGAGCTGCACCACAGCTACGACGTGCCCCGGCGAGTCGCCAGACGCTGGGTCGATAAGAACAGTGTCCTGCCGCTGCTCGACGGTTTGGACGAGGTCGCCACGCCGTCGCGCACCGACTGTGTCAAGAAGATCAACGAGTTCCAGTGCGCGCGCCCCAAGCTCAAGCTCGTTGTGTGCAGCGAGCTTGAGGAGTATGAGAGCCTGAGCACGCGTCTGGGTTTGAAGAATGCGGTCGTCCTGCATCCGCTGACGCGCGATCAGGTTCGTGACTATTTAGATGCGATGGGCACCCCACTTGCCGATGTCCGGGCGGCGCTCGACGCGAATCCCCGCCTGTGGGAGCTGGTGCAGTCCCCGCTCATGCTCAGCATCGTGACGCTGACGTACGAGGGGAAAGGCGGCAGAGGGAAAGCGGCAGAGGCCTTGGCAGCGTCCGGACCACTCGAGCGGCGGCGGGCGCGGCTGTTTGCGGCGTACATCGAGCGGATGTTCGCGCGTCGGCCGCTCGTCGCTCGTTACGACGAAGACCGAGCGCGAGCTTGGCTCGCTCGGCTTGCCCGATCGATGCTCCACCACAGCCAAAGCGAGTTCGATCTCGACCGTCTGCAACCCGACTGGCTGCCTACTGCGATACAGCGGCGGCTCGTCACGCTTCTGCCAGCGGTCCTGAGTGGACTGGTCGGCGGCCTGCTCGTCTGGGTGATCAGCGGGCTGGGGCTCCCCCTGATCAGCGGACGGGCCAGCGGGCTGGTCTTAGCGCTCGTCGCGGTGGTCGGCGGGCGAGCCTACCAGCCGTTGGGAATGCTTCGCTGGGCGCGGTTGGCAATGGGAGCGGTCATGGGGCTCGGCGTCGGGGTGATCGTTGCATGGCGCTTCGGGAGCCTGCTGGGCGGCGCGGTGGCCTTGGCGCTGGTCGTCGTGGCCGGCGGGCAGGCCTATGTGCTGCTCCGTGGAGGCGGAGTCGAAGGCGCTCGAGCAACCATTGAGCCGGTCGAAAGGAGGTACCGGTCAGGGTCGCGGTCAGGAGCCGGGCTCAGCATACGGGTCATAGGGTTGGTCGGCGGACTGGTCGGCCTGCGGGTCACCACCGAGGTGGTCGACCAACTGGGAGGCCTCGCGTTGAGCGTTTTCGTAGGCGCCGTGGTGGTCAGCGAGCTGATAAGCGAACTGGCTCCCAGGCTGGCCGACGCGCTTGCCGACAAGCGCGCAACCCCCAATGAGGGGGTCCACAGGTCAGCGCGCCACGGCCTCGCGATTGGGTTGGTCGTGTGGCTGGTCCTCTGGCTGGCGGTCGCGCTGTTCTTCGTCCTGGTCTTCGAGCCGAGCGTCGGGCTGAGGCGCGCGCTGGGCAGCGGACTCGCCTTCGGGCTGGGTCCGGCGTTGCTCTTCGGGCTGGCGTTCGGGTTGGACTTCGGTGGGATCGCGTGCCTGCGGCATCTCGCCTTGCGCGCTTTTCTGGTCCGCAACGGCGACGCCCCGTGGCGCTACATTCGCTTCCTCGACGAGGCGGTCGACCGCCGCTTTCTTCACAAGAGCGGAGGCAGCTACATCTTCGTCCACCGGCTCCTGCTCGAACACTTCGCTGATAGAGCTGCCACCAGCGACCCGTAACGAACTCGCTACCAGTCGGGGCCGACGAGGAGGTGAAGGTCGACCCGCGCGGAGAGGCCTGGGTTCGGCTCGATCTCGGTGAAGCGGGGATCGCGTGCCTGCAGCGCCTGTGCCTGCGCCTCGTTCCCGCGGGTGAACCAGATCGTCGTGCGGGTGACGTCCTGGCGGGACGAGCCGGTGGAGATGACCCGGTAGCCGAGCGCCTGCAGCGCGGCTACTGCGGCCCGCCGCCGCTCACGCCCGCCGCCCGCGTCGAGCACCTGCAGGGTCGTGGACTCCGGGAGCGGGGCGGCGGCGAGGAGTGCCGCCGCCTGGGTCGTCGGCGTGGGCACAGGGCGCGGGCTGGATGAGGGTGCCGCCGTCTGGCCGAGTGTGGGCTGGGCGACGTCCAGTCGGGACGCCGCAGGATCGGGATCCTCGTGCGGGTTCAACGCCCACACGAGGCCGACCAGCAGCACGACGAGCAACCCGCCGAGGAACGCCCGGGGCGAGACGTGTTGCCGAGGATCCGCCGACACCCGGACAGGCTACGCCATAGCGGTGCTAACCCTGCGCAAGCAGGGCAACGGCGATCACGGTCCGCTGAGCACCTCCACCTGGCAACGGACTCCAGGTGATCTGGCGAGCGTCGCGTCGCCGGTCAGCAGCACCGCGCCGAGCGCTTCGGTGAGGGCTACGTACATTCCATCGTACGGACGGACGTTCTCCCGCAACCCCCAAGCGCGCCACACGAGCGGCAAGTGCGACCAGCGGGTGAGCGGCAGGTCCATCAAGTCGCGCAGTGCCTGCTCAGCGCGCTTGATGGTCAGCTTGCGCTCGATCACCACCAGGCGCCGGAGCGCTGCCGTGACCTCGACATCGAGCATTTCGGGGGCGTGGAGATCGCCGTCACGCAGCAAGCGCTGACGGACCTGTCGTCCAACACCACCGTCGTCGGACAGGGCGGTGACCACGACACCGGCATCGACGACCGTCACTCGCGGTCGCTTCGTTCGGCATGGACGGCGGCGACCGCATCCTCGAACGTCACCCTCGCGCCGCCGTCTCGCGCCTCTATACGCGCGAACACGTCCTTGAGCGTCGGGCGGCTCACCTCGCGCGTCAGCACACGGAGCGCATACCCGGACAGCGAAAGTCCGGCCTCGGAGGCCCGCCTGCGCAGCGCTTGATGGACCTCGTCAGGAACATCACGGATCTGAAGCGGCTTTCCCATGAACGGAAGCATAGCACGAAGAGCATGCATGTTGCATGCGCCTAACCCGCATGTCCCTGGCCTGGGGATTGCATCTTCTCCCAGATACGCGAGGATCGGCACAGCAGGCGTGAGCGGCGCGCGAGCCTGTGGATACCGACGAGAAGGGGACCACCATGGCCGAGGTGACGCACGCCGACGCGGTCGTCGTCGGTGCCGGTCCCGGCGGCTCGGCGGCGGCTCGGCTCCTGGCTGACGCCGGTCACGACGTGGTCCTGATCGAGAAGGAGACGTTCCCGCGCGAGAAGGTGTGCGGGGACGGGCTGACCCCGCGCGCGGTGCAGGCGCTGCGCATGCTCGGCCTGCGCAACGAAGCCGAGGGGGCGGTGCCGGGCTGGGCCCGGCAGGGGGGCCTGCGCATGTACGGCGCGGGGGTGACGCTCGACCTGCCGTGGCCGCAGATGGACGACTGGCCGTCGCATTCGTTGACCGCCACCCGCGCCCTGCTCGACGAGACGCTCGCCCGCCACGCGCAGAAGGCGGGGGCGCAGCTGTGGGAGCGATGCGAGGTCACCGGGCCGGTGTACCTGTCCAGCGCCGAGCGCCGTGTCGCCGGCGTCGCCTACCGGCGCCAGGACGGCGGACAGGGCGTCGTCCGCGCCCCGATCGTCGTGGTGGCGGACGGCGGCTCGTCCCGGTTCGCGGTCACGCTCGGGTTGCACCGCGACGAGCGCCGGCCGATGGGCGTGGCCGTCCGCGCGTACTACCGCAGCCCCCGCTCGAGGATCCGGATGATGGAGGGCTTCCTGGAGCTGTACCGCGGCGACGAGCTGCTGCCCGGCTACGGATGGCTCTTCCCGCTGGGCGACGACCTGGTGAACGTCGGCTGGGGGCTGCTGAACACGTCGGCGCACTTCCGGGGGATCAACTACCGTAAGACGCTCGACGAGTGGGTCGCTGGCCTCCCACAGGAATGGGAGATCTCCCGCGAGACCATGGTGGGGCGTCCCCGCGGGGCCGGCCTGCCGATGGCCCACAACCGCAAGCCCTGCGTCTACAAGGGCGTCCTGCTGGTCGGCGACGCCGCGGGGATGGTGAACCCGTTCAACGGCGAGGGGATCAGCTACGCGATCGAGGCCGCGGCGTTCGCCGCCGACGCCGCCGACGCCGCCATCCGCGCCCGCTCCGACGCGCCGCTCGCGACGTACGAGCAGCGGGTCGCCAAGGAATGGGGTGGCTACTACACCCTGGGGCGCATGTTCGTCTGGATGATCGGGCATCCCGCGATCATGCGCTTCTGCACCGTCCACGGGATGCCGCGCAGGTCGGTGATGGCCTTCGTCTTCCGTCTGATGGCGCATCTGACCAACCACCCCAGCCGTGACCTGGCCGACCGGGTGATCAAGGCCCTGTCCGCGGCGGCGCCAGCCGCGTGACCGGTGCGCCCGAATGCCACGGGAACTTCCGGGGCGGTGCACTAAGCTTGCGAATGACCCCCGAAAATCCCACGAAGCGTAAGGAGAGCCGCTCGTGCTCGCGCAATACCTGCCCGTCGTGGTGCTCTTCGTGCTCGCCGCCGGGTTCGTCAGCGTGTCGCTGCTCGTGTCGAGCAAGCTCGGGCCGGACCACCCGAACCCCGTCAAACGCGCGGCGTACGAGTCGGGGATCATCCCTGAACCGGAGACCGACGTCCGCCGCAGCCGGTTCCCGGTGAGGTTCTACCTAGTCGCGATGTTGTTCATCATCTTTGACGTCGAGGCGGTGTTCCTCTACCCGTGGGCGACCGTGCTGCGCGATCTGTCATGGTACGGGCTGGCGGTGATGAGCGTATTCATCGGCTTGTTGTTTGAAAGCTACTACTACGTCCTCCGCAAGGGGGGTCTGGAATGGGACTAGAGTCCCACCTGCCGAGCGGGATCCTGCTCACGTCGGTCGAGAAGTTCGTCAACTGGTCACGGGCGGGATCGCTGTGGCCGGCAACTTTTGGCCTCGCGTGTTGCGCGATCGAGATGATGGCGACGGGTGCGGCGCACTATGACCTCGCGCGTTTCGGGATGGAGGTCTTCCGGGGCTCGCCACGGCAGTCCGACCTCATGATCGTCGCCGGCCGGGTGAGCCAGAAGATGGGACCGGTGATTCGTAATCTCTACGACCAGATGGCCGATCCGAAATGGGTCATCTCGATGGGCGTGTGCGCTTCGAGCGGCGGCATGTTCAACAACTACGCCATCGTGCAGGGCGTCGACCACATCATCCCGGTGGACATGTACGTTCCCGGGTGCCCACCCCGTCCAGAGATGCTGATGGACGGCATCGTGAAGCTGCATCAGAAGATCCGCAACGAGCAGTTCGTCGAGCGGCCGCGCCAGGGTGAATCGATGGAACAGTTCCGTCGGCGCACCGGCTGGGTCGGCCCTGAGACCGCCGCGATGACGACGCCTGCGCTCACGCGCCTGGCGCAAAAGGAAGAGGTGGTCGGGCGGTGACCGAGACGCGCCCTCCAGGCGCCGGCCCGGCCAGCGCCACGCCGGACATGGCCGGAGGCGAGCACGCCAAGCTGCTCGAGGCTGCGGTCACCGTCCAGCTCGACGAGCGGCTCGTAACGCTGCGCGACCACATCGTCGAGGCGTTCCCGCCCCTCGAGACGCTCGGCTTCCGGGGCGAGCTGACGCTGATCGCAGGACCCGAGCAGCTCGTCGACCTGCTCACCTTCTGCCGGGACGACCCAGACGTCTGCTGCGAGCTGCTCGCCGACCTGTCCGGCGTGCACTGGCCAGGCGGCACGCGGGTCGAGAGCGCCCAGGAGACGACCGGCTGGCCGAGCTACGAGACGGACGAGGGCGCCGGCCGCATCGAGATCGACTACATCCTCTACTCGATCGCTCACAACCACCGGTTCCGCATCCGTGTGAACACACCAGACGACCACCCCGTCCTGCCGAGCGCGGTGGACGTCTACTCGTCCGCGAACGTCATGGAGCGCGAGGCGTACGACTTCTTCGGCGTGCGTTTCGAGGGTCACCCGAACCTCGTCCGGATCCTTATGCCGGACGACTGGGAGGGCCACCCGCACCGCAAGGACTACCCGCTCGGCGGCGTTGAGGTCATGTACAAGGGCAAGACCGTCCCCCCGCCCGACGAGCGGCATTACTAGGCTGCGCAACGATTGAGACGCGAATGCATTGGCCGAGCCGAACAAGCGAGCCATGAACCAATGAGCGATCTCGACATCTGGACCCCCGCACAGGCGAAGACTCCGGCTGAGTTCACGGTCGTCGGCGGCGAGTGGCAGGACCTGCCGGACTCTGTCGAGGACGACCTCATGGTCATCAACATGGGGCCGCAGCACCCCTCGACCCACGGCGTGCTGCGGATGGTCCTCACCCTCGACGGCGAGACGGTGATCGACAACCAGCCGGTGATCGGGTACCTCCACACGGGCATCGAGAAGAACGCCGAGTACCGGCCGTGGGTTCAGGGGGTGACGTTCGTCACCCGCATGGACTACCTGTCGCCGCTGTTCAACGAGCTCGGCTACTGCCTGGCGGTGGAGAAGCTGCTCGGGATCACCGACGACATCCCCGAGCGGGCACAGGTCATCCGCGTGATCATGACGGAGCTCAACCGGATCTCGAGCCACCTGGTGTGGCTCGGGACCGGCGGGCTGGAGCTCGGCGCGATCAGCGCGCTGCTCTACGCGTTCCGCGAGCGCGAGACGATCCTCGACGTCTTCGAGTTCGTCACCGGCCTGCGGATGAACCACGCGTACATCCGCCCGGGCGGCCTGGCCGTCGACGTCCCGGAGGACTTCGTCGAGCGGGTCGAGGTTCTGCTGCGGGAGCTTCCCCAACGGTTCGACGAGCTCGACGACCTGCTGCGCGAGAACCCCATCTGGATCGAGCGCAACACGGGCATGGGCGTGTTGCGCGCACAGCAGTGCCTCGACCTCGGCGTGACCGGGCCGATGCTGCGGGCGGCTGGGGTCGCCCACGACCTCCGTAAGGCCCAGCCCTACTGCGGGTTCGAGCAGTACGACTTCGACGTGCCGACCGCCGAGAGCGCTGACGCGTACGGGCGGTTCCTCGTGCGGATGGCCGAGCTCCGTGAGTCGCTGAGCATCGTCCGCCAGGCGGTCGACCGGCTGCCGGGCGGCCCGGTGATGGTCGCGGACCGCAAGATCGCCTGGCCCGCTCAGCTCGCCCTGGGCCCGGACGGCATCGGCAACGCCAAGGAGTACATCAGCAAGATCATGGGCCAGTCCATGGAAGCCCTGATCCACCACTTCAAGCTCGTCACCCAGGGCTTCACCGTCCCCGAGGGCCAGGTGTACACCGCGGTCGAGTCGCCCCGTGGCGAGCTCGGCTACCACGTCACGTCGTCCGGGACGAACAAGCCGTACCGCGTCCGCGTCCGCGATCCCAGTTTCGTCCACATCGGTACCCTGCCGACCATGACGAGAGGATTGCTGGTCGCCGACGTCATCGCCGCCGTCGCCAGCCTCGACCCGGTGATGGGCGGGGTCGACAGGTGACCGTGCGTTCTACAGGGCACCGCGTCGGGCGGATCGTCTCGGGCTCCGCAGGATCCCTTTTACGCTGCGCCCGAGACGATCCGCCCTCCTCCGCCCCTCCGACCGCGCTCCTGTCTTTGACCTGAAAGGCCAGATGTTGCGTGCTCGCCCCTGAATTGCGCGAGAAGGCTCGAGAGCTGATCGGGCGGTATCCCGTGGCCCGGTCGGCTTTGCTGCCGTTGCTCCACCTGGTGCAGGCGCAGGACGGGTACGTGACCGACGACGGCATCGCCGAGTGCGCTCAGCTGCTGGGCCTGACGAAGGCCGAGGTCCAGGCGGTTTCGACCTTCTACACGATGTACAAGCGCGCACCGCTCGGGCGCCACCTCGTCAGCGTCTGCACGAACTTCAGCTGCAAGGTGCGCGGCGCCCAAGAGGTCTACGACCGGCTGTGCGAGCGGCTGGGGGTGGGGAGCAATCAGACGACCCCGGACGGGGCGATCACCCTGGAGCACGCCGAGTGCCTCGGCAACTGCGACGGCGCGCCGGTCGTGACGGTGGACTACCTGAACTACGAGTGCATGACCCCCGCCCAGGCCGTCGAGCTGGTCGAGCGGATCGTCGCCGGGGAGGTCCCGCCGCCGACCCGTGGGTTCACCCCGCCTGGCGTGCGCGAGATCGAGTACCGGGTGGCCGGCCTCGGCCCATGGCGCCCCGACGAGCAGGGCGCCATGCCGCACCAGGCTCGCGCCACCGTTGGCGCCCCTCCGAGCTCCGACGCCGGCCCGGGGATCGCCCCGATCTATCTCGACGTGCGCCGTGGCCGCCGCCAGGGGGCTGGGGGGAGCCCCCCGCCAAAGCGGGACGAGCCACGACAGGAGCCGACCGGGAATGCCTGAGGTCAAGGTCCTTACGAAGCGTTTTCATCGCGCCGACGCCCATACCCTCGACGGGTATCTGCGCTCGGACGGGATGAACGGGCTCCGCCGGGCATTCCAGATGGCGCCCGCCGACGTCGAGCAGATGGTGAAGGACTCTGGGCTGCGGGGCCGTGGGGGCGCCGGATTCCCGACCGGGTTGAAGTGGAGCTTCTGCCCCAAGGGCACCGGCAAGCCCGTCTACTTGGTCGTGAACGCCGACGAGGGCGAGCCCGGCACGTTCAAGGACCGGGAGCTGATGGAGCGGGACCCGTTCCAGCTCATCGAGGGGATCCTCGTCGCGAGCTATGCGCTGCGCAGCAGGCGCAGCTTCATCTTCCTGCGCGGCGAGTACGTCTGGTCGGGGATCCGGCTGGAGGAGGCGCTCGCCGAGGCGTACGCGGCGGGCTGGGTCGGCCGGGACATCCAGGGGTCGGGCTTCGACCACGACATCACGCTCCACCGCGCGGCCGGCGCGTACATCTGCGGTGAGGAGACCGCGCTGCTGGACGCGCTGGAGGGCCGCCGCGGCCAGCCGCGCCTGCGCCCGCCGTTCCCCGCTGTCGAGGGGCTCTACGCCTGCCCGACCGCGGTGAACAACGTCGAGACGATCATGGCGGTCGCCCACATCGTCGAGCACGGCGCCGACTGGTGGAAGCAGTGGGGCCCGGAGCGCTCGCCCGGCACGAAGGTCTTCTCCGTGTCCGGCGAGGTCGTGCGCCCCGGCAACTACGAGTACCCGATGGGCACGCCCGCCCGCCAGATCGTCGAGGAGGCCGCCGGCGGGATGCTGCCCGGCCGCGCGCTGAGGTTCTGGACGCCCGGCGGGTCGTCGACCCCGCTGCTGACCGCCGACCACTACGACATCGCGATGGACTTCGACTCGATCGCCGCCGCCGGGTCGATCATGGGGACGGCGGCGATGATGATGTTCAGCGACAAGACGAGCGTCGTGGACGCGGTACTCAACTGGACCCGCTTCTACGAGCACGAGTCCTGCGGCAAGTGCACGCCCTGCCGCGAGGGCACGTTCTGGCTCGCGCAGGTGCTGGAGCGGATTCTGGAGGGCCGGGGGGTGATGTCCGACATCGACCTGCTCGACGAGGTCGCCGGGAACATCTTCGGCCGCTCGTTCTGCGCCCTGGGCGACGGGGCGGCGAGCCCGATCCGCTCGTCGGTCAAGTACTTCCGCGACGACTACGTCTACCTGATCGAGCACGGCCGCCAGCCCGGCCACATCGGGGCGCACGCTGGGGTCGTGACCGCGAACGCGGGGCAGGACAGGCCATGAGCCGGATGACGGTGACACGGACATGACGGACACCGTCACGTGCACGATCGACGGCATCGAGCTCGGAGTGCCGAAGGGCACCCTGATCATCCGCGCCGCCGAGATGCTGGGGATCACGATCCCGCGGTTCTGCGACCACCCGCTGCTCGACCCGGTCGCCGCCTGCCGCCAGTGCCTCGTCGAGATCGTGGGCGGCCCGCCCAAGCCGGCCACCGCCTGCTCGACCCCGTGCGGCGACGGGATGGTCGTGAAGACCCACCTGACCTCGGAGATCGCGCGCCAGGGGCAGGAGGGCCAGCTCGAGCTCCTGCTCATCAACCACCCGCTCGACTGCCCGCAGTGCGACAAGGGCGGTGAGTGCCCCCTGCAGGACCAGGCGCTCGGGCACGGTCCCGGCGACAGCCGGATGGTCGACCAGAAGCGGCGCTACATCAAGCCGCTGCCGATCTCGCCGCAGATCGCGCTCGACCGGGAGCGCTGCGTGCTCTGCGCGCGCTGCACCCGGTTCTCGTCGGAGATCTCGGGCGACGCGTTCATCGAGCTGTTCGAGCGCGGCGCCCTGGAGCAGGTCTCGATCTACGCCGACGAGCCCTACGAGAGCTACTTCTCCGGCAACGTCGTGCAGATCTGCCCCGTCGGGGCGCTGACCGCGTCGAGCTACCGGTTCTCCTCGCGCCCGTTCGACCTGCGCAGCGTCGACGGGGTTTGCAACCAGTGCAGCGCCGGCTGCAACCTGCGGGTCGACGTGCGGCGCGGCGAGATCCAGCGCCAGCTCGCCCGGACGAACATGGACGTCAACGAGATGTGGAGCTGCGACAAGGGCCGGTTCGGCTTCGAGTTCGTCGGCCACGCCGACCGGCTGCGCGAGCCGGCAGTGCGGACCAACGGGAGCCTCCAGCCGACGTCATGGTTCCAGGCGCTGCGCCAGGCGGGCGACCGGATCAAGGCCGCACTCGAGACGCGCGGCCCCGAGGCGGTCGGTGTGCTCACCGGCGGCCGGCTGACCGACGAGGACCACTACGCGATCGCCCGCTACGCCCGCGACGTCCTGGGCACGGACAACGTCGACTTCCGCCTGCGTCCACGGACCACCGAAGAGCGGGAGGTCTTCGCGAGGATCGCTGGCACCGTCGGCCCAACCTACGCCGACGTCGAGGCCGCCCCGATCGTGCTCGTCGCTGGCCTGGACCCCGAGGAGGAGGTGCCGATCCTCCACCTCCGCCTGCGCAAGGCGTGGCGGAGGCACCACCAGAGGATCGTGGTGGTCGGCCCGGCCCTGGGGTCGCTGGGCGAGATCGCGTGGCGCTGGGTCCAGACCGGCGCCGGCGAGGAGGCCGAGGTCCTCGGCGGGCTGGCCGATCCCGAAGCGAGCGTCGTCCGTGAGGTCGCCGAGGCGCTGCGGGACGCCGGGTCTGCGGCCGTCGTGCTCGCGGGCGAGCGGCTCGCCGGCTCGCCGGGCGCGCTGCCGGCCGCGGCGTGGCTCGCCACAGCGCTGGGGGCGAGGTTCGCCTGGGTCCCGCGGCGCAACAACGCCCGCGGGGCGGTCGACGCGGGGCTCGTGCCTGGGCTGCTCCCCGGCGGGCGGAGCCTGGCGGACCCCGGCCCGATCGCCGGGGTGTGGAGCCGGCTTCCGTCCCGGCCCGGACTCGACACCCAGCAGATGCTCGAGCGGGCAGCGGCCGGCGAGCTGGCCGTCCTCCACCTGATCGGCGTCGACCCGGCACGCGACTTCGAGGACCCGCGTCTGGCGAGACAAGCGCTGGAGAAGGTCGGCACGCTGATCGTCCAGGACCTCCTGCCGACCGCGTCGATCCTGCACGCCGACGTCGTCCTGCCCGCCTGCGCTCCCCAGGAGCGGGTGGGGTCGTTCACGACCTGGGAAGGGAGGCGACAGCCCTTCCCCCAGGCCGTCCCACCCCAGGGCCTGGCCTTGACGGACTGGGAAATCCTCCGCCAGCTCGCCCGCGTGCTCGGCGCTGATCTGGGCTGGGAGACGGCGAACGACGTCCGGCGGGAGGCGGCGCCCTTAATGGAGGCCAGCGCTTTGAGGGGGCAGGGGGCCGCGGCCTACCGTCACTTCGAGGCCGGCTCGTCCGACGCCGCCGATTACCCTCTGGCCCTCGTGACGCTTGATGCGCTGATTGGGCGAGGGGACATGCTGCGCGGGGCGAAGGAGCTTCTTGCCACCGCCCGGCCCGTCGTGGTGCGGGTCAGCCAGGTGGACGGGCTGCGGTTGGAGCTGAAAGACGGGCAGCACGTCGCGGTTGTCGGGCCCGGCGGCCACATGATGTTGCCAGTGTGCATAACTGACGCCGTCGTCGAGGGGTGCGTGGTGCTTCCGCGCAATTCGACCGACGCCACTCCAGGAGAGCTGGGGGACGGCGACCCGCTGCGCGTGCGGCTGGAACCGGTAGGTGGCCAGTAATGGACTGGATCGGATTCCTCATCACCGTGCTCGTCGCGGTTGGAGCGTTCGCGCTGTGGCTCGGCGGGACGGCGGTCCTCATCTGGGGCG
Source organism: Egibacteraceae bacterium (assembly GCA_050743125.1). GTDB lineage: Bacteria > Actinomycetota > Nitriliruptoria > Euzebyales > Egibacteraceae > JBOGEB01. The sequence goes on from JBOGEB010000003.1 coordinate 35,088, forward strand.
AGCGGCGGATCGTCGCGAAGATGCAGTCGCGGATCGGCCCGAACCGGCTCGGTCCGTTCGGGCTCCTCCAGACGATCGCCGACGGCGCGAAGCTGTTCTTCAAGGAGGACGTGACCCCCGCCAACGTCGACAAGGTCGTCTACCTCGCCGCGCCGATCGTCTCGGCGGTCGTGGCGCTGCTCACCTTCGCGGTGATCCCTTACGGCGGCACGTTCACGGTGGGCGGTCGCGCGGTCACGCTTCAGGTCTGGGACCCGAACATCGGGTTGCTGTGGGTGCTCGCCATGGGCTCGATCGGCGTGTACGGGATCGTCCTGGCCGGCTGGTCGTCGGGCTCGAAGTACCCGCTGCTCGGCGGCGTGCGCTCCACTGCGCAGCTCATCTCCTACGAGCTCGCGATGAGCTTGGCGGTCGCCGCGGTGTTCGTCTTCACCGGGTCGCTGCGGGCCTCGGACATCGTCGCCGCGCAGTCGCAGCAGCTGTTCGCGCCGCTGCCGATCCCGGCGTGGAACGTGCTGCCGATGCTGCCGGCGTTCGTCCTGTTCTTCATCGCCGCGGTGGCCGAGACGCAGCGGCCTCCGTTCGACCTGCCCGAGGCCGAGGGCGAGCTCGTCGCCGGCTTCCACACCGAGTACTCGGGCGCAAAGTTCGCGATGTTCTTCCTGGCCGAGTTCATGAACGTCATCACGATGTCGGCGATGATCGTCACGCTGTTCTTCGGTGGCCCGAGCGGCCCCGTCTTCGGGCCGCCGATCCTGCGGGCGATCCTCCCGGTCGCCTACTTCGTCCTGAAAGTGTTCGTGTTCGTCTTCGCGTTCATCTGGCTGCGCGCGACGCTCCCGCGGCTGCGCTACGACCGGCTGATGGACCTGGGCTGGCGGGTGATGCTGCCCCTCGGCCTGGTCTGGGTGCTCGCCACCGGGTTCTCGGTCGTGATCCGCCAGACGACCGAGCGGGCCACGGTCCTCAGGTACGCGGCCGTGGGCGCGGTGATCGCCGCGGTGCTCTACTTCGTGGCGCCGCTCTTCGGTCAGCGGCCGGCCAGCCCAGCACGCGAGCGCGACGCCGAGCAGCCGAAAGTCAGGGTGTAGCCATGTTCAACGCGCTGCGAAAGGGCTTCGGGCTCACGTTCAAGACCATGTTCCGGCCGGTGGTCACCACCGAGTACCCGGAGCGCAAGCGCGAGCCCCAGCCCCGGTTCCACGGCCGTCACCTGCTGAACCGGCACGCCGACGGCCTCGAGAAGTGCGTCGGCTGCGAGCTGTGCGCGTGGGTGTGCCCGGCGGACGCGATCTACGTCCAGGGCGCCGACAACACCGCGGAGGCGCGCTACTCGCCGGCCGAGCGGTACGCGGTCGACTACCAGATCAACTACCTGCGCTGCATCCTCTGCGGGCTGTGCATCGAGGCGTGCCCGACCCGCGCGCTCACGATGACCCACGACTACGAGCTGTCCGGTGACAGCCGCGAGGCGTTGATCTTCACGAAGGAGCAGCTGCTCGCGCCGCTGCCTGAGGGCGCGAAGCCGCTGCCGCACACGAACGCCGAGGTCGCCGCGCGCGCGCTGGATTACTACGAGAACTCCTACGCCGCCCAGGACCCGCTCGCGGCCATCCACGACGTGTTCTCACCCGAGGCCATGCCCCACCCAGAAGAGCACGGCGACCCCGTCCGCGTGGCGCTGGTGGGTGGTGGCACACAGCCGCCCGAGTCCGACTGTGGAGAGGCCCGATGATCGGCGCGCTTACCGCGATGCTCGCGCAGGTCCAGCCGGCTGACCCCATCCTGCGCGCGGCGTCCGGCTCGGCCGAGTTCTGGGTGTTCTGGATCCTCGCGCCGATCGCGCTCGGCGCGGCGATCTCGGTGGTGATGCTCCGCAACGCGGTCCACGCCGCGCTCATGCTCGTCGTGAACCTCTTCGTCATCGCATTGCTGTTCGCGGTGCTCGAGGCCCAGTTCCTCGCGGTCGTCCAGATCATCGTCTACGCCGGCGCGATCATGGTCCTGTTCCTGTTCGTGATCATGCTGCTCGGCGCGGACCGCCAGCGCGAGCCGGGGCGCGACCGCATCCGCGGCCAGCGGCCGGCGGCGATCGTGCTCGGGGCGTTGCTGCTGGCCGCGCTGCTCGTCGGCGTCGCCGGGCCGTACCTGTCCGGCGCGTCGGCCTGCAACGTCCCGCCGCAGGCGGCGTCCGCCATCCCGTGCCGAGGACTCGCCGAGGTCAACGCCTCACCAGGCGGCAACGTGCGCGGCATCGGCCGCGTGCTGTTCACCACCTACGTGTGGCCCTTCGAGGTCGCGAGCGTCCTGCTCGTCATCGCCGCGCTCGGCGCGATCATCCTGGGCCGCAAGCGTGAGGACCCCACCGACCTCTTCGAAGCGCCAGCCGACCGGTTGCGCGGCGCTTCGTCCTCACCCGACAAGTCCGCCGGCGAACTCGCCTCCCCCGAGCAGGCGCGCCGGTGATCGTCCCCGCGGGCAACTACCTGGTCCTCGCCGCTGCGCTGTTCATCGTCGGCCTGGTCGGTTTCTTGATCAGGCGAAACCTCATCGTGATGTTCATGTGCATCGAGCTGATGCTCAACAGCGTGAACCTCACCTTCGTGGCCTTCTCGCGGATCAACGGGAACATCGACGGCCAGATCCTGTCGTTCTTCGTCATCGCGGTGGCCGCCGCCGAGGTCACCGTCGGCCTCGCGCTGATCGTGAACCTGTTCCGGCTCCAGGCGTCGATCGACGCCGACGACGCCCACTCGCTCCGGCGGTAAGAGGCTGTGGAACATTGGGACGCTCGAGTTTGGCTGAGCTTTCCTCCGCGAATCCGGGCGGTGCGGGCTGCCCTGTGAGCGGAGCCGTCCAAGGCTTGGAAGCCAAAGCATGAGCACGCTGATCATTGGCGGAGCTTTCCTCCGCCCAGCGGAGGAAAGCTGAAGGAGCGAAGATGCCCGAGGTGCTCCCCGCCCCACCCGGCTCACCGGTCGCGCTGGCCTGGCTGATCCCGCTGGTCCCGGCGATCTCCGCCGGCCTGCTGATGATGTTCGGCAAGCGGCTCGGCAAGCTGTCCGGTCCGATCGCGGTGCTCGCGGTTGGTTTTTCCGCCACGATGGCGACGGCAGTGTTCGCGTTCCTGCACTCGCAGCCACCGGACGCCCGCGTGTTCACCCACACGGTCTCAAGCTGGGTGAGCGCTGGGTCGCTGCAGGTGGACTGGGCTGTGCTGATCGACCCGCTCGCCACCGTGATGCTCCTGCTCGTCGGCTGGGTGGGCCTGCTCATCCACGTCTACTCGCTCGGGTACATGGAGGGTGACCCCCGGTACCACCTGTTCTTCGCGTACCTGAACCTGTTCGCCGCTGCGATGTTGGTTTTGGTCACTGGTGCGAATTTCCTCGTGCTGTTCGTCGGCTGGGAGCTCGTCGGGCTGTGCAGCTACCTGCTGATCGGGTTCTGGTTCGAGCATCGCGACTACGCGAGCGCCGCGAAGAAGGCGTTCGTCGTGAACCGCGTGGGTGACGTCGGGTTCATGATCGCGATGTTCCTGATCTTCGCGACGTTCTCCTCGCTTGAGTTCGCTGCGGTCCTGCCCCGGACGGGTGAGGCTGCGGCCGGCACGCTCGTCGCGATCGGCCTGCTGCTGTTCGTCGGCGCGGCTGGGAAGAGCGCCCAGATTCCGCTCTACGTCTGGCTGCCGGACGCGATGGCCGGCCCGACGCCGGTGTCGGCGCTGATCCACGCCGCGACGATGGTCACCGCCGGGGTCTACCTCGTTGCGCGGACCTCGCCCCTTTACGCGGCGATCCCTGACGTCGGCTTGCTCATCGCGTGGATCGGCGGGCTCACCGCGCTCGTGACCGCGATCATCGCGTGCGCGCAAGTGGACCTGAAGAAAATTCTTGCGTACTCGACGATCAGCCAACTCGGCTACATGTTCATCGCCGTCGGCGTCGGCGCGTACACGGCCGGAATCTTCCACCTGCTGACCCACGGGTTCTTCAAGGCGCTGCTGTTCCTCTGCGCGGGCGCGGTCATGCACGCGCTGGGAGAGGAGACCGACGTGCGCCGGATGGGCGGGCTGTGGTCGAAGATGCCGGTCACCGGCACGACCGCGCTGCTCGGCACCGCCGCGATCGCCGGGCTGCCGTTCCTGTCCGGCTTTTACTCGAAGGAGGAGATCCTGGCCGCTGCCGCCGAGACGAGTGGTGGGCAGGCGATCTGGCTTCTCGGCGTGCTCGTCGCCGGTCTTACCGCCTTCTACATGACCCGCTGGTTCGTGCTCATCTTCCTCGGCCCGGCCCGTTGGCCCGAAGGCGCCCACCCGCACGAGGCGCCGCTGTCGATGACGGTGCCGCTGGCCCTGCTCGCCGTCGGGAGCGTCGCCGGCGGGCTGATCAACCTCAACCCGGAGTCGGGCTTCCTGCACAGATGGCTGGAGCCGAGCGTCGTCGCGTTCGAGCCATCCACCGAGTTCCTCACCCATACGCTGCTTGTTGCCGCTGCGGTTGTGGCGGCGCTCGCGGGCATCGCGGCCGGCTTCGCGCTGTACCGACGCGTCGATGTTGCCACCATCGGGGTCGGCAACGGACTGCGCGGGGCCGCGCGTGAGCGGTTCCATGTCGATGAGTTCTACGAGCGCACGATCGCGGGACCGGGCCGGCTGTTGGCCGTCGGGTTCTCGTGGTTCGACCAGGAGGTGATCGACGGCGCGGTGAACGGCGTCGCCCGGCTGACCGGCGCACTGGGTGGCGTGGGCCGGCGGGTACAGACCGGCTTCGTGCGCAGTTACGCGCTCGCGGTGCTCGCCGGCGCGGTGCTCATCGCGGCCCTGTTCATCGGTGCCGTGCGATGACGACCGGCGTGCCGCTGCTGTCGCTGCTCATCGTCTTGCCCGCGGTGACCGCGGGCGTGATCGGGCTGCTGCGCGGTCGGTCGTCGATGCGCGCTGTCGCGCTGGCCGGGACGCTCGTGACGTTCGTGGCCTCGCTGGCGCTGCTCGCGCGCTTCACCGTGGGCGAGCCCGGCTTCCAGCTCGTCGAGCGGGTCGCGTGGGTTCCCGAGTGGGGGATCAGCTACCGGTTGGGCGTGGACGGGATCAGCCTGTTCCTTGTTCTGCTCACCACGCTGTTCATGCCGCTCGCCGTCCTGGCCGCATGGGAGCAGACTGAGCGGCCGAAGGGGTTCTTCGTGTCGCTGCTCGCGATGGAGGCAGCGCTCGTCGGCGTCTTCTGCGCGCTCGACCTCATTGTGTTCTACGTGTTCTTCGAGGCGCAGCTCGTCCCGATGTACGCGCTGATCGGGATCTGGGGCGGCGCCAGGCGGCGGTACGCCGCGGTGAAGTTCTTCCTCTACACGCTCCTCGGCGGGCTGGGCATGCTCGTCGCGATCATCTACCTCTACGTCCGCGCCGGCGCGCAGACGTTCGAGTACGAAGCCTTCACCGCCTTGCAGCTGTCGCCGACCGAGCAGACCTGGCTCTTCGTCGCGTTCTTCCTCGCGTTCGCGATCAAGGTGCCGCTGTTCCCTCTGCACACGTGGCTGCCCGACGCGCACACCGAGGCGCCGACGGTCGGTTCGGTCCTGCTCGCCGCGGTCCTGCTGAAGATCGGCGGGTACGGGTTCCTGCGGTACAGCATCCCGTTCTTCCCCGACGCCACCGTGCGGCTGGCGCCCGTCATGCTCACGCTCGGCGTGATCGGAGTGCTCTACGGAGCGCTGGTCGCGATGATGCAGTCGGACCTCAAACGGCTGGTGGCGTACTCGTCAGTGGCTCACCTGGGGTTCGTCGTGCTGGGCGCCTTCGCCCTGAACGAGACCGCCGTCGCCGGCAGCGTCGTGCAGATGGTCAACCACGGGCTGTCCACCGGCGCGCTGTTCCTCCTCGTCGGGTTCCTGTACGACCGCACGCACAGCCGCGAGATCGCCGAGTACTCGGGGATCGCCAAGGCCGCGCCGATATTCGCCGGGCTGTTCCTGTTCACCGTGATGAGCTCGGCCGCGCTGCCGGGCCTGGGCGGGTTCGTCGGTGAGTTCCCCATCCTGCTCGGCACCTTCCAGACCGTGCGCTGGGCGGCGGTGGCCGCCGCCTTCGGGGTGATCCTCGCCGCGCTCTATCTGCTCTGGGCCTACCAGCGGATGTTCCACGGCCCGGTCGGGGGCCTCGCGACGGGGATGACCGACCTGGGAGCCCGCGAGATCGCGGTCATCGCCCCGCTCGTCGCGCTGATGCTCGGAATCGGGCTTTACCCCAAGCCGCTCTACGATCGGGTCAACCCGTCCGTTGCGAAGGTGCTCGACCAGGTCACCGTCGCCCAGGGCGGCCAGCCAGTCAGATCCCCGCCCGCCACGGGCGCTGCCGCGCCCAGGGTTCCCGCAGAGGAGAAGCCGTGATCGTCGCGCTCGCCCAGACCGCATCGGGGCAGATCCTCGGCCCGGCGTTCGCGTGGGCCGAGATCAGCCCCGAGCTTGTCCTGTTCGGCGCCGGGATCCTCGTGCTGCTGCTCGACACTGCTGGGGTTCAGCGGCTGCAGGCGTCGTTCGTGGTGTGTGGCGTGCTCGTCGGCGGCGCTGGCCTCGCGATCGCCTCCAGCGGCGGGCGGCTGTTGGCGCCGGCCGGTCTCGTGGCCCTGGGTGGGCTCGCCCAGTTCGCGCTCACCGCGATCTGGCGTGACCGCCCCAGGCTGCTCGCGGCGACGCTGGCTGCGTTGGGGTTCGCCGCCGCGCTCGCCGTGACCGGATCACAGTGGGCGGCCTACGCCGGTCGGCTCGTCGACGAGGCGGGCAGGCCGTTCGTCGGCACCGCCAGCCTGATCGGCGACATGGTGGCCGTCGACGGGGTCGCGCTGTTCACCAGGGTGACGGTGTGCCTGTCCGGGCTCGTCACCGTGCCGTTGGGCTACGCCTACCTGCAGGAGCGGCGCATCCACCGCGGCGAGTACTACCCGCTGCTGCTGTTCGCGGCGACGGGGATGACCCTCCTCGGCGCCAGCGCCGACCTCATCATGGTCTTCATCTCGATCGAGATCCTGTCGTTGTCGCTCTACATCCTCTCGGGGTTCGCGAAGCGGGACCTCAACTCGCAGGAGTCGGCGCTGAAGTACTTCCTGCTCGGCGCGTTCTCGTCGGCGCTGCTGCTGTACGGCATCGCGCTGTGCTACGGCGCGGCCGGGACGACGAACATCCCCCGGGTGGGCACCGCGCTCGCCGCCCAGGCGCCCGGCGGCCTCGGCCTGGCCGCGATGGGCCTGCTGCTCGTCGGGTTCGGGTTCAAGACCGCGCTCGTGCCGTTCCACATGTGGACGCCCGACGTCTACCAGGGCGCCCCCACGCCGGTGACGGGCTTCATGGCGGCGGCCACGAAGGCGGCGGCGTTCGCCGCGTTCCTGCGGGTGTTCCCCGGCGCGTTCGGCGCGCTGTCGTGGTCGTGGGTCCCGGTCGTGTACGTGATCGCGGTCGCGACGATGCTGCTCGGCGCGGTGCTCGCGGTCGTCCAGTCCGACCTCAAGCGCATGCTCGGCTACTCGGCGGTCGCCCATGCGGGCTATGTGCTGATCGGCGTCGTCGCGGTGAGCCGTGACGGTGTGAGCGGCTCGCTGCTGTACCTGCTCGTCTACGCGTTCATGTCGATTGGGTCGTTCGGGGTGCTCTCGCTGCTCGAGTGCCAGCGCCACAAGGCGCTGGCGCTCGCCGACGTCGCCGGTCTGGGCCGGCGGGACCCGGTGCCCGCCGCGCTCCTCGCGCTGTTCCTCCTGGCGCTGGCCGGCATCCCCGGCACCGCCGGGTTCGTCGCGAAGCTCGCGGTGTTCCGGGCCGGGGTGCAGGCGGGCCAGTGGCCGCTCGTCGTCGTCGGCGTGGTCTCCAGCGCGATCGCGGCGTTCTTCTACATCCGCGTGATCGTCGCGATGTTCATGGTGCCGGAGGGCGCTGACGCCGAGGCGCGGGCGCGGTTGGAGTGCACCCCGGGCATGGCCACCGGTCTGGCGGTGTCGGCGGCCGCGGTGGTCCTGCTGGGGCTGCCCCTCGTCGGCCCCGCCGTCGAGCTCGCCCGCCAGGCTGCCACGTTTGCCTCCTAGGCTCCGGATGGCGCTCTCCCAGGCAGCGGTCGACGGCCTCGCGCGCAAGGGCGCGGAGCGCGGCGTCGACCTGCGCCCCGGCCTCGACCTCGTCGAGGAGCGCCTGCGCGTCTGGGCCGCCGCCGAGCAGCCGTTCGTCCACCAGGCGTCCAGCTACCTCATCGACGCCGGCGGCAAGCGTTTCCGGCCGATGCTCGTGCTGCTCTGCGGGATGCTCGGCGGCGCGCCGGCCACCGACCCCGACCTCGTCAACGCCGGGGTGATCGTCGAGCTCGTCCACTTGTCGACGCTGTACCACGACGACGTGATCGACGCGGCGGCGGTCCGCCGAGGCCACGAGGCCGCGCACGTGAAATGGTCGAACACCGTCGCGATCCTCACCGGCGACTTCCTGCTCGCCCGCGCCTCCGAGCTGTCCGCGGCGCTGGGCGTCGAGGTGACGCAGATCATGGCCCGCACGATCGCCGACCTGTGCCGCGGCCAGATCCGCGAGGTCCACGGGTCGTTGGCCGCCCTCGAGCACGGCGTGGCCTGCTTGGAGCCCGACCGTGAGCACTACCTCGAGGTCATCGGCGAGAAGACCGCCTCGCTGATCGCGGCCTCGTGCCGGCTGGGCGCGCTGCTGTCCGGGCAGCCGCGAGCGGCGGTCGAGGCGCTGGCCGACTACGGCTGGCGGCTGGGGATGAGCTTCCAGCTCGCCGACGACCTGCTCGACATCACCAGCGAGGAGGCCGCCTCCGGCAAGCTGCCGGGCGCTGACCTGCGTGAGGGCGTGCGCACGCTGCCGGTGCTGCTGGCGCTGCAGGCGGACGGGCCGGACTCCGAGCTCGCCCGTTTCGTCGCCGACCCCACGGACGACAACGTCGACCGCGCGCTGAAGCTGCTGCGCGGCCACCCTGCCCTCGACCTGGCCCGCGACGCCGCCCGCCTGCAGGCCGCCAAGGCCAAGCTCGCCCTGGCCGGCCTGGCCCCGCCGCCCGCGTCGGCCCCAGCGCTGGACGGCCTGACCTACCTCGCCGAGCACGCAGCCACCCGCGCCACCTGAGGCGTTCATCACACCCTGCGCTTGACCTTTCGAGAACATTGGCCTCCCCTGGTGGGCAAGCGTCGATGAAGCCATGAGAAGGCACGCGCCGTGGTTACCAGATCGATCCCGACCGCAGCCAGGTCTGCGTACATCTGCTCGATGATGGCAGCCGTCTCGGGACTTTCCTTGCTCAGTTGGACGATCGCCACAGCAGGATTCCTGATGCCGGGAGAAATTCTGACGGTTCCGTATGCGGGCCGGGTCCAGGATCCCCACATGGACAATGCGCCCCCCGACCTAGGCCTTGGGTGTTGCAAGTGGAGCGGATGGCTGGCCCGCTGAGGACAAGCCCTGAGATCTGCGAACCGGGCCTCAACCCCGTCATCATGGCCGACCGAAGCGGTCGCTGTGGTGGGAAAGGTGTGATGGGGGTGGCGTGATGCTCGTGCTATCCGCCGGTTCGGCGAACGAGTTGTTCGCGGCGGCGTGCGCCGCCGTGCTTGCTCGTGGAGAGCCGGTCGCCCCGCGCGGCCTGGCCACGGTGGAGGTGCTCGGCGCCTGCCTGTGCCTGACCGACCCACGGCGGCGTTTCGTGGACCTGCCACCTTTGCGCCTGCTCAACCCAGCGTTCGCCGTCGCTGAGACCGCCTGGATCTTGTCCGGCTCGGACGAGCCATGGATCTACCAGTACAACCAGCGGCTGGCCGATTATGCCGATGACGGTCGCCTGATGGGTGCCTATGGGCCACGGCTGCGCTGTTGGGGCGGGGTGGTGGACCAGCTCGGACAGGTTCGTAGCCTGCTTGCCCAGGACTCGCACTCACGCAGGGCGGTCGTGTAGCTGTTCGACCCGGGCCAGGACTTCGCCGGCCACAAGGACGTGCCTTGCACCCTGGGCTACCGCTTCTTTCTGCGCGCCGGCCGGCTGCATATGCACACCACGATGCGCAGCCAGGACCTGTGGCTCGGCTTCTGTTACGACCTCTTCACCGCGACGGTCCTGCAGGAGCTGCTGGCCGGCTGGCTGGGAGCCGAACTCGGCGAGTATCGCCACCACATCGACTCCCTGCACCTATACCAGAACGACCTCGCGGTCGCCTCGCGCCTACCCGACCCGGCAGGGCCCAGCCCGGCTATGCCGCCGCTCGGGGTGGACTGGGATTCCTTCGACGCCCTCCTCCAGCAAGTGATCGCCGGTCTCCCTGTCGCAAACGAGGGCTGGGCCGAGCTCTCAGGCGTGCTGGCCAGCTACCGCGTCTGGAAGGTCGGCGACCGTGTGCGGGCGCGAGTCTTGGCCGCGCAGACGGCGGGGCTTCTCGCCCATGCCTTGGGCCGCTGGTACGACCACCTGGAGCGCCACGCCACCCCGCAAGCCGCAAAAGTGGCGAGACGGTGACGTGCGATGGGACGACGTTGCAGATCGCCCGTGGTGTTGGGACTGTGCTCGTTCACCCACGACTCCGCGGCCGCCCTCATCGCCGACGGCCAACTCGCCGGCTTCGTCGAGGAGGAGCGGCTGTCTGGGACCAAGCACACCAAGGAGTATCCGGAGCGTGCGGTGGCATGGCTGCTGGACGAGGCAGAACTCACCCCCGCCGACATCGACGTGGTCGCTTACAACTTCGCCGGCCGCCGTTACCTCGCGGCAGTCGCTGGCAGCCTGCCGTACCTGCTGCACGAGGTGACCCGCCCCCGCGCGCTGCCGCGCGCCGCCAGCTTCGCGGTCGTGCACGCCAGCTACCGGCAGCGGATGCGGAGCCTACGCGAGCGGTTCTCGTCAGCGGGCGTGCGCGGCGTGCTACACCATAGGGCTCACGGGGTGTACGCATTCGCGGCTTCCGGCTACGAGCAGGCGGCGGCTCGTCATCGACAGTCTCGGGGAGACCCAGACCACCACCATCGCCCGTGCCCGCATCGACGACCGCGGCGTGAGCTACCGGATAGTCGAGGCTGTCCACGATCCGGCCTCCCTCGGCTATACGTATGGCGCGGTCACCGAGCACCTGGGGTGGCGACGCGGCGACGAGGAGGGCACCGTCATGGCGCTCGCCGCTTTGGGCGACGCCACCCGCTTCCGCGACCTGTTCGCCCATGCTGTCTGCCTTACCAAGCGCGGGTTCCAACTCGATCCACGCTGGTTCCCGCTGCGCGTGCTCCGCCACGGCTCAGCGCGCGTCTCCCCCCTGTTCGTCGAAGCCACCTGTCCGCCACGCCAGCCTGATGAGGGCATCGCGCAGGTGCATGCCGACCTGGCCGCCGCATTACAGGAACGCACCGAGCAGGCGATGATCCATCTGGCCCGGCGCGCCCGTGACCTCACCCGTGCCCGGCTGCTGTGCGTCGGCGGTGGGGTCGGGATGAACTGTGTGGCCATTGGCCGGATCGTCTCCTCCGGGCTGTTCGACGAGGTCGTGGTTCCACCCGCCCCGGGCGATTCGGGCACCGCCATCGGCGCTGCCGCCGCAGCCTTCCTCGATGCGACCGGCAGCATGCCTGGCGGGATCGCCCATCGCTGCTACCTCGGTCCCGCCTTCCCCGATTACACGCCGACGCTGATGCCACGGCCGGGCCTGACCACTCACCAGATTGAGCAGCCTGCGGCCGTTCTCGCCGAGCAGCTAGCCGCTGGTCGGATTGTCGGGCTGTTTCAAGGACGTGGAGAGGCCGGGCCGCGCGCGCTGGGCAACCGGTCCATCCTCGCCTCCCCGCTCCTGCCGAACGTAGTGGAGCGGCTCAACGCCAGCATCAAGTATCGCGAGCCGTTCCGTCCGTTTGCTCCGGTGGTGCTTGCCGACAAGGCTGCCGCCTACTTCACGCTTGCCCAGGAAAGCCCGTATATGTCGATCGCGGTCATCGTCACGGACCTGGCCCGCCGCCGCATCCCCGCGATCGTCCACGCCAACGGCACCGCCCGCGTGCAAACCGTCACCGACGCCCAGAACCCGTTCTTGGCCGACGTGCTGAAGGCGTTCGCCCAGCGCACCGGGATACCGGTGCTGATCAACACCTCACTGAACATCAAGGGCCGCCCGATCTGCGGCACCCCCCAGATGGCGCTGGACTGCCTAATCTCCTCGGGCCTGGACGCGCTCATGTTCGACGGCGGCTGGTGGGTCACCCGGTCAGGATCGGCTACAGCTTCTGGGGCTTCCTCGGCCCGGGGATCGTCGACACCCCCGATGGTGGCCGCAGCCACCGGCGCCCCCTCATCGACGGCTTGATCGCCGCCGGCCATGAGTTCATTTTCCTCCAGGCCAACCGAGACCTGCGCGAGGCCGGATGGGACCTGCGCGACTGCTACACCTGGGATCCTGGGCTGCCGGACGTCGATGTGCTGTTCTGCGAGTGGCGCTGGCTTATCCCCGGCCGCAACACCACCCGGTGCGGCGCGCCTGGGCATACCTGCGACCTGCACCGCCAAGACGAACTCGTCAGCCACTACACGCTCGGCCAGGGCGTCTCTACCGTGCTCTGGGACAAGGACCGCCAGCTGGCCTGCGACGACCCGCTGCGCCGACGGCGAAACGTTGCAGTCTGCGAGCCCGCCCTCCGTCCGCACCCCGGGGCGGCGAGCCTGCTGTTCCCCGTCGCCGACGCCGCCCTGGATGCTGTCGACCCGGTCGCCCTGGCCGCCTGGTTCCGGCCGCTGCCCCTGGTCTACGTCGGCAACCAGTACGACCGGGACGAGGCGTTCGATACGTTCTTCGCGCCCGCCGGCGCCCGCTTCCCCCACCACGTCGCGGGCAAGTGGACCCGCACCAGCAGGTGGCCGCACGTGCACTTCACCGGCCGGTGCGCCTTCGCCGACGTCGAGCCCTTGTACCAGTCGGCGCTGGCCACCGTGCTGCTGCTGCCCGACCGGTACGCGAAGGCCGGGCAGATGACCCAGCGGCTGTTCGAGGCCGTGCTTGCTGGGTGCCTGCCGATCACCCCCGCCAGCATTGCCGACGCGCACCGGTTCGCGCCGGCCGTACTGCACGCTGCCGATGGGGGAGACGTTATCGCCCGCATCGAGCAGCTCCGGATCCTCGCGGGCACACTCGCGCACGTCGACCTGCTCGCCGCGTGCATGCGGGCACTCGACCAGTTCCGCCTGTCCCGCCAGCTCGCCACGCTGAACCAGATCCTGGAGCGTCTGACCGATGCGCGCAACACGAGGGTCGCGACCCAGATCCGGCCGAGGAGCTTGGGATGACGAACCGTGCCCATCTTGCTCACCGGCCTGATCGTTACCGACTGCACCGATGGCCGGGCGAACCTCCACGGGACCGCAGGGTCAGGCTACTATCCTGCCGATCTCGTGGAGCGGATCGTGATCATCGGCTGTGGCGGCAGCGGCAAGTCCCACCTGGGGCGCCAACTCGGCGCCCAGCTGGGTATCCCCGTAACCCACTTGGACACGCGCTATTACGACGGCCACTGGAACCCGCTGCCGCAAGAGCGGTTCGCCGAACTGCAGCGCGAGTTGGTCGCCCGGCCACGGTGGATCATCGAGGGGAACTACGCCTCCACACTGCCCATCCGGCTGGCTGCCGCGGACACGGTGATCTTCTGCGATCTGCCTGCCTTGGTCTGCCTGTGGGGGATTCTGGAACGCCGGTTGCGGCACGGGGCTGGCCAGCACGACGCGATCGGCGTCTACGACCGGATCACCTGGGATTTCCTTCGTTACATCCTCGGCTACCAGCGCTCGATGCGTCCGCGCGTCCAACGGCTGCTTGCCGAGCACGCCAGCCACGCCGATCTCGTCGTGCTGCACAGCCGCCGTGCAGCACGCCGCTACCTGGCCACCGTTTCCGTGACCGGCGCCGCGCAGACCCGCCCATTAGACTGCTGAGCACGGCCCGCCAGGACGGTGAGCCGTGTCCCAGGTAGTCAACCCGTTCCTCGACCCAGCTATGGTGGGCGGCCAGCTATACGCCACCGCCGACCGGCTGGCCCGCCGCACCGGCGCCCTTCACCGAGCCAAGGTCGCAGGTCGGCACGCAGCGCAGGTCATCGCCGAACTCGCTATGAGTACCATGCCGTCGCGGCCGTGGCTCACCGCGGTCGATGTCGGCTGCGGCCGGGGTACCACCACACGAGTGCTCGCCGATCAGCTCCGGCCAGCCCAGCTGATCGCCCTGGACGTCTCGCCCGCCGTGCTGGCCGCCGCCCGCGTCCGCCTCGCTCGCTACGGTCCGGTGCGGTTCGTGTGCGCCGATTTCCACCGCCTGCCGCTGGGCGACGCCAGCTGTCACCTCGTGGTTGCGGCCTTCTGCCTCTACCACTCCCGGCAGCCGGCGGTCGTGGTCGCAGAGATCGCCCGCTGTCTGATGCCCTGGGGGGCGGCGATCCTGGTCACCAAGTCCGCCGACAGCTACCGCAAGCTCGATGAGCTCGTCGCCGCATCTGGCCTCGACCACAGGCCACAAAGCGCCCGAGCCTGTACGAGGCAGCCCACAGCGGCAACCTCGCCGAACTGGCCACCAGCGCCCTCGACGTGCGACAAGTCGTCCACGAGGAGCACCGTTTTCGGTTCACCGACTTGGCGCACGCCGCCGAGTACCTGATGACCAGCCCCAAGTACGTCCTTCCCGAGCGGCTGCGCGACGGCCCTTGCGCGCTCGCTGCGGCCCTACAAAACCGGCTGCCCGACCGCCCGGTGACCGCTACTTCCACGGTCACCTACGTCGTGGCCGCGCGCTAAATGTCACGTCGCGACGACGAAGGACGGAGGACAGCCAGCATGAGCGCACAGTCGAACACCGCCCGGTTCGCCAAGCGCTATCGGGACGCTGCGGCGTGCCGCACCGCGCTGGCCAACTACCACTGGCTGACCGGCATCGGCGAGCCGCTACGGCTGCCCCGCCTGCTGTCGGCGGACGCAGGGCACTTGGACTTCGAGTTCGTACACGGACGCGCCGCCGTGCCTGACGACCTTGTTGCGCTGGCCGGTCATCTCGGCGATGTTCATAGCGCGGCCCATGTCAAAGAGCTGCATCGCGCGCGCCTGGACACCCCCTATGCGACCGGCGGCGGCCACTACATCCCCGATTTCCTCACCCCCCGCCTTCAAGTGCTGCCCCGACGGCTGCGCTCCGGCACCGTACCCGAGCCGTGGCTCGATGTAGAGCAGGCCATCAGGCTGCTGCGACAGGCCGCAGCCGGCCCGGCCGCGCTGTACAAGGACGCCAACCCACGCAACTTCCTCATCACCGCCAACGGGCCGATCGCCCTCGACATCGACGTCGACGATCTCACCCTCGCCCCCTTCGGCTACGACCTCGCCAAGCTCATCGTCACCCTCGCCATGACCCACGGCCCGATCTCAGCACAGGTCATCGAGCATTCCCTAGCCGCCTACAACGCCGCAGCCAACCGTCAGAAGCCCGGGCTCGGTCATGTCACCTGGTCCGACCTGATGGCCTGGACCGAGATCCACCACATCCTCACCAGCCCCTACCTCGGCGCAGGCGGCTACCAGCACAGCTGGCACACCCTGCGCCCTGACGCTCCCTGGGCCTCCCCTGTCACGCGCGCGGCTCCACAGAGGACAACGCTGCACGTGGGTCTCGCCATTGGGCTGGCGCTACAGTCTGCGCATGGACCATGACCTGTCGATTGGCGACCGGATCCGCTCCTATCGGCGGCGCCGGGGGATGTCGCAGAAGGTTCTGGGGCAGCTGGTCGGCCGGTCGGAGTCGTGGGTGTCGCAGGTCGAGCGGGGCGACCTGCCCGTCGACCGGCTGAGCGTCATTGTCGTCGTCGCCCAAGCGTTGAAGGTTGAGCTGGGCCAGCTATTGGGCCAGCCGTTCTTGGTACGCAACGGGGATGAGCTCGGTGACGGTGTCCCGGGCATCCGCCGGGCGCTGACCGGACGGGACGCGCTCGCTGCGGTGCTCGGAGAAGCCGCTGGCGAGGTCGAGCCCCTGGATCTCGACCGGCTGCGCCGGGATGTGGCCCAGTGCTGGGCGATTCGGCAGGCGGGTCGTTACGCCGCGCTGACCGGGATGCTGCCGGACCTGATCGTGCGTGCCGAGGCGGCCACCCGCGCCACCCTGGGCGATCCCCGGCCTGCCTGGCGGCTGGCGAGCAATGTCTATCAGCTCGCCGCCGAGCTTGCCTCGCGCGTGGGCGAGTCGGACCTGGCCTGGGTCGCGGCTGACCGGGCGGTGCGCGCTGCTGAGCGGTCTGAGGACCGGCTGATCATGGCGGCGGCGGCTTGGCGGCTGGCGTACGCGTTCCTCTTCGCCGGGCGGTTCGAGGAGAGTACCGACGTGGCGGTGATCGGTGCGGACGCGTTGGGACCTGGTGGGTCGTCGGCGCCGCCTGAGCACGTCTCGGTGTGGGGCGCCCTGCACCTGCTTGCTATGGCGAGCCAGTCCCATGCAGGGGATGCGGCCGCTGCCGGCAGGCTCCTGGTGGTTGCCCGCGAGGTGAGCAGTTTGCTGGGTGAGGATCGCAACGACTTGTGGACCAGGTTCGGCCCTACATCCGTCGACATCTACGAGACGGGCATGCACGTCAACCTCGGCCACCCCGGTGAGGCGCTGCGGGCGGCCGAGCGGGTGGACACCTCGCGGTTGGCACCAGGGTTGCGGTTTCTCCGTGCGATCCACTTGTGCGAGGTGGCGGAGGCGTACTGGCAGCGTCGTGACGACGGTTCTGCGGTCAACGTGTTGCTGGCAGCAGAGCAGGCCGCCGATCAGGAGCTGCGGTATCGCCCGAAGGTCCGCGAGATGCTCGCCGACCTGCTGCGCCGTGAGCGCAAAGGCGCGACGCCGGGGCTGCGCCCCCTCGCGAAACGGGTCGGCGTCCTCGACTAGGGTTCCGCAGGGTTCCTGACACCCGCAGGAACCCTGACGGGTCCGCTGTGGGGGCTGGGATCAGACTTCCCGCATGGACGACGAGCGCACCGGCCACCCTGCTGTGGCTGTCGCGGGCCTGGGCGTCTATCGGGTGACCACCACGGACGCGCCCTGCCATGGCTGTCTGGTCCCGATCTCGCGCCTGGGGCGATCCAGTCGTGCGTTCTGGCTGGCTGAATCAAGGCTCCTGGTCGGCGGGCGGTTGGGCTGGGACGGCACGAATCAGTCCACACGACTGCGGTCTGGGGCGGCTGGACGGTCCCGCGCCCCCGGCGGGACGGACCCCGCCCCAGGCCGCCTAACCGTAAAGAGTGCTGATAAGCATTCGCATGGCCCGGATGCCGCCGCTGCGCCAGCGGGTGCCACCGACGCAACCCAGAGTGCGCGTTTTCGGCGCACAGACCTGTACGAACGCCTGGCTGCTTTTCGCCGACGCACGCTACCCGGAGGACAGGGCATGATCCCCGCTCGAGCCGGAACGACCGGACAATGCGTATCGCCTTGGATACACCGCTCTGGAGCGCCCGGCCCTTGCCCCGAGTCGTGGTCTGGTGACCGTCACGCTGTCCGCCGGCCGCGAGACCGCCGAACGCGGGTGCTTCGTCTGCCTGGAAGGCATCGACGGCGCTGGCAAGACCACCGCGATCGCGGCGGCTGGTGAGGCCTTGCGCCGCCGTGGGTCGCCGGTCGCGTGCTTCGACAAGAAGGACACCGGCTTCAGCTCCGCCTACGTGGAGCGGCACATGGCCGCGTTGCGGGACATCATCTGGGGTCATCCGCCGGACGACCCGTACCTGGAGCTGGGCGATCTTCACTGGGTGCACCTGCAGGCCGCCTGGTACTCCGCGCTCGCCAAGCGCAAGGCCATACCGCTCCTCCAGGCCGGCTGCCTGGTGCTGACCGAACAACCTGGACCCACAAGTTCCTCGCCAAGCTGGCGATGCGGGACGACGTGGATGTCGACCACGTCCGCTCGGCGCTCTCCCATTTGATCCGCCCGGACCTGGTGATCCACCTGCGGATCGACCCGAAGGTGGCCGCCGCCCGCAAGACTGTGTTCGCGGTGAGTGAGGCCGGCAACCACGAGGGCCCGCCTGCAGGCCAAACTCGCCCTGGCCGGCCTGGCCCCGCCGCCCGCGTCGGCCCCAGCGCTGGACGGCCTGACCTACCTCGCCGAGCACGCAGCCACCCGCGCCACCTGAGCCTGCGGTCGAACATAGCCCCTGACGCGGTCCGCACGTCCGCCTTGCCGGCGGCTCGCCGCGACCGTGGGTGATGCGCATTCAAGCGCTTTTGTGCCCGCCCTGCCGTCCTGGCCTCGACCCGCGCCGCCTGAACGCCCAGGCAAGAGGTGCGCTTCTTGCCAGATGTGCGGTTCGGGACAAAGATGACCCGAGGCGCGTGCCCTCGGAGGCTAGGAATACCAGCTAATCTTTAGTACGTTAAGAATATTGTGCAAACGATCACAAGGACTTCGGGCGCCGACCCTGCGGTGCCCTCCGACCTGCTCGACCTCTACTTCGCGGAGCTCGGGAAGGTCCGCCTGCTGACGGCCGAGGACGAGGTCCGCCTCGCGAAGGCGATCGAGGCAGGCAATGAGGCCGAGGCCGAGTTGGCCGAGGCGGGCGATCGCCTGCCTGCGGAGCGGCTCGCCGAGCTTGAGCGGCTGGTGCGCGCTGGCCAGGCGGCCTTCGACCACTTCGTCGCCGCCAACCTGCGGCTTGTCGTCAGCGTCGCCTCGAAGTTCACCCGCCGGTCGCGCCTCAGCCTGGACGAGCTGATCCAGGAGGGGAACCTCGGTCTGATCCGCGCCGTCGAGAAGTTCGACTGGCGTCGGGGTTTCAAGTTCTCGACCTACGCGACGTGGTGGATCCGCCAGGCCATCCAGCGAGGCGTGGCCGCCAGCGAGACGACGATCCGCCTGCCTGTGGCGGTGCACGACGCGCTCGTGAAGATCCGCGCCGCCCGGTCCCGCCTCGAGGCGGAGTTCGGCCATGAGCCGACCATCGAGGAGCTCGCGGAGGCCACTCGGCTCGAACCGGACAAGGTCCGCCACGCGCTGAGCAGCGACCGCGGCATGGCCTCCCTCGACCGCCGCGTCGGTCCGGACTCCGAGGATGCGGAGCTCGGCGATTTCGTCGCCGTCTCTGACGACGACCCGGCTGACGAGGTCGTCGAGCGGCAGTTCATGTCCGGCCTGTTCGACATCGCCCGCGAATGCCTTGACGACCGCAGCTGGTACGTCCTGCGCCGCCGTTTCGGCCTGGACGGCGCCGACGTCGCCACCCTCGACGTTCTCGGCAAGGAGCTCGGCCTCTCCCGCGAGTCCGTCCGCAAAATCGAGATCCGCGCCCTTCACGAGCTGAAGGTCGCTCTCGCCGCCTGACCAGGTCACGACAGAGCAAAGTAGAGGCGGGGCGTTGACGGCCCCGCCTCTTTGCGTCTCGAATGGTGTGAGGCTCGATCGTGGATACTTCGGTCCAGGATGTGGACCGAAGTGTCCACGACAAGGCATCACCCGCACGATCGGAGGCGCAAATGGCACTTCGGGAGCTGCTCACGATGTGGCCGGTCTACCGGCAGCTCGCCGGCGGCGACCGGCTCGGGCGGGGGCGCGCGGCCCAGTCGGCGCGCTCGGCGACGCTGACCCCGCGCCTTGAGGCTGCGGACAAGGTCGTCGACTCGATCTGCCCCTACTGCGGGGTCGGCTGCGGGCAGAAGATCTACGTCAAGGACGGCCAGGTCACGCAGGTCGAGGGCAACGAGGACAGCCCCATCTCGCGCGGCAAGCTGTGCCCGAAGGGCGCGGCGACGCGCCAGCTTGTCACCTCACCCCTGCGCGAGTACCGGGTGCGACATCGTCGCCCGGGCGGCAGCGATTGGGAGGACCTCGACCTCGACACCGCGATGGACATGATCGCCGACCGCGTGATCGCCACCCGTCGCGAGACGTGGGAGGACGCCGACGAGCGCGGCAACCCGCTGCGGCGGACGATGGGGATCGCGAGCCTCGGCGGGGCGACGCTGGACAACGAGGAGAACTACCTGATCAAGAAGCTGTTCATCGGCTTGGGCGTCGTCCAGGTCGAGAACCAGGCCCGAATATGACACAGCTCCACGGTCCCCGGTCTGGGGACCTCGTTCGGTCGCGGCGGCGCGACGACGTTCCAGCAGGACCTGGCGAACGCCGACGTGATCCTGATCCAGGGCTCCAACATGGCCGAGCAGCACCCAGTCGGCTTCCAGTGGGTGGTCGAGGCGCAGCGCAGGGGGGCCAAGGTCATCCACGTCGACCCGCGCTTCACGCGCACGAGCGCGCTCGCCGACCTCCACGTGCCCATCCGCTCGGGCACCGACATCGTGTTCCTCGGCGGGATCGTGCGCTACATCCTGGAGGGCGGTCGCGAGTTCCGGGAGTACGTCGTCGCGTACACGAACGCGGCCACGATCGTGGGTGAGGGGTTCGGCGACACGGAGGACCTCGACGGGCTGTTCTCCGGCTACGACCCCGAGACCGGACAGTACGACGTCACGACCTGGCAGTACGAGCGCGGCCAGCCGCCCGAGCGCGACGAGACGCTCACCCACCCGCGCTGCGTGTTCCAGCTGCTGCGCAAGCACTTCCGCCGCTACACGCCCGAGCTGGTGGAGCAGGCGTGCGGCGTGCCGAAGGAGCGCTTCCTCGAGGTCGCCGAGACGCTCTGCGCGAACTCGGGCCGCGAGCGGACCGGCGCGTTCTGCTACGCCCTCGGCTGGACCCAGCACACCACTGGCGTCCAGTGCATCCGCACGGCCGCGATCGTCCAGTTGCTGCTCGGCAACGTCGGGCGGCCCGGCGGCGGGATCCTCGCGCTCCGCGGCCATGCGAGCATCCAAGGCTCGACCGACATCCCCACGCTCTACAACCTGCTGCCCGGCTACATCCCGATGCCCCGCGCCGAGCGCTACGACAATCTCGAGGACTTCATCGAGAAGAACTCGTCACCGACCGGCTTCTGGGGCCACATGCCCGCCTACGTCACGAGCCTGTTGAGGGCGTATTTCGGGCCTGCGGCCACGAGGGACAACGACTGGTGCTTCGACCACCTGCCGCGCATCAGCGGCGACCACTCCGCCTACCGCAGCGTGATGGACATGCTCGACGGCAAGGTCTCCGGCTACTTCCTGCCCGGGCAGAACCCTGCGGTCGGCTCAGCGAACTCGCGGCTGCACCGGCTCGCGCTCGCCAAGCTCGACTGGCTCGTCGTACGCGACTTCTCGATCATCGAGTCGGCGAGCTTCTGGAAGGACGGCCCCGAGATCGCCTCCGGCGAGCTGACGCCCGCCGAGATCGGCACCGAGGTCTTCTTCCTGCCCGCCGCCGCGCACACCGAGAAGGACGGGTCCTTCACGAACACCCAGCGGCTGCTCCAGTGGCACGACAAGGCCGTCGAGCCGAAGGGCGACTGCCGCTCTGAGCTGTGGTTCTTCTACCACCTCGGGCGGATCGTCAAGGAGAAGCTCGCCGGGTCTAAGGACCAGCGTGACCGGCCGATCCTCGACCTCGCGTGGGACTACCCGGTCACCGGGCGCCACGCCGAGCCCGACGCCGAGGCGGTCCTCGCCGAGATCAGCGGCTGGGACGCTGACGGCAAGCCGCTGTCGAGCTTCACGCAGCTGCAGGGCGACGGGTCGACCGTCTGCGGCTGCTGGATCTACTGCGGCGCGTACGCCGACGGCGTGAACCAGCCCCGTCGGCGCAAGCCGGCCGCGCACCAGCACTGGGTCGCCCCCGAGTGGGCGTGGGCGTGGCCGGACAACCGGCGCATCCTCTACAACCGCGCCTCCGCCGATCCCGAGGGCAAGCCCTGGTCGGAGCGCAAGCGCTACGTCTGGTGGGACGCCCAGGTCGGGCAATGGACCGGCTACGACACGCCGGACTTCAGGCGGGACATGCGCCCCGACTACGTCCCACAGGAGGGCGCGAAAGCCGAGCTCGCGCTGCGCGGTGACGAGCCGTTCATCATGCAGGCCGACGGCAGAGGCTGGCTGTACGTCCCGTCCGGGCTGAAGGACGGGCCGCTGCCGACCCACTACGAGCCGCACGAGTCGCCGTGCGCCAACCCGCTCTACGCGCAGCAGTCGAACCCGATCCGCCAGCAGTTTCCGCGCGACCACAACCCCTCCCACCCGCCTGGATCCGACGCGTACCCGTACGTCATGACGACCTATCGGCTGACCGAGCACCACACCGCGGGCGGGATGAGCCGGACCGTGCCGCACCTGGCCGAGCTGCAGCCGGAGATGTTCTGTGAGGTCAGCCCCGCGCTCGCCGCCGAGCGCGGGCTTCGCCACGGCGGCTGGGCGACGATCGTCACCGCGCGCGCCGCGATCGAGGCGCGCGTGCTCGTCACCGACCGGATCCCGCCGTTGCGGGTGCAGGGCCGGACCGTCCACCAGATCGGCCTGCCCTACCACTGGGGGTTCCGGGGGCTGGTCACCGGCGACTCGGCGAACGAGCTCCTGCCGATCGTGCTCGACCCGAACGTCCACATCAGCGAGTTCAAGACCGCGACCTGCGACATCCGCCCGGGTCGACGACCGCGAGGAGGGGCGGCATGAGCGGCGTTCGCGTCTCGCCGGTTGCATCTGGCTACAACGGCCAGGCCCAGCCGCGAATGGGGTTCTTCACCGACACGACCGTCTGCATCGGCTGCAAAGCCTGCGAGGTCGCCTGCAAGGAGTGGAACGACATCCCGGCGATCATCGGCGAGCTGACCGCCGACTCGTACGACAACCACCATGACGGCCTCGACGCGAACACGTGGCGGCACGTCGCGTTCATCGAGCAGCGCACGGGCGGGGCTGACGGCGGGCTCCGCTGGCTGATGAGCTCCGACGTCTGCAAGCACTGCACGACCGCGGCCTGCCTGGACGTCTGCCCGACCGGCTCGCTGTTCAAGACCGAGTTCGGCACCGTGGTCGTGCAGCCCGACATCTGCAACGGGTGCGGCTACTGCATCCCCGCCTGCCCCTACGGCGTGATCGGCCAGCGCAAGGATGACGGCCGGGCATGGAAGTGCACGCTGTGCTACGACCGACTGAAGATCGGCGAGCAGCCTGCCTGCGCGAAGGCCTGCCCGACGGACTCGATCAACTTCGGGACGGTCGAGGACATGCGGGCGATGGCCGGCGAGCGGCTCGTCCAGGTGGTCGAGGCGGGGCTGCCCGGCGCCCAGCTCTACGGCGACGGGCCGAGCGGCGGGGTCGACGGCGCCGGCTCGATCTTCCTGCTGCTCGACGACCCCGAGGTCTACGGGCTCCCGCCCGACCCGATCGCCACGACGAAGGACCTGCCCAGCGCGTGGCGGGCCGCGGCGGCGGCGGCCGGCGCGCTGGTGGCCGGGGTGCTCATGTCGTTCGTTGGGGGCCGCCGATGAGCATGGAGAGCCGGACCTACTACGGCCGGCCGGTGATCGAGCAGCCGGTCTGGAAGCCGGAGATCCCGTGGTACTTCTTCGCTGGTGGCATGGCCGGCGCCGCGGCGACGCTCGCCGCCGTCGCGCGGGCCAAGGGGAACGAGCGGCTCGCGGACGCCGCGGGGCGGGTCGCGCTGGCCGGAGTGCTGGTCAGTCCGCCGCTGCTCATCTGTGACCTCGGCCGGCCGGACCGCTTCCACCACATGCTCCGGGTCTTCAAGCCGACCTCGCCGATGAGCGTCGGCTCGTGGGTGCTCGCGGTCTTTGTGCCCACCGCCGGGGGGGCTGCGGTCCTGTCCGCGCTCGGCTGGCTGCCGCGCCTCGCCCGGGCCGCCGAGGCGGTCGGCGCCGCGCTCGGGCCGGTGATGTCGACCTACACCGCGGTGCTCATCGCGAACACCGCGGTCCCGGCCTGGCACGAGGCCCGCAAGGAGCTGCCGTGGGTGTTCGCCGGCGGGTCGGCGGCCAGCGCTGGCGCCGCGACGCTGCTCCTGGTGAGCGGTGAGGAGGCCGCGCCCGCGCGCAGGCTCGCGATGCTCGGCGCGGTCTGCGAGCTGGTCGCCGCCGAGCTGATGGAGCGCCGCCTGGGCGAGCTCGGCGAGCCGTACCAGATCGGCACAGCAGGCACGCTGTCCAAGCTCGCCAGGTGCCTGTCCGGCGCGGGCGCCGGGCTGCTCGGCCTGCTCGGACGCCGTCGTGGCGCTGTGGTCACCGGCGCCGCGCTCATCCTGGCCGGCGCCGCCGCCGAGCGCTGGGCGGTCTTCAAGGCCGGTTTCGCCTCCGCCTGCGACCCCAAGTACACCGTCAAGCCGCAACGTGAGCGCATCGACGGACGCCTGGTGAGCGATGAGTGACGACCTGGTCGACCTCGCGGTCAGGGCGGCGCGCGCGGCCGGTGCCGCGCTCCTCGAGCGCTACGGCCATGCCGGGCGGATCGACGCCAAGACGAGCGCGACGGACCCGGTGACCGACGCTGATCGGGCGTCGGAGGCGCTGCTCATCGATAGGATCCTCGGCGAGCGTCCCGACGACGGGCTGCTCGGCGAGGAAGGCGCGCGGCAGCGGTCAGGCACCGGGCTGCGCTGGGTGATCGACCCGCTGGACGGCACGGTCAACTACCTGTACCGCCATCCCGGCTGGGCGGTGAGCGTGGCGTGCGAGGAGCGCGGCCAGGACGGTCAGTGGGACCCCCTCGTCGGGGTCGTCCACAACGCACTCATGGACGAGACGTTTTATGCGCTCCGCGGCGCCGGCGCATGGCTTGGACAACGACGGCTGCGGGTGAACGACCCCGTCCCGGTCGAGCGGGCGCTCGTCGCCACCGGCTTCAGCTACGAGCCCGAGGTGCGCCAGCGGCAGGGCGTCACGGTCGCGGCGCTGCTCCCGCAGGTGCGCGACATCCGGCGGGTGGGCTCGGCGTCGCTGGACCTCTGCGCGCTCGCGGCCGGCCGCGTCGATGCGTACTACGAGGAGTCGCTCATGCGGTGGGACTGGGCCGCGGGTGCGCTGATCGCGGCGGAGGCCGGCGCGGTCGTCGACCCGCTGCCACCGCTCAAAGGTCCGCCGGAGGTGGTCGTGGTCGCCGCCGGCCCCGAGCTCCACCCGTCCCTCCGCGCCCTCCTCCCGAAATAGACGAAGAGCTGATGGCAAAGGGGCGTGTCAGTGCTTGTACGAACAGCGTGGTGTCCGAGAAGGGCCAGGTCACGATCCCCAAAGCGCTCCGCTCTATGGCGTGCTGCAACTCGACCGTGGAACCGATGAGCTCATCACCGAGCTGCGGGGCCAGGCGGAGACGGCATGATCACCGCCGTCTACACCAGCGTGCTCCGGGCAGATCGGACGTTCGGTCCCGTCTCACGCTGTCTGACTGCCTGGCCACTGGGGGCGCCGCGGCATGCGCGGTCGTGTGGGCGGAAGTCGCTGGATTCTTTCCTGAAGATTCTGGAGCCCTCTGTGGGGCCGGGAGCTGGTTGACCTGAGATCGTCGACTCGGCGTCCACGAGTGGTCATCGTCGGCGGGGGCTTCGGCGGGCTGGCGTGCGCGCGGGAGCTCGACGGCCGACCGGTCGACGTCCTGCTCGTCGACAGCCGCAACTACCATCTGTTCACCCCGCTTCTGTACCAGGTGGCCACGGCGCTTTTGAACCCCTCGGACATCGCATACCCGTTACGGGCGTGCTTCCGCGGCTCGCCCAACGTGAAGTTCCGCCAAGCCCTGGTGACGGGTGTGGCCTTCGATGCCAAAACCATCCAAACGGACGCTGGGGACGAGGTCGCCTACGACTATCTGGTGCTTGCCACCGGCAGCATCGAGAACTATTTCGGCAGTGGGGATCTTGAGGTTTTCACCTTTGGGCTGAAAACCCTGGAGCAGGCGCTGCGGCTTCGAAATCACGTGCTGGCCTGCCTGGAACGCGCCTGTCAGGCCCGTGACGATGCCGAGCGCAAGCGGTTGCTGACCTTCGTCGTCGTGGGAGGCGGACCTACCGGGGTCGAATACGCGGGGGCCCTGGTCGAGCTGCTCAAGCTGGTGTTAGGGCATGACTATCCCGGCCTTTCGCCTGGACTGGCCAGGATCGTGCTGGTGGAAGGGTTGGATCGGCTGCTCGCAGCGTTCCCGGAACGCCTCGGTCGCTACGCCGAGGACACCCTGCGGCGGCGAGGCGTACAGGTCAGGACCGGAGCGCTCGTCGCGAAGGCCACCGCCCGCAGCGCGCTGTTGAGCGACGGCGACGAGATCCAGACGGCCACCGTCGTGTGGTCCGCCGGCGTGCGGCCCCACGAGCCGATGGAGGTGCCCGAGCCTGCCCGAAGCCGATCCCGGCGGATCGAAGTCGACGCCCATCTGCGGATCGCCGGCCGCCCGGATGCCTTCGCCATCGGCGACGTTGCCTCGATGCGCCATGGCGACGACGAGCTGCCGATGCTGTCCGCTCCCGCCATGCAAGCGGGACGGCACGTCGCGCACCTGATCATGGACGAGGCGGGCCTGGCTTCGGGTTCGACACGAAGCCTGCGAAAACCCTTCCGCTACCGCGACAAGGGGACGATGGCCACCATCGGCCGCAACGCGGCCGTCGGGCAGATCGGTCCTCTCGAGTTCACGGGCTTCGTCGGCTGGGCGGCGTGGCTCACGGTGCATCTGTACTACCTCGTGGGCTTTCGCAATCGGCTCGCGGTCTTCGCGTCGTGGGGCTGGAACTACCTCCACAAGGACCGCCCGTTGCGCATCATCGTCCAGCCCAACGGACGCCTGGGCGACCGCGAGACCGACGGGTCGTAGGCGCCCTCCCAGGTCAGCGAGCTACCCCGATCTGTGCCATTGCCGGCTGCGCCGATACGTACGCCGTTCGTCTTCGGTCATCCCTCCCCAGACGCCAGCGTCCTGGTTCGTGCCCAGGGCGTAGTCCAGGCACTGGGGGCGTACGTCGCAGACGGCGCAGACGGCCTTGGCCTGCTCGGCCTGATCCAGAGCTGCGCCGGTCGTGCCTGCGGGATAGAACCGTTCCGTGTCGTGCCCGACGCAGGCTGCACGGTCACGCCAGGCTTGGCCGGGGGCGGAGGTGGGAGTGTCCATCAGCCAGCCCAGAACATGGCTTGGGTGCCTGCCCAGCGCACGGTCCACCGCCTGCGGCAGGTCGGGCAGCGCACGCGCGCCTCGGGTTTTCCGAACAGCGCCCGCGAGGGGATACACACCTCGGTGGCGTGGCAAGGGGTGGCGCTCCGCCACCCGCGCCGGTGCTGGGCGACGGCGGGAATCCGGTAGAGGCCCAGCCCGAACGCGATGGCGCCGGCGAGATCGAGTTCATGGTCCATGCCGTAAGCCAAGCCCACAGCCTCACAAGCAGGGAGACGGTCCGGTTGCGTCACCTCCACGGGGAGTGTTGACCGCTGGGTCTATGCTGCTCTTTCCCTTACCGGTCTTACCGGGTCGGACGAGCGAAGGGGGACGGCGTGAGCGAGCAGCGACGGGAGGCGAAGCGGATCCAGCCGCCGGCGCCGACGCCGGCCGCCGAGCCGGCGACAAGCGCGGGTCCCAAGGTCGTCGTCAACCGGTGGACCGCCCCGTTGGCGTGCGCGCTCCAGGTCGCGTTGCGTCTGGACATCTACGAGTTCGCCGAGCTGCTGTCGGGCGGCTGGCGCACCGTGGCCGACTGGCAGGCCAAGCCGGAGATCGTCCCGAAGCGGCGGATGCAGCGGGCGCTGGACGCCGTCCTGCGCGGGGCGGACGACGAGGCCCAGGTCAGGTTCGCCAACCTCGCGCGCGGCGGTCCCGCCGTGTGGGTGTCAGACTCGGCAGCGCTCGACGGGAACGGAGGCAGCACGAACCGCGGCCAAGCGCTCAAGGTCATCGGGGGCGCGCTCGCCGCCGCCGCGCTCGCGTCGTTGGACGAGGTCGCCGAGGCGCTGGAGCGGATCGCCGCCGGGGGCGCGGTGGACGACCGGCTCGTGCGCGGCCACGAGCGCGTCGCGGCCTGGCTGGCGGCCGAGTACGGCACGGCCGACCCGGGGGAGCTGCTGGCCGTGGTCGGCGCCGAGGCGGACCGGGTGCTGGAGACGCTGAGCCAGCCGATGCCCGACACCCGGCGCGCACGGCTGAACACGGTCGCGGCCGGCGTGCACAGCCAGGCTGGGCTGTTGGCGTTCCACACCGGCCGCTGGCCGGCCGCTTACCGCGACCTGGCGACCGCCCTCGATATCGCCGCACGCTCGGGCAGTCCCACGCTGCACGCGCAGGCGTTGGGCAGCTTCGCCGTCCTGTACTCGCCGATCCCGCGCGGCGGCGTCGGCGGCGACTACGACCAGACCGTGGCGCTGCTCGACCAGGCGGCGGACCTGGCCGCCGGACACGCCGACGGGCTCACGCTCGCGGACCTGCACACCCTTCGCGCCCATGAACAGGCATACGCGGGTAAGGCCGAGCCGTCGAAGGCCGACCTGGAAGCGGCAGAGCAGGCGCTGGAGCTGCCGGCCGGTCCCGAGCACGGGCTCTACAGCCCCGCCGGGCTCTACGCCGGCGAGCATGCACACATCGCACAAGGATGGGCGCTCACCCACACCGCAGCGGGCCGGACCGACGCCGCCGAGGTGGCGCTGTCCCGAATCCTGGACACAGCCGTAAGCGAACGTCGGCAGGTGATGGTGCTCGCAGACCTTGGTGCGGTCCGTGTCCGGGCCGGCGAGCCGGAGGGCGCGTGCGCCGCGCTCACCCAAGCGCTCGACCTCGCCCGTGCCCACGGCTACACGATGGGTGTGCAGCGCATCCGCGCCGTCCGCACCCGCTTCCCCGAGCCCTGGGCCGACCTCCCCTGCGTGCGCAAGCTCGACGAGCGCCTTGGCCTCCGCCGCACCGCCTGACCCTGCGCTGCTGCACAGATGACCGCTGGGTCTATGCTGCTCTTTCCCTTACCGGTCTTACCGGGTCGGACGAGCGAAGGGGGACGGCGTGAGCGAGCAGCGACGGGAGGCGAAGCGGATCCAGCCGCCGGCGCCGACGCCGGCCGCCGAGCCGGCGACAAGCGCGGGTCCCAAGGTCGTCGTCAACCGGTGGACCGCCCCGTTGGCGTGCGCGCTCCAGGTCGCGTTGCGTCTGGACATCTACGAGTTCGCCGAGCTGCTGTCGGGCGGCTGGCGCACCGTGGCCGACTGGCAGGCCAAGCCGGAGATCGTCCCGAAGCGGCGGATGCAGCGGGCGCTGGACGCCGTCCTGCGCGGGGCGGACGACGAGGCCCAGGTCAGGTTCGCCAACCTCGCGCGCGGCGGTCCCGCCGTGTGGGTGTCAGACTCGGCAGCGCTCGACGGGAACGGAGGCAGCACGAACCGCGGCCAAGCGCTCAAGGTCATCGGGGGCGCGCTCGCCGCCGCCGCGCTCGCGTCGTTGGACGAGGTCGCCGAGGCGCTGGAGCGGATCGCCGCCGGAGGCGCGGTGGACGACCGGCTCGTGCGCGGCCACGAGCGCGTCGCGGCCTGGCTGGCGGCCGAGTACCTCACGGCCGACCCGGGGGAGCTG
>JBOGEB010000004.1:0-59364 GCA_050743125.1 Egibacteraceae bacterium
CGTCTGCGCGGGAACGAAAGACGTGCGCTCTCCAACCCCTTTCCTCTTCATGCCCTCCCGACGCACAGAAGCCCGGCAAGGTTGAGGAGCGCGCTGAGATGAACGGTACTGCGTTTCCCCCTCGGCCAGGTCAGGGCAACCTGGTAGGAGCAAATTTGTGCCCAGTCCCACCACATCACACCAGACATGCGGGTCTGTATCCGGCGGTTCGTCAAGTCCGCAGCCGCTGCCAGCCATGGCGAAGCTTCAGCCGAGAGTCGGGCTCGTAGCGGTCCGGCAGTGAACGGCCGCGCGGACTCATATTCCGAAAGGTCATTCGCAAGCTCACACGCGCTCCCAAGTGAAGACGACCATGGGATGTACTGATCAGAGCAGACGACGAGACGGCACACGACAAGCGCCACGTGCGAGCTTCACTTCAGGGTAAGCGCCCAGCCGGAGGTCGAACGCCGATGACGGACATAAAGACCACCTTGGACCTGCGCGGTCCACCACCACGTCGAGGACCGCAGCCCCGTCCATGTCCTGGTGTGCTGGCTCGGGCCGCTGCTCATCCCATGGGACCATGAGAACACAGTCGGTGACACCGGGCGCAACATCCGCGACGAACTCGACCGCATGCACGTCGCACCCGTGGTTGCCGCACCTGGAGCCAGCGGCCAAAGCGTAAACCTGACGGCGCAGAATGCGGAAGTGCTACCGCTGAGGACTTGGGCATAAATAACGTTTCTGACAGGTCGGGCCTTCCGCGCTGCACAGTGCAGCAAAGTCCCAGCTCAACGACAACCTTGTTGCTACCCGAGCCCTGAGGGCACCGCAGATTGTCGGCACCTCGCCTATGATTGTGGCACGGCACTCGGGTAGCGCCGTTGAAATGGCAGACGTTGGCGCGCGGGTGCGTCTTGAGCGGGATAGGGCACGGTGACAGGAGCGGGTTGCCGGACACGCGCCGAATCACGGCGTGGACAGCGGCGAAGCGGTAACGGGCGGCGATCTGATGGGCCGAGGCATGCCTGGCTGCGGCTGGCGCGGTCCTCCGCTGTGCCTGCAATGCCTGACCCCCGGTCACGGAAGGACTCCCGCGTCAGCCACACCACGCGCTCTGAACTCATGGCTGCGGTGGCCGCGTTCGGCCTGCCCAACGCCGCAGCGGCGCTGCCGGACGTCCCCCTTGCGCCCACCGAATGGCAGCAGGTGGTGGAGCGCACCTTCGCGGCGCGCCTCAGCGGTCACCTCGCCGAGGCGGTGGTCAGTGGCGCGTTCGTGGCGACGCCGGAGCAGGCTCAGCAGACGATCGGGCTTCACCGCCAGGCGACATGGCGGGTGCTTACGCTTGAGCGGCGGGTACTCAAAGTGGCCGAGCTGCTTGAGGCGGCCGACATCGACATCCGGGTGCTGAAGGGGCCGGCGCTCGCGCACACCAGCTACTCGAAGGCGTCATTGCGGACCTTCATCGACGTTGACGTGCTCGTTCCCGCAGACCGCTTCGACGACGCGACGGCGGCGCTGGCGGGAGCGGGCTATACCCGCCCGCTCCCGCAGCTCCGGCCAGGGTTCGACCGCCGTTTCGCGAAGACGGCGATGTTTCTGGACTCCGACGGACTCCAGGTCGATGTGCACCGCACCTTCGTCGTCGGCCCGTACGGGCTCCTGATCCAGCTCGACGACCTCTTCGCGACGCAGAAGCCGTTCGCGATCGCCGGGCACACGCTGAAGGCGCTGGGCGCCGAGGAGCAGTTCCTCAACATCTGCTACCACGCCGCGCTCGGTGACGTGCCTCCACAACTGGGCGCGCTCCGTGACATCGCCCAAGTGCTGCTCGGCTCGACGCTCGACCTCGAGCGCGTGCGCCGGCTGGCGGCAGCATGGCGCGGGACAGCCGTCCTGGCCCGGGCGGTGACGCTGACGTGGGAGACGCTGGCCCTGGCCGCGGATCACCCGCTCGCGACCTGGGCTCGGAACTTCGTCCCGGAACGAGCGGACCAGCGGCTGCTTGCCTGCTACCTGTCCACGAACCGCAGCAACAGCGCGAAGTATCTCGCCTCTATCCGGGTCATCCCGGGGCTGGCCGCCAAGCTCACGTACCTGCGAGCGCTCCTGTTGCCCGACCGAACCTTCCTCGAGCGGCGCGAGATGGCTCACGGCGCATGGTGGCACCACGGCGCGGCGGCGCTGCTGCGGCGGGCACCGCAACAGGACGGCCAGCGCGTCGCCAAGGGGACGCAGTGACGAAGTTCGACGTCGACGAGGTGCTGCGGCCGGTCAGGCAGCGACCGCTCCGCAAGCTGCCCCGTCTCGCCGCGCGCTCCATCGCGCTCGTTTGGCGCGCGGCCCCCCACGAGTTCGCCGTGTCCGCCCTGTTGCAGTGCGTCGCCGGCGTCGGCGTGGCCGCGCAGCTGCTGGTTGGCCGGCGAGTGCTCGAAGGCGTGCTGTCAGCGGGCGAGGCCGGCGAATTCGGGGCGGTCCTACCGGCTCTCGCAATCCTCGCCGCGCTCACCGCCCTCGTGTCCTTCGCCAACGTGGCCCGCGTCGAGCAGCAGCGGGTCCTGACCGAGCTGGTCGGCCGGCATGCGCTCGACAAGGTGCTGGACGTCGCCGCCCACGTCGACCTCAGGGCCTACGAGACGCCCGGCTTCCACGACCGCCTGGAGCGCGCGAAGATCAACGCGATCGTGCGGCCCGTCGGCGTGGCGAACGGCGTCCTCGGCGTGCTGGGCGCCGGGTTCGCGATCGCCGGGATCGGCGCAGCCCTGTTCGTCCTCGAGCCGGTGTTCCTCGCCATGGTCCTCGTGGCCTACGTGCCTGCCTGGGTGGCCACGACCCGAGCGAGCAAGGCAAGCCACGACTTCGAGGTCGCCCAGACCGAGCGCGACCGCCGGCGCGCCTACCTCCTCATGACCCTGACCGGCAAGGACGAGGCCAAGGAGGTCCGGGCGTTCGGCCTTGCCGGCTTCCTCCGGACCCGCCACGACCACCTCTACGCAGCCAAGATCGCGGACCTCCGCGCGCTGGTGCGCCGACGCCTGCGCCTGGGGCTCGCAGGCGCCTTCGCCGCCGCGACGCTGACCGCCGTCACCGTCGCGACGCTCGTCTGGTTCGTGGCCTCCGGGCGGATGCCGCTTGCGGCGGCCGGCGCGGCGGCCGGCGCGATCGTCCTGCTCGGGCAGCGGCTCCAGCGCCTGTCGGGCGCCGCCGGCTCGCTCTACGAGGGCTCGCTGTTCGTCGTCGACTTCACGAGCTTCGTCGAGTCGCTGCCCGCGCTCGTCGCCGCCCGGCCGACCGGGGTTCCTCCCGCGCGCTTCGAGTCCCTGGCCGTTCGCGACGTGACGTTCACCTACCCGAGCCGGGACGAGCCCAGCCTGCGGGGCGTGTCGCTGGACATCCGCAGCGGTGAGGTCGTGGCCCTGGTCGGCGAGAACGGCTCGGGCAAGACCACGCTCGCCAAGCTGCTCGCGGGCTTGTACGTCCCGGACACCGGAGCCATCACGTGGGACGGCGTCGATGCCGCGGCGTGCGACCCGGACCTGCTGCGCCGCTCGGTGGCAGTGATCTTCCAGGATTTCGTGCGCTACCACCTGACCGTCCGCGAGAACATCGGCATCGGCCGGCACGAGCGCTACGACGACCTGGAGGGGATCGTGGCCGCCGCTCGCCGGTCCTGCGCGCACCCGGAGCTGGCGGCGCTGCAGGACGGCTACGACACCCGCCTGGGCCCCCACTTCCTGGGTGGCAGCGACCTCTCGATCGGTCAGTGGCAGCGCGTCGCGCTGGCCCGGGCATTCTTCCGCGACGCGCCGTTCCTCATCCTCGACGAGCCCACCGCCGCCCTCGACGCGCGCGCCGAGGCCGAGCTGTTCGACAGCATCCGCTCGCTCTGCCAGGCGCGGTCGGTGCTGCTGATCTCGCACCGCTTCTCCAGCGTGCGCTGCGCGGACCGCATCTACGTCCTGCGGCGCGGCGCAGTCGTCGAGCACGGCACCCACGACGAGCTGATGGCCGCCAGCGGCCTCTACGCGGAACTTTTCACCCTCCAGGCGTCCGCGTACCTGGAGCACCTGGGGCAGCCGTGATCGTGTCCCTGTACCTGCGCAGCGAGCGGTGGCTGGGACGTCTCCTCCGCTTGACGAAGGCATGCTTCGACGGCGTCTGGCTGGGGCTGCTGAGCAGGGACCTGCTGCACGCCGTCGATGCGTCGTACTACCAGCGGGAGCGGCAGTACGTCAATGAGGAGTACAACCGCAGCGGCCTGCGGGGTTGGGAGCAGTCCGCGGTCGAGCGCTTCTTCGCCGGCGGTGGGCGCATCGTGGTCACGGGCGCCGGGGGCGGGCGCGAGGTCCTCGCCCTGTGCAAGCTCGGCTACGACGCGGTCGGCTTCGAGTGCGACGAGCGGCTCGTCGCCTTCGGCGACCGGCTGCTCGCCTCCGAGGGCCATCCGGGGCGGCTGTCGGGGACGTCCCGGGACGTCTGGCCCGAGGCGGCCGGGCCTTGCGACGGCGTGATCGTCGGCTGGGGGTCGTACATGCTCGTCCAGGGGCGGGCTCGCAGGGTGGCGTTTCTGCGTGGCGCCCGCGCGTGCCTCCCCGAGGGCGCGCCGATCCTGGTGTCCTTCTTCGCGCGCAACGGCACGTCGGCCTACCTGCGGATCGTCACGGCGATCGGCAGCGCCCTCCGGCGTGCGCTGGGACGGGACCCGGTCGAGCTCGGCGACGCGCTCGACCCGAACTACGTCCATTGCTTCACGCGGGACGAGATCGCCGCAGAGCTGGCCGAGGCCGGGTTCGAGCTCGCCTTCTACGACACGCAGGACTACGGGGTCGCGGTGGCCAGGGCCACGGGCACGTGAAAGGAGCGAACATGACCGCAATCAAGGTCCGGGACGGCGCGACCATCTGGCGCGAGGTCGACGGGGAGACGATCGTGCTGGCGCTGCAGTCGTCGCGCTACCTGGGGCTGAACCGGACGGGGACCGTCCTGTGGCCGACGATGGTCGAAGGCACGACGACGATGGACCTCATCGACCTGCTCGTGTCCCGCTTCGCCATCGACCGCGACCGCGCCGAGTCGGACGTCGCTGCCTTCGTCGGCTCCTGCCGCGCGCGCGGACTGCTCGAGCCGTGAGCACTGTCGGCGCCGCGGTGGAATCGAAAGACCGCCTTCTCTTGCACGGCTTGACCTCCTTGGAGGTCGCTGCCGGCATGGTCTTCGGTATCCAGGCCGAGACTGAGCCGCTGCCGGAGCCGAGCCTGACACCGCGGGCAGCGCTGGAGCATGCGGTGCTCCACGGCCTCGAACGTGGCCCCTGCGTGGTGAGTTTCTCCGGCGGCCGCGACTCCTCCGCGGTCCTGGCGCTCGCGACCGACGTCGCCCGTCGCCACGGCCTGCCGCTGCCCGTCCCGGTTACGCTGCGCTTTCCCGAGTGCAAGGAGTCGTTCGAGTCGGAGTGGCAGGAGATGGTCGTCCGCCACCTCGCCCTGGACGACTGGGAGCGGGTGACGATCACCGACGAACTCGACCTGATCGGCCCGTACGCCGCGCGAGTCCTACGCCGGCACGGACTGGTTTGGCCACACAACGCGCACTTCCATGCCCCGATCTTCGATCGAGCAAGGGGGGGATCGGCCCTCACGGGCATTGGAGGGGACGAGCTGCTGAATCCGAGAGGCTGGCCTCGGCTTGCGCTGGTGCTCAACCGCAAGACGAGCCCCCGGCCGAAGGACGTGCTCCGGCTCGGCGTAGCGGTCGCGCCGAGCTTCCTGCGCCGGAAGATCTACCGCTATCGCTACCGCGGCCTGATCCCACGGCCGTGGCTTCGCCCGACCGCTCGGCGGCGGTTGGAGGCCATGCAGGCTCGGGACTGGGCGCGCGACTCCGTCCGGTGGGATCGGTCCATCCGGAAACGCTGGTGGCCGAGCCGGCGGCGCTGGATGGTCCAGGAGACCATGGCGACACTGGCGGCCGACGCTGGCGCGACCGCGATCCATCCGTTGGAGGACGGGGCGTTCCTGTCGGCGCTGGCGAGCCAGGTGGGCTCAGTCGGTTTTCGGAGCCGGACCGAGGCCATGCACCACCTGTTCGGCGACCTGCTGCCCAAGCCGGTGCTGTCGCGCGTATCGAAGGCGGCGTTCACCTATGTGTTCTGGCACCGGCACAGCCGCGCGTTCGCAAGCCGGTGGGACGGCTCGGGCGTCGACCCTGCGCTCGTCCACCCGGACCTTTTGCGGTCGATCTGGACGCAACCGACGCGGCAGCACCCATTGACCTCCTCGCTGTTCCAGTCGGCATGGCTGGAGCAGCGAGGATCTCCGTCAACCGCAGATCGCTTCGAGTAGTCGGTCGACAGCCGGATCGAGTGAGTCCCAGGACCGCGGGCGGCGGAGCGCCCAGCAGGGCAACGCCGCGAGGTCGAGGATCCTGTCCGGCCGCAGCGGCGGCACCCTCAGGGCAAGGTTCTCCATGAGCCGAGGAAGCCGCTCGGCGACGGGCACGGGCACGAGCGCCACCTCGTCGTCCCATGCCGGAAACACCCAGCCGCGCAGCGGCAGTCGGTCCGGCGCCTTGGGAGTCACGAGCCGCCAGCGCTCCCGTGTGCCGACGACGCCGAGGTTCTCACCAACCCCCAAACAGGCGGCGGCATCCGGGCGCAGGTCGATGCACGACGGCCCCGCGAGCGCATCGCCGTCGTCCACCACCAGCAGGTCGTCGCTGAGGACGACAACATCCCGCGACGCCAGCCAACCAAGCGTCGAACTCTTCCCGGAGCCCTTCGCCCCGAGCACCGCCCATGCGCCCCCGTCGGCCACGAACGCCCCTGAGTGGAACGTCTCGCGGCCGAGCCAACGGCTCATGGTCGCGGCTGCGGCGAACAGGAAGGGGTGGACGACCTCCTCGTCACTTGGCGGATCAGCCATGCAAAAGACGACCTCCTGCGCGGCCCGGTCTATCGTTACGCTGCCGCCGGACTGCAGGTGGTAACGCACAACCTCTTCGTCGAACGAATTCGACTCGCGGGGATCACAGCCTGTCCGGCGCTCGATGTGCAAGTCCGGCCATCCCGCAGCTGCAGGCGACAGGAGCCGGGCCGCCCCGTCGATGCCGATAAGTCGCAGGCCGTAGGTTCCGTGTGCATCGACGGCTCTCGTCATGACCGAACCCCTAGTCACTTTCCCCTAAGGACGCCAGCGATGGCGCCGCGTACGATCTGTCGATGGAGAACGCGAATTGGCGGGAGGATTAACACATGAGCGAGATGTACGAGACACCTACCCTCACGGACATCGGGACGCTGCAAGAGCTGACCATGCAGCCGAACGAGAAAGATTTCGGTTTCGACGACGGCGTCGTCTTTCAGGGTCAGGCGATCGGGAGCATCTAGCGTCATCGGTCGTTTGTCGGGCCTGCTCCTGCTTGATGCAGGAGCAGGCCCGCGGCGATGGCGACGGACACGGCTTCGCTCTGGTTGCGTGCCCGCAGCTTGGCGAAGATCCTGGCCTTGTGGTTGTCGACGGTCTTGGCGGCCACGCCGAGCTGGCGCGCGATGGACTTCGTCGCCAGGCCGTCGGCCATGGCGGCTAACACCTCACGCTCCCGTGGAGTGAGCGAAACATCCTTCGGCGCCTGGTTTCCGGCCGTGGCCCGCAGTCGCCGCCACTGCTCAAGGACCATCCCGGCCGCCATCGGGTGGAGAGCAGCCTCACCCCGTCCCACCGCGTGCACGGCTTCGGCCACCCGCGCGGGCGCCGTGTCCTCGAGCGCCAGGTAGCCTGAAGCCCCCGCCAGGAGCACCCCGCCCAGGCGTTCCGGCGCAGCGCTGTCCGCCAGGACGAGCACTTTCGTCCCGGTGGCGAGCACCTTCGCCAAACTGGGCTCCAGCGGTTCGCCGCCGAGCACGATGCCGGCGACCACGACATCCGGTGCGCAGCGCCGGCAAAGCTCGATGAGATGCGTCGTCGACCCGGTGTCCCCGACCACGTCGATGCCCGCCCGAGACAGCACGGCCCGAAGGATGGCGCGGACCAGCTCGCTCGCGTCCGCGACGACGGCCCGGACCATGACCTCAGACGCTCCACCAGGCGTCCCACGCCGGGTCTGGCAGAAGGATCCCCGTGCGGAGGCCCATGGCGACGGCTTGTGCCTGGCTCCGTGCCCCCAGCCGTGCGAAGACGCGCCGCTTGTGGTGCTCGACCGTCTTCGGGCTGATCCCGAGGGACGCGCTGATCTCGTTGGCGGTCAGCCCCGCGCGCAGATGTTGGAGGATCTCGATCTGACGCGCCGTCAACCCACGGTCCGCCGCCGCTGTCACGGCAGAGACGGCCGGTGACGAGCCGCCACCCGATGACTCACGCCGCGTCAAGGACAGCAGCGCGGAAACGATGGTGACGGGGCCATCCGTCCGTGTCACGTGGGCATCGACGTCGTCGCAGCCGTCGCCCACGCCGACGATGCGGATCGCCGGGTGGTTAGCGCGCAGCGTGGCGGCGAGCGCGGCGGGATCCCAGTCGTCGAGGTCGAGCTCCATAAGGACGACATCCGGCGGATGCTCGCCGCACAGATGCAGGAGTTCCGCTGCGGTCGCCGCGGTGCCGATCACCTCGATGTCAGGATCTTCGCCGAGCAGGATCGCCAAACCCTCACGCAGAAACCGCTTCCGCTCCTGTACCGCCGCCCGAACGCCCACTGCTCCCGCTCTCACTAAAGGCATGGACTGCCCGCCGGGCCGTCCCGTCACGCCCTACCGGAGGGTACGCTGAACAGCGGCAGCGGTCAACGACCGCGAGCCGAGACGGGCAGACGGGAGAT
Organism: Egibacteraceae bacterium; assembly: GCA_050743125.1. GTDB lineage: Bacteria > Actinomycetota > Nitriliruptoria > Euzebyales > Egibacteraceae > JBOGEB01. The sequence goes on from JBOGEB010000004.1 coordinate 8,797, forward strand.
GGTAGTGCGGGACCATCGCAGGGCCAATGGTCGCAACATGCTCCGCTCCTTCCTGCGGCTGCCCCTGCTCGAACAGCTCACCACCGTCAGGGTGATCGCCACCGCGCTGTTCGTGGAGGCGGCGATTCGCATTTGGCCGCTCCCACGGGTTACCCGGTCGCTCGGCGTCGCGCTTGGGGAGTCAGACGGCGGGGAGTCAGGGTCATCTTGGGATCCCGCGTGGCTCGGTGCGAGGCAACGACGCCAACTACGCTGCGCGCACCGCGTCATGCGGCACTGGCCGCTGTCGAACGGCCCCTGCCTCAGGGAATCGCTCGTTGTCGGCCACCTGCTCCGGCGGCATCGACCCTTCCTGCGACTTGGCGTCGCGCGCCAGGGCGACGCCTACACGGCGCACGCCTGGCTCGAGGTCGCCGGCACAAGCATCGGCGAACAGGGCGCCTTCCTGCCCCTCGACCGAGCCGAGGGCGAGCAGCCGTTCACTCGCCCCACGGCGTAGTCACCCGCCCAGGGCGTCCGCGACCGCGGCCGCGCAGCGCTGGATGCGGAGGATCGCGTCAGCCACCCGGTCAATCTGGCTCTCGGTCATGTGGGACCAGAGCGGTGGAGACAGCACCTCTAAGGCGACCCGGTCCGTCACCGGGAGGGCAACGGGTGACCGCTTACGGGCGTAGGCGTCCTGACGATGGACAGGGGGATGGTAATAACGGCGAGAGTCGATGCCATCGACCCGCAGCGCCTGGGCGAGCTGTGCGGCACTCAGTCCGAACGAGCAGGCGTCCACGAGGACCGTCAGGTCCTTGTACGTCGATGTGTCGCCGTCCGACACCACCGGGAAGCTCAGTCCGGGTATCCACTCAACGGCAGCGCGGAACCGGTCGACGAGCTTGTTGCGATACGCCACCCGATCGTCCAGCCTGTCCAGCGACGCCAGGCCCACGACCGCGTGCAGCTCCGACATCCGGGCGTTCAGGCCCGGGAACCGGCAGTTGTAGTCGCCCGGGTTGCCGTAGTCGCGCCCGAGCCGGCAGGCTTCGGCGACCACGTCGTCGTTCGTGGCGACGAGTCCGCCCTCTCCGGCTACAGCGACCTTCGTCGGGCTGAGGCTGAACACCTCCGCGGTGCCGAAGCCGCCGACGGGCTTGCCCTTGCGCCGGCTGCCCAACGCATGAGCGGCGTCGTAGACCAGCGGCACGCTCGCGGCGTCCGCCACCGCCTGCAGCCCTTCGACGTCACAGGGGGTCCCGTACAGGTGTGTCGCCATCAGCGCGTCCGCATCCGCGAGGCGCGGTGTAGCGTCGGCGGGATCGAGCGTGAGCGTCTCGGCGTCGATGTCGGCGAAGACCGGCGTGCCGCCGGCCCAGTGCACCGCGTGGGCGGTGGCGGAGAAGGTGAAGCTCGGCACCACCACCTTGCCCCTGATCCCACAGGCCACAAGCGCGAGCATGAGCCCGCTCGTGCAGCTGGCGACCGCCACCACGTGCCGGACATTCATGTACTCCGCGGCGGTCTCCTCGAGCCTTCGCACGTTGGGCCCGTTCGTGAGGATGCCGCTCTCCAGCACGCGCTCAAGGCGGCGTGCGATCTCCGGCACGCCCGTCAGCGTCGGCCGCACGAGCGGGAGTCCGTCGGGAAAGGCGGGCGCTCCGCCGAGGATGGCCGGTCGGTCGGTCATCGTCCCGTCCTGGTAAGGCGGCCGTGAGACCGCAACACGTCCTCGTATAGCTGCTCTGTTCGCCTGACGGCAGTGGCGATGCTGAACCGCCGCACCGAATGCATGGCTGCGTCGCCGATCTGGCGGCGGAGGGGCTCGTTCCGGAGCAGCGAGCTGATCGCCGTGGCCAGTGCTTCCGGATCACGTGGAGCAACGAGCAGACCGTCCACGCCGTCGGTCAGCGCATCGGGTATTCCGCCGACGCGGGTGGCCACCGAGGGCAGGCCAGCGGCCATGGCCTCGAGCAGCGCAATCGACAGGCCTTCGTAGACGGAGCTGAGCACGAACACGTCGAAGGCGGGCAGAAGCGCCTGGACGTCGTCCCGCGATCCTGTGAACACAACCCGCTCCCCAAGATCCTTGCGGACTACCTGCCGCCGCAGCTCGTCCTCCAACGGCCCAGCGCCGACCAAGACCAGCCGGGTCGGTGACCCAAGATCCGGCAGCATCGCGAACGCGGTCAGCAGGCTGTGATGGTCCTTCTTCGGCGTGAAGTTCCCCACGGTGCCGAGGACGAGCTCTTCCTCGTCCAAGTCGAGCGTCCGTCGCGCCTCGGCCCGCGCATCCGGGCCCCAGCGGACGCGGCTCTCGTCGATGCCGTGGTGCACTACCTGGAGCGCGGGCACTGCCACCCACGGCATCCACCGGGGAGGCCTGATGGATTCGGCGACCGGGCGGGACACCGCGAGCACCGCGGCGTTGCGCTGATACGTGGCCGCGTTGGCGGCATAGGTGGGCCATCGGTACCGCGGCCACACGTTGTGCTCCGTATGGAGGAGCGGCGCCCGGGCGGCGCCCAGGGCGATCCGGGCGGCGACCGCCGGGTAGGGGCTGTGGGTATGGACGAGATCGAACTGCCGCTCACGCGCCAGTGACCGCAGCCGCCGGATCCAGGACAGGTCCGCATTGTGCCGCATGCCGAGGCAATGGGTCTCGATGCCGCGCCGCTCAAGCTCGGGCACGAACGCGTCCTTCCAAGCCAGCAGGTACGCGACCTCGACATCGAACCGTGCCCGGTCGATGTACGCCGCGCTGAGGCTGAGAAGCTGCTCGATGCCTCCACGCCCCAACCCCTTGGTGAGCCAGAGAACCCGGATCACTCCCGCCCCCCCTTCCGAGCGGCGGCGGGTCTCACAGGACCACCACGTGGTCGCCGCGATGGGGGCGCACGGCGTTGCGGGCGTCGAACAGCAGCGGCGAGCGGGCGACGATCCACGCGAGGTCGTACACGGCGTGCGGGATCAGCAAGGCGACCAGGTCGACGTCCTCGAATGCCTGGCGGTTCAGCTCGACGCGTTCGATGCGCAAGCCGTGCTCCTCGATGCGCTCGATGAACGGGTCGTGGAAGGTGACGCGCGCACCCTTGCGGCGCAAGCGCGCGATGACGTGGATCGCCGCCGACTCACGGGTGTCGCCGATGTTCTCCTTGTAGGTGACGCCGAGGGCGAGGATGCGGGCGCCGTTGACCGCCTTGCCACGGTCGTTGAGCGCCTCGGCGATCCGGCTGACGACATACGCGGGCATCTCGGCGTTGATGTCCTGGGCCAGCTCGACCAGGCGATACGGGCGTCCAGCGTCCCGCCGCGACTGCCAAGCGAGATAGGCCGGATCGAGGGGAATGCAGTGTCCGCCGACGCCAGGTCCCGGATAGAACGGCATGTACCCGAACGGCTTGGTGGCCGCTGCGTCGATCACCTCCCACGGCTCGATGCCCTGCTCCCGGCACAGCACCGCCAGCTCGTTGACCAACGCGATGTTGACCATCCTGAAGGTGTTCTCGAGCAGCTTCGCCATCTCCGCCGCCCGGCAGCTAGAGACCGTCATGACCTCGTCGACCAGCTGGGCGTAGAAAGCCGCGGCGGCCTCGGTCGCTTCCCGAGTGGCGCCGCCGACGACCCGTGGCGTGTTGGCCAGGCCGAACTTGGGGTTGCCGGGGTCGATGCGCTCCGGTGAGTAGGCGAGCAGAAAGTCCGTGCCGGCGCGCAGCCCCGACGACTCGAGCAACGGCAGGAGGACCTGCTCGGTCGTGCCCGGGTACGTGGTCGACTCCAGGATGACGAGATCCCCCGGCCGGAGGTGCGGCGCGACCGCTCGACCGGCCGCCTCGACCGCGGACAGATCCGGTCGGTGCTCCAGGACCGGCGTCGGCACGCAGATCAGCGTGACGTCCGAAGCGGCCGGGCACGTGGTGAACCGTATGCGCCGGCTGTCGTACGCCTGCGCGAACACCGATTCATCGACGCCTGGAACGACAAGCCGCCCGCGCGCGAGCGCTTGCACGCGCTCGTCGTCGAGGTCGACGCCGAGCACATCCATGCCGGCAGCCGCCGCGGCGGCTGCGATTGACAGGCCGACGTAGCCCTGGCCGACGACGCACACGGACGCCGTGCGGTTGGCGATGGCGTCGGTCAGCGACGACGAGCGCTTTGGTCTGGGATCCATCCCATAGCTCCATGGCCGTTCTCACTGGTCTTGGTCTTCGCCCGGGCTGCTGCATCCGGCGGCGGCCCGGGCGAGGAATACGCGCCGTCCAGCGCGTTGCGTGGCACATCGACGAGGGTGATCCCCAGGATTCGCGCCTCCAAGCGGGCCAGCAGCTGGGTGGTACGACCCGCCGCCTCCGCGCTCGTGTGGCCGCTGCGCGCCACCACAACGACGGCTTCGACGTGGGGCAGCAACGCCGCAGTGTCGTTCACCGCAAGGATCGGGCCGGTGTCGAGGATGATCACCTCGGCGAGTCCGCTGGTGCAGGTCAGCAGGTCCTGGTCGAGGCCGGCGAACTCGCTGGGGCTCCGCGAAGGCGTCCCGCCGGCGAGCAGCGACACACCGGGAAGGCTCGTCTGCTTGACGAAGGACTCGGCCTTGGGAGCCCGCGTGTGCCGCGAAAGCGTCAGCAAGTCGGAGAGACCCGGCCCCTGATCCATACTGAGGTACTGGTGCAGCTGCGGGTTGCGGTAGTCGCAGTCGATGACGAGCACCGTGCTGCCCACCTCGGCGAAGCTGGCCGCGAGGTTCAGGACCGTCGTCGTCTTGCCCTCGCCGGCGGCAGGCGAGGTCACGAGGATCACCTGCGCCTTGCCCGGCGTCGTCCGCGCGGGCACCGCCATCGACGTGGCGGCTGGCTGCGGCTCCGCGACCATCCCGCTGGGAGGCGGGGGCGGCAGGACCCAGCGGGGCATGAGTTGGATGCCCTGCCGCAGCCGCCGGTAGGCCTCCGCGAACTCGGAGGTCGGGTCGTCGGCCGTCAGGACGCTCGGCGTGCCGGACTGCGGGAGCCTGAGCCTCGGCACCTCCGCGACCACCGGAAGGCCGAAGGCCGCCTCCGCACCTTGACGCGTGCGGACCTTCGTGTCGAACCGCTCGAGGACCAGGACGAGGACCACGCCGAGAGCGAGGCCCAGCAGCGCCCCGACGACGACCAGCACCGGGCGGCTGCGCGGCGGCTGGAAGCCCTGCTGTGCGGTCGGCACGGGCACGCCCGCCTGCAAGGTCACGACGCCCGAGGTGTCCTCGCCAGCGGACTCGAGCTGGTCGAGTTGATCCAGGACCTGGCCGTACTGGCCGATGAGCGCTTGGTGCTCGGCCTCGACGAGGGGCCGCTCGACCGCATTCTCGCCCAGTATGCTCAGCAGCTCGTCGAGCTGGCGGATGCGTGTGCGCTGGGCGTCGACGCGCGCCTTCGCCTCGGCGGTCTCGGCCTCGTTGGCTACGCGAGCGCGATCGCGGAGCCATGCCAATATCTGCTCGGCGAAGGTGTTCACGAGCAGCGCGGCGTCTTCCCCGACGGGCTGGGTCGATCGAATGGTCAGCGTGCCGAGCTCGTCGTTGCCGACTGCCTCGATCTGGGCAGCGACCACCGCCGGCGGGACCTGGGTACCGAGCCGCTGGGTGACCCGTTGGGGGATGTCACCAGCGGAGGCCAGCAGGGCCAGGGTTTGGAGCCTGACGGCATCCGGCGGCGTCGCGCCCGGGGGGCGGTAGAGGACATGCGTCGCGGTGAACGTCCCGCTCGATCCCCGGCTCGCGGGAAGCACCAACCAAGCTGCGGCGATGGCAAGAGCGACGGCGAGGGCGACGATCCTCCAGCGACGCCGCAGCATCCGTAGGTAGGTCGTGGAGTCCATGGCTACGGCTCCGATCGCTCGTGGCCGTGGGCGATCAACGGTCGAGCGCGGAACGCCTGAGTAGGCGCGGCGGCGAGGGACATGAGCTGGATGGCAACGGTGTCGTCGTCGTGGCTGCGGACCGTCAGGTGCAGGCGGGCGAGCTCACGGGCAAGCGCTTCTCTGTCCGGCACGCGGGGATACAGGGCCACGATGGAAGGGTGAGGCGTCACGCGGGGTGTCTCCTCGGGGCTACGGAGCTCCTCCTGGAGCTTCTCGCCGGATCGGATTCCGGTAATGGTGATCGGCACATCGGCGCCGACCCGACGGCCCGACAGGCGGATCATGCGCTCGGCGAGGTCGACGATACGGACGGGCTCGCCCATCTCGAGCATGTAGATCTCTCCGCCCTCCGAGAACGCGGCCGCCTGGAGGACGAGCTGGACGGCCTCCTCGATGCTCATGAAGAAGCGCGTCATCCGGGGATCCGTGATGGTGACCGGGCCGCCTTGCTGGATCTGGCGCATGAAGGTGGGGATGACGCTGCCGCGGCTCCCGAGGACGTTGCCGAAGCGCACCACGCAGTAGTGGCTTCCTGGCGGCGCTGTGCTGAGCGTGAGGAACTCACCGACCCGCTTGGAGGCACCCATGACGCTGCAGGGCAGGACGGCCTTGTCAGTCGAGACGAACACCAACCGCTCGACGCCCTCCCGCGCCGCGGCGGACATGACGTTGGCGGTGCCGAACACGTTCGTCCGCACCGCCTCGCAGGGATGATCCTGAAGCAGCGGCACGTGCTTGTGGGCCGCGGCATGGAAGACGACCTCGGGACGGTGGCGGGCGAACAGCGTGGCGATCAGCTCGGCGTCGCGGATGTCGGCGAGCAGCTGGGTCGATGCCCCCGGCAGGGTCGCAGCGGCGTCGAACAGGTGCGTCTCGTCGTGATCGAGCAGCAGCAACGCGGCGGGAGCGCACGACGCCACCTGGCGCGCGATCTCCGCGCCGATCGACCCCCCCGCTCCCGTGATGAGCACCCGACGCCCGTGCAGGATGCGACGCACCGCCGCCAGATCCGTCACGACCTGCTGACGGCCGAGAAGGTCGTCGATCGACAGGTCCCGGACATCGCGGACGCTGACCTGTCCGCCGACCAGCTCGGACACGCTGGGCAGCACCTTCAACGGGAGCCCGGCCGTGTCCGCGGCGTCGGCGACGCGGCGAACGAGCTGCCGGTCCGCGGACGGGATGGCCATGAGGGCCTGCTGCGCGCGGTGCTCGCAGGCGACGGCGGGCAGTCGGTCGATCCCCCCGGCGACCGGCACCCCGGCCACCGAGCGGCCGTGCTTGCGGGGGTCGTCGTCGAGCACCGCAACGGGCGCCAGGCCCTTGTCGGGCTGGCGGAGCATCTCTCGAATGATCGCTCCGCCGGACCCTCCCGCTCCGATCACCACGACCCGGATCTGCTCCACGTCGCCCGAACGTCGGTGGAAGGCGAAGAGCCGTGAGTGAAACCGGAGGGTTCCCACGAGCACCGTCGCCAACGGCCCCCCCAGAAGCACCACCGAGTTCGGCACTGATTGCTCGCCGGGAAGGAAGAGCACGGCCAGCGCGCCGCCCGCGCACATGCTGGCCAGCACGATCCTGCGGGCCTCTTGGACGCTGGCGTGCCGCCACATCGGCCCGTAGAGACCCCACAACCAATGCGCCCCGAGATGCGCGAGCATCGCCACCGGCAGAAACCAACGGAGAGCCGACCACCGGGACGTCTCTCCATCTGCGATGCCGATCAACGTGAGGCCCACGTAGGTCGCGGCGACGAGGATCGCGTCGAGCGCGACCAGTGGCACATCAGATTGGATCTGTGCCGCCGCTTTCGCCACACGCATGGTGATCTGCGACCGCTCCCGCTGCTGTGTGCTTGATTTCCGCAGCATGCCCGCTCGTATTCTCTCGCCGCCGTCCCGCCGGACGGGCAGAGCCGCCAACTACCGCACCCGCAGACCAGCTCCTCATGAGCTACACCATCATCAACCCAAACCGTGATACGGTCGCCCGCGAGCTGTGATGAGCCGGTCGAACCCGTAGAGTTCGCTATCTGAGAGATCTTGTCAACCCCCGGCCACAGGAAAAACCCGAGAACGCTGTAGAGGGTGGAGCGAAATACCGTTTTCTTCCGGCGTGGTCTCTGCCGTTTTAGTTGTTATCTACAGGGGCTAGCCCCGGCACGCTGTACAATTCCGACCCACAGGCGGATATACCCTAAGATGACTAGATCACTATTTCCTCAGGCGGGCGAACACGTCACGGCCATACCTAAAATCATTGATGGGAATAAGGTTGCCTTGCTCATCGGGGCGGCACAGCTCATACCCGTAGCGGGTCAACCTATCTATGATACAATCCCGCGACTGTCCGAGCAACCGCTCACTGGCGTCATTCCACTCTAACTGTAAGAGTCGGATCCTCTTACCCCTATTAGCTGGGTGTCGCCAGATGTGGTAACAGTCCATCTGAGGGCTCGAGCTTTGTTTTTCAGTCGTCCCATTTCTGCTGAAGAAACGGCGCCTGTTGCCAACCCGTCTCCATCCTCCTTTTCGACCGCGCCAACGGGGCTTTAGAACACTTCAAGATCCCCCAACGAGCAGCACCATGAGGCAAGCCTGAGGGGATCCGGACGCAGCGTCGTCAGTGGGTTCGCCACGAGGGTCATGCCCCGTCCGGGAATGGCGATAAAGCCACACCCTTTGGCGAGGATGGCCGGCTCCGTGCCCGACGCCAGGTGTGCCGTGACGTGGTCGACTCCGGTGTGCGCCGTGGCCCTCAGCAGCCGGCGCGCGGTTTGGCGGTCACCGTGACGGACAAGCACATCGGACAGGGTGAACTCCGCTAAGCGGCCGCGCCAGCGGGGCCGGCCCACAGCGAGCCCTACCAGCTCAGTGCCGTGGTGCAGCGCCAAGGCCCGGTAGTCGAGTCCAGGAGCCTCCCCGTACCGCCATCGCAGATAGGCCACGGACCGATCGGTCCGCAGCCGTCCCTTGGCGGGTGTGGCTGCGGCGAGCAGCGCACCGACCCCATCACTGTCCGCGAGGATCGCCGACACGGTCGGGAGTGCGCAGGGAGGCGGCGGCCGTGCAGGCGCATCCCGGGTCGCCTGCCGCAGGCCGCGAAGGAAGCGGAGTGGCCGGCAAAGCCGCACGGCGATAGGGACAGCGCCGACTCGCGACCAGCCCATCTCGAGGTAACCAGGCAGGCTTTGGGCATTCGGCGTGTTGAAGACGAGATCGACGTCTCCGCGGATCACTTCGAGTGCGGTACGCGTCAGTCGTGTGAAGATCCCGCGTCGCTGGTGGTCGGGATGGGTGGCCGTGTCCACCGCCCGGACCGCCTCGACCGGACGGCCATCGACGAGGAAACGCCAACGCTGAAAGATTCGAACTCCCACAATCCGCCCTTCAGCTTCGGCTATCCAGGCCATCGACCGGCCGAAGGGGTTGCGCGCGTGCTTCCACCGAAAGAAGTCGGCGCTTCGGGTCGGGCCACTGGCCAGCGTCTGTTCCAGAAGCGTGAGCACATACGGCTCGTCAGCCGGCTCGTAACGGCGGATGGTGTAGTCGACCCCGATCCGTGCCATTGCTAGTTCCGCACCCGCCGACGGTTCGCTTGCGTCGCCACCATGGGGATGGGGAGCGCCAAGAAGACCAACGCGAGCGGGAACAGTTGCGCCCGCTGCCGCGTGAGAATGCCGAAGTTGCCGACATGGGAGAACGCCACGATGAACAGCAGCGAGTACAGCGCCGCGAAGATCAGGTAGGGATTTCGTCGTAGTTGGGAGAGCAGCGTGGCCAGCCTCGGCAGCGAGATGGCCACCAGACCGAGCAGCGCCAGTCCCTCAGCCGACGCGATCAGCGACTGGGCGTTGCGGGCCTCGAAAGGGAACGGCCGGAACAGCACCGTGACGATTGCCGCTGGCAGCGCAATCGGCGACCGGACCGGAGCGGTCTCGTACTCGGAGCCCCCCTGCGTGCTCTGCTGTTGCGTGTAGGCCAGCACCGTGTCGACGCTCTCTGCCGTGCCTTGGCCCTCGACACCGAAGAAACGCTCCGCCTGGGTGATGATCACCACGCTGAGCGCGAGGAGCACCGCCATGCCGACGACGCGCGTCACCGGACCGAAGTGCGAACGCTCGGCCGGCGACCGCCGGGCCAAGTAACCGAACACCATGCCGCAGCACAGCAGCGCGCTCATGTGGGGCCGCACCATAGTCACGCCGAGGAGGCCCAGGCAGAGTAGTGGATAGCCGCTCGCGCGATGGGTCAAGACACGCGCGATGCCGTAGGTGCTGACCCCGAGCGTGAACAGCATCCACGATTCTTTGCCGAGGCTGGAAGGCCAGAACAGCAGCGAGGGCAAAAAGAAGAGCAGCAGGGCATAGCGCACCCCGTCACCGTCCGGGTACGCGATGCGAAAGGCACGGTAGAAGCAGTAAAGGCCCCAGTAGGCGAGCCAGGAAAATACGAGAAAGCCGCCGAGCAGCGTCGGACCGGTGAAGGTGTAGACGACACCGGTGACAACCTCGATGAAGCCGGTCCCCATGAGCGGCTTGCCGAGGTCGAACACGAAGATGCCCTGCCGGAAGAGCCCTGCCAGCGCGGCGCCAGCCTGCGAGTAGGCGACCGCGTCCGCGCGGTCGTAGAGCGCGAACGTCAGGAGATACCGCCCAAATGACGCCGCCAGCTTGAAGACGAGTCCCCACATGACCAACCGCACGACGCGCGGGTCCGGCTCCACCCGAGCCACCCGAGCGACCAGCGGCAAGCTGAGCGCAAGCAGCACCGGAGCAACGACGAGGCCGCCCCAAATGTCATAGCTGAGATGGCTTGTTGCCCATATTGCGGCGGCAACCGCAAGGGCAATACCTCCCAGACCGGCCACCGTGAGTGTCTGGTCCCGCCCTATACGCCCAACACCAACGACGCTCATCGCACTTCTTTCCCGCCCGACCTCACCTCAGCATGCCACCACCGCATGGAGATCGCCAGCGTCTCCGGATCAGCGGTGAGGGTTACGAGCACGCGGCCCTGCAGGAGGCCAGGGCTCAGCCAGAACCATCTACGACATGCCGCCTAAGGGATAGATCTCGATGTTCGCGTGCGCCCCCGCAAGGCGCTCGCAGAAATCAGGGACCCATGGCAGCCAGGCTATCCGTCACCTCGCCACGGGCCAGTGCCTTACCTCCTCTTCAGTCGGCGCGACACTCGCCCATTGGCCGGCGAAGAAGACCAGAGGCTCACCGTGACCAGCCCGGAAGCGCTCAACACGGCCAAGAAACAGTACGTGATCTCCCCCGTCATACTGACGCCACGGAAGGCACTCAATAGTCGCCAGCGAGCCCGCCAGCACTGGCGCGATATCCCCCGGCCCCCACGGGATCGGGATCTCTCGATTGAGCCTCCCAGAGAAGCACAAGGCAAGATCGTGCTGACAGGCACTCAGAACGTTGACCGCAAAGGGTCGATCCGCGAGCAACGTACAGGACCGGCTGCCTCGATCGAGCGCCACGAGAACGAGCGGCGGCTCGAGTGAAACAGAGGTGAATGCGTTCACCGTCACCCCTCGAGGCGCGGCTTCCCCGTCGTACGTCACGATCGTCACGCCGGTGGCGAAGAGACCAAGACATCTTCGCAAATCTCGTGACTGGGACTGTGCGGTCCTTCCTTTACTACACTTCCTCATGCCATCCCTCCCGCCAGAGATCGTAAGAGCCGAGGCGTATTACGGGTTGCCGCATTGCGTTAGAGACGGCTCCTCAAGACGTCAACTGCCCGGCGGTGCGTCGCGAAGGCGGCATGTTGGGCAGCGGGGCTCGTGAGTTCGTCGAATTTTGTTCGGTCACCACACAGGATCGCGTTGGCAGCCTCGAGTCCCGCATGGCTGGCATGGTCGGCTCCTGGACGATTGACGAAATACAGGTTCTCGAACCCTTGGATCTCAGTCAGCAGGCGACTTCTCGCCTCGTCCTGCCACTCCCGCCAGCTCGTGCTGGCGTCAGCACCCGCAAGCTTCAGGAGAAAGTGATCGAAGCACCCGTTCGGTTCGATCAGGTTCGATCTGGCGCATTCATCAAGAGCCAGCTTCACGAGTTCGTCGACACCGAGCCCGAATAGGTCATCTGATGCATAACAAAAGAACTCCACGCAAAGACAGGTCTTTCCCTTAGGCACCATATCAGTATTGAAGGCGGCATAGTTCGTTATTCTCCCGGCCTTCAACGTGGGGTCTGTCACCTCGAGCCACGCATGTGGGAATCGAGGCTCCTCATCGAGGAAGAGATACACGAGAATGGTTGACCGACGTGCGTCACCTTGGCGCGCGTCAGCCTTGTCCATACCCAGCCTTGCCGGCTCGAAGAGAAGCTGCCCGAGGAACTCGATCGGAAGGCTCGCCACGACATGCGCCGGCCGATAAATCAGCCGTTCAGGCCCAACCTGGCAAATGACGGCAGAGATGCACCTCCCGGACACGGCCAGCTCCGTTACCTGAGCATTGAAGCGAAAATAACCCCCCGACTTCCGCACCTCGCGCTCGAGCAACTCGCAGATCTGGCCGCTTCCCTTGGCCGGATGGCGCCAGTCTGGACGTGATCCTTGTTTACTAAAACCAAAGTTCAACATGCGCCCAACGGTTGGGATAACGCCCAAGTCGGCGCCTTTGAGTTGCTCAGGTGGCGGCATCGCCGACCATCTAATTCCACGAAATTTTTCCCAGAAACCCTGGGCGAAAATCCTACTGAAGCGACGTCCACACATCCGGTACCAATATTCCTCATAAGTCAGCGGAGGTGACCGTCCATGTTTAGCCCAAGACCACAGCAGATCGACCCCGCACGATAGGAATAGTGGCCACGTCATTCCCCGTCGAAACCCTCGATAAGCAGACGAAAATTCTATAATTTCTCCGTTGTACAGCACTCCGAACCGATGTGGATATGGTCGGTAGTCGCTTCCCAGCAGCTCTTTCCACAGCCCGTCGACCTCTGGAATGCGGCTATAGAGCTCCTTTCGGCCAACGTCCATGATGAACTCGCCATGACGGATGCTCCGCAGGTACCCGCCCGCAACCTTTTCTTTTTCCAGAACTACAACGGGAGATACTCCAGCTCGACTAAGCTGATACGCGGCTGTCAGCCCAGCCGGACCTGCTCCCAGCACCAGTGTGTGTGCGGCCTCATCGGAGATCGAAGTCGTCAAAAAACCTCCAAGTCGCCAATTGTCAGTCCCCAGTTCTGGAGACAAAACGGATCGACGGGAAGACTGGTTTCGAGCTGATTCACGACGAGCCGCCTCGGCTTCTGGCGCTCGGGGAACCTCAGGAGCGGGCTCTCAAGTATGAGGTTCATGATCACTGGAGGGATCACACGAAATCCGAGTCCTCGGAGAGCCTGGCGCAGAAACGACCCTTCACGCGCGTAGGCCAGGACATAGTCGGCAGTCACAGCCGCCCTAAGCTCATCCAACAGCGCAGCGCACGTCCCCAGATCACGCTGGGTCAAGAAAATCTCCGAGAGAAGTACCTCTCTCATGTTCAATCGCATCCCTGTGCGGACGATGGCGGTCGCCAGGGGATCGTCGGGCGAGCCCACGAACACGACGGAGTAGGTAAGATTGGGGTGCTTGGTATACCGCCACTGCAAGTACTCGACCGATCGAGACGTGCTGATCGTGCGAACGTATGGTTCCATTGCTCGGGACTCGGCAAGCAGCTTCGCCATTACCTCACTCTGATGCAGAATGGTCCAGGCGCTAAACAGATGTCCTCCTGAGGGCTCTGATCGACCTCGCCCAGGACTATGCAGGCCGAGGCCAGTCCCTGCCAAGTTTAGGAAAACATGGTGTGGCCTCAGTATAAGAATCAAGGGGGCCACGGTGCCCACATCACGCCATCCCATTCTCAGGTACCCGGGGCGGGAACTCACGTTCGGCGTGTTGAAAATGAGAGAAACATTGGCTCGCTTTACATCATTGATCGACTGTTTGGTGAGGGTGGAGAAGACGCCGATTCTCCGGTAGGCGGGGTGCGTCGCGGTATCGACCGCCTGGACCGCCTTCACCGTCTGACCGTTCATTTGGAACTGCCATTGCAGAAAGGCACGCAGACCGATCACTCGCCCTGACGGCTCGCAAGCCACCCGTAGGAACGACGGCCCAAAGGGGTTCTCGAAGTGTTTCCACCTCCAGAACTCCGGGGTGCGTCTAGTGCCCTCTGCATCCCTTAAAACGTGCCTTAAGAGTTCCAGCACGGACTCCTCGTCGCCAGGCTCATACGGCCGCATCACGAGGCATTGCTGAGTCGTAGTCATCAGCAGACCGATTCTAAGACATTCCAGGAGACGGTTTCGCCATGTAAGCGCCCTGCAGATCGACGCGGCGTGGAGCATAGGTGTGCAGCCACAGCGACGGGAGGAAATACGTCAAGCCTGTCCAGCATGACGGGGAAGCTCGCACCAAACCGTCGATGCAGGTCAACAGCACGGTCGAGCATGAGACGTTTACGCACCGTACTAGCGTCATCAGCAGCAAGCGGACGTGCCCCCGAGCAATGGCCAAAACAAGCCGAAGTCGCCAATAGGCATCTACTCAGGCATTCCAGGATCCGCCTCACGGCAGATGCCAGTGGAATTGCATCAACAGTGCTGCCCGTTCCGCTATCGACATATTTTCCCGTCTTCACCTACCGACAGGTGAAGGTGCCCCCACGACCAGACACGTTCCCGGCAGAGAGCGACTGCCCATAGTCGCTTATGCCCTAGTGCATGGGCATCGCGTCATACCACGTCCCGTCTTCGCTGCCACGCCTCAGACCGATGACCCGCCATAACGACACAGCTACTTTAGGCTTCCCGCCCGCTGTGGTCAATGCCAACAAGAAAGGCCATGCACAGGTTTTGGGTCAAGTTGATGCATGAGCCTGGATTATGCCACGCAGCGCACATGGTGGGCGGTCATTCCTACCCGCCGGACACGCTCAACGCCAACGACGCTCACCACACCTTCCCTCTACTCAGTCCTTGAACGTAACCGCCTGTCCAGTGGGCAGGGGCCACGGCCGCTCCGGTATGCGCACAAAGTACTCATCGACGGGGACCCGAGCGGAGTGCCGATACGGATAGAAACCATAATCATCGAATACCATGACGCTCCGGAACACAAGCGCGGCCAGAACCATTCGCAACAGTCCTCACCGAAGGATAGATACCGACATCAACGTGAACAAATGGATAACACTTGACCGCGGCCACCTCCTTGAAGGTATCAGGCATAAGACCGGGATGGAAATGACAGAACGGATAATCCTGAAGCCCTCGCTGGCAGGACCCCAGTGAGGTGTCGGAGAAGTCGCCGGGGCATGATAATCGCGCTCGGGCACGGCAGTATCCGGCATCCCGCAGAAGGTATCAAAGGGATCCAGCCGAGAAATGGGCACATTTGCTCAGCAATGGTGCCTGCCAGCAGCTGCCCCGTGCTGCCAGAGTAGACGCCGCACTCGGCAACGACTGCCTCGGGGAATCGACGGACGGCTTCTCGGCAGAGTTGATACAGCACGAAACAACGGTCAGGCGCGACGGTCAACCTACCGCCGGCTCGAACCTCCCCGAGAAGGCGAGCAAAATCCTCACCTTCTCCATTCCCGAACCAGGGCGTATAGACCCGGTTTCTCGACGGCACGTAAAGAGAATAAATTCGCCCATTGTAAAACTTATCGAGGCTTTTCCAGGCGGCGTACCAGGGCCGTCGCATGACCCTAGCGAGCCATGAAAGCTCCGCACCACGCATGCCCTTGCCTTCTGTCGAGTTGAACGTCTGCCAAGTAATGATTTATAGGCCCTACGTGCCAGAGATTACAAGCGCCCAAATAGGCTGGCCACAGGGTCAAACTTTTGTGCATCCACAGGACTCTTACCGTACCTCTTGGGCAGTGGCGATCTGGCCTGTTGTGGATAAGAGGACCGGATGAGCCGAAAGGTAGGCAAGCATCGCACCATGCGAGTGCTGCCGTACCTGATCACCGACCCTCTCGCAGAAGCTGAGCATGAGCAGTACTAGGTAGACGACAAGTCCGCCCAAATGATATAGCCGCGCCCTTTCCCGTCCGGCGCCACCTCAGCATGCCACTATTGCGGAGTAATCATCAGCGCCAAGAAGAACCTTGACGGCCCCCCGGTATGTCGCTAGATCATGGAGTACTGACTGGCGGTTGTATTCTTTCGGGACCCACTACTGGCAAGCAAGTGGTGGGCATGTGAGATAAATCGTTTGCGTCGGGAAGCGACCTTGCGGGAAGGCGGTACACATGCGACGCAGAGCTTTTCTACGGAATACGACCTACGTTGTGGCTGGGGTGGCTGCTCCAACCTTGTCCGGCGTGGTGATTGCGGAGAAAATCGCCGTCGCCGAAACTTTCAGCGACTGGCATGAGCCGGCCACATGGCCAGGCGGTGGCGTCCCGGGGGTCGACGATGTCGTCACTGTCAACACTGCAGTGCGCCTGTCACGGGATGTCGAAGTCGCCGAGCTGCGCATCGAGCCAGGAGGGCGGCTGCTCCTGGACCCGACAAAAGCGGTACGTCTGGCATCGCGCGGCAACGTCGTGGTCAAAGGCCGGCTGACCATGCGTCCCGCCAATCCTCAAACGGTCCACGTGCTGAGCTTTCCGGCGGTCAACGAGGCAGCGTTCGTCGGCGGGGGGATGGCGGTCGTGGCCGGGGACGTCGGGTTGTGGATCGTGGAGGACGGGATTCTCGACGCTGTCGGCAGCGCAAAACTGGCGTGGACCAGGCTGCAGGGTGGCGTGTCGGCGGGGGCGAGCACGATCACCGTGAGGGAGGCACCCGTGGGCTGGCAGATCGGCGACCGTATCGCCATCGTGCCCACCAGTCCACTCCGCAGTGACACGTCGCATTCGACCGACTACGACGAACGCGCGATCGCGGGGATCTCCGGCCAGGTCGTAACCTTGTCCGCCCCGACGCAGTTCGCCCATCCCGAGGTCGCGGGACGCTGGACAGCCGAGGTCCTGAACCTTTCTCGCAACGTGCGCATCGAGGGCGTGCCCGACGGTAAGGCGCACGTGATGTTCCTCCATGGCCACCGACCGCAGACCGTCGCGCATGTCGAGTTGACGCATCTCGGTCCCGACAAACCTCACGAGGGCAACGGAGAGCCAGTCAGCGTCCTCGGCCGCTACGCGTTGCACTTCCACTTCTGCGGCGACGGTGCGCGTGGCAGCGTAGTAGAAGGGGTCGTCGCGCACGACTGCGGCAGCCACGCGTTCGTGCCACACAGCTCCCACGGCATCACCTTCCGCAGCTGCGTTGCCCACAGGACGCGGGGCGAACAGTTCTGGTGGGATCCAGGCGACCTGACGCACGACACCGTATGGGAGCGCTGCCTCGCCTCCCGCGCGGAGCGTGAGGGCAAGAGCTTCTCCACCACCGGGTTCTTCCTCGGGGCGGGTGCCCGCAACGTCTGTCGCGACTCGGTCGCCGTGGGCACGCAAGGCCCGAACTCCTCAGGATACTTTTGGAATAACGGCGCCAATGGCGTATGGGATTTCAACGGCTGCCTAGCACATAATATGACCGTCTCAGGAATCCGTGTTTGGCAGAACTCCTCTTGGATTCATACCATCCGGAATACCACTATCTACCACGCGAAGGCCCAAGGCGTATCCCATGGCGCCTACCGTAACTCGTACCACTACGACCAACTGGTCATCCACGGATGTGGCGTCGGCATCGTGCAGACGGCGCAGACGGGGCCGAGCCAGGATGTCGATATCGATTTCGACGGTACACGCGGCGACCAGCCGATCGGCCAACCTTTGCGCTTCACCGGCGTGCAGGTCACTAGCTGTACATTGCCACTGACCCTCTCCAACGGCGCGTTGCCTGCGATCGGTGCGACTGTCTACCGCAACTGTCCATTCGGCTCGGTCCTCATTGCGGCCCCGGAACGCTCGCGCGGAGCATGGGACTTCGTCAACTGTGGGCTGACGCCTAACCGCGTCACCATCGTAAAGGCGCCAGCCGACGGGATGCTGCTGCGGGCTCAGGACGGCGCTTCGGCATGGGAGATGGACCAGAGCCGCACCGTCCGCACGATCCCGCCGTTCACCACCTAACCTTGCCGCCGCCGCAGGCGGTCTGCAGGATGGCCGTCAACAGCTCCGCCCACTGTGCGGACACAGCACCCATCTCGAACCGCTCCCGACAGCGGCGTCGCGCTGCCTCGCCGTAGGCCGCTCGGTGGTCGAGCACATCGCGGATGGCAGCGCTCAGCGCGACATGATCGCCCGGCGTGGCCACCCGACCGGATGCGTGATCCTCCACGATCTCACGAACGCCGCCAACCGCGGCCGCGGCAGCCGGCACGCCGCGCAAGCCGGCCTCGATGAGGACGCCCGGCAACCCTTCACTGCGGCTGGAGAGCACGATCGCGTCGGCCGCGGCGATTGCCTCGGCCGCGTCCGCGACGACACCGGCGAACTTCACCCGACCGGAAGCGTGGACGCTGGCCTCGTGCTCGAGCGTTTGCCGCTCAGGGCCGTCACCGGCGACGAGCAGCTGGCAGCTCCCAAGCAAGCCGACCGCGCGGATCGCGCAGCCCAGGTCCTTCTCGGCGCTGAGCGCCCCCAGCGCCAGCAGGACAGAGCAGTCGGCGTCGAGTCCGAAGCGCTGGCGCGCTGCTCGGCGCTCAGCCTTCCCGACCGGGGGGAACGTGTCCGCGGACACCCCGCGGGGAATGATCCGGATGCGGTTCACCGGCACTCCGAGGTCGCACGCGAGCGCCGTGGCCGTCCCCGTCCACAGCGCGACGACAGTGCCGGGTCGGCGTAACAGGAGGCGCACCCGCAACCGTCGGGCGACCGTGTTCACCCAGTAGCGAGGATCGCCGATGTTGCGATAGATGAACGGCACTCCGGTAAAAAGGCCCGCCATAGCGCAGGCCGGCAAGGTGGAGGAGCCGTGCCCGACGACGGCCCCGGAGGCTGTGATAGCCCTCCGCAGTGCTCGCAGCGTGGACGGCGAAGACCATGGATCCCCGAGCGTCGGGACCGGCAGCCGGGAGCCCGAGCGACCCGGCTCCAGCGCCACGATCCGCCCCTCGACACCCTGAGCCGACAACGCGCGAACCAGCTCGTAGGCAAAAATCTGGGCGCCACGACGGTCGGTGTCGGTGATGACGTGCAGGACGCTGGGCCCGCTGCTCATATGCCTGTCAGGCTTCGATAGAGGCGGCGCATGCCGTCCAGCGACGTCTGCAGCGAGTAGTGCCGCTCGTAGTGTGCCCTCGCCCTCCGTGCCCGTTCACGAGCGGTCGCCGGATCGTTGAGCACCGCCAAGACCGCGTCGGCGAACGCAATGTGATCGCCTACCGGTACGAGCAGCCCGAGCCCCCCTTCCAAGATGCTCCTCAGCGCAGGGATGTCGTGCGCCACGACCGGGACCTCGAGCGCCATGGCCTCGAGAACAGCACCGGCGGCTCCCTCGTGGAGAGATGGAAAGACGAAGACGTCAGCCCCGCAAAGCAGCTCCGGTACGTCGCCCCGCTGCCCGAGGCGTCGCACGCCTCCGGCGATTCGCAGCTCCGCAATGCAGGCATCGAGCGCCGGGCTTGCGCCGCCCCGGCGCCCGGCGAGCAGCAGGACCGCCTGCGGGTAGGAGGCGCGAACGCGATCGAGTGCGTGGAGCGCGTGGACCTGACCCTTCGGGGGCTCCTCCCGTCCCACGTTGAGCAGGAGTGGGACCTGGGGGCCGAGGCCGAGCGCTTGCCGCGCTGAGCGCCGGCGTGCCTCGGAGGGCTCGCCCAGCAGCGCCCGGTCACGGCTCCGGGGCACCACCTCGATACGGTCGGGCCTGATGCGCAGATGCTCCACTGCAGACTTGGCCACGAGCTCCGTGACGGCGTGAAACCGCTCGGTGGCGAAACGGCTCAGCACGACGTCAACAGCACGGACGACGAGGCGCTTCCATGCGCTGACCGCGCTGGTCCGCTGGGCCTCCAGGGCATAGGGGGTGCCGACGAGGCTGGTAAGGACGGGGATGCCCGTGAGCTTTCCCGCGATGCGGCCTGCCAGGTCCGACTCCGCGAGCGTCGTGTGGAGCAAGTCGGGGCGGTAGCCTCTGACGGCGCGGAGGACGTGACGCAGCCTCGACAGGCGGGACCGCAGCGGATGTGCCGGCACGAACGTCGGGATCCCCACTTCCTCCAGCCGTTCGAGCCCACGCCGCTCAGGCTTGAGCACGACGACCGCGTGCCGTATCGACTCGCCCTGTGTGCCAAGGATGATCTGCCGGAGGGACTCCTCGGCCCCCCCGCCTACAAGCTGATCGATGACCTGCAGCACGCGCATGTGGCCCCGCCCGTCCGCCCGCTCGTTGTCCCGCGGCCCCTAGCGTAGCTGCTCACGAAGTCCAGGACCCTGGTGAACGACGCAGGGCCGGCTCATTCGGAAACCCGTTGCGGGTAGTGCAGCGCAGCGTCGTGTGGCACTATCCGGGGCGGTTCGGTGCTGCACGGGATGGCTCCGGATCGCAGACGGGCAGCCGATCGGCGCGTGCGGGACTGCGCGTCGCAGTTGCGGGAGATGTGCCACATGGGTGACTCGCTGTTGCATCGACTTGCGCCACAGCGGCTGCGCGCTCGCGCTGTGCGGACGGTCGCGCACGCGGCCGAGTGGGGTCGGGAGCGGCTGGAAAGCCTCGAGGAGCGCCGCCTCCTTGAGAAGGCACGAGCGGGGCGGCCGGTCTGCTGGGTCGACGACGGCGAACCGGAGCCGCTGATCACTGTTCGGATCGCCACGTACGACCGGGGCCCGCTGGTCGTCGAGCGCTCCATCGCGTCGGTGATCACCCAGACCTACGAGCGGCTCGAGATCCTCGTCATCGGAGACGCGTGCACGCCGGCGACGGCGCAGGCGGTCGCCTCGGTCAAGGACCCCCGCATCCGATTCGTCAACCTGCCCTGCCGAGGTACTTACCCCGCCGATCCACGCCAGCGTCGCATGGTGGCAGGCAGCCACCCCATGAACGCCGGGCTCTACCTTGCGCGCGGGGCGTGGATCGCCCCGTGCGACGACGACGACGAACTCACGCCCGACCACGTCGAGGTGCTCTTGGCCGCCGCAAAGACGGGCCGATACGAGATGGTGTACAGCAAGGCGAGATACGAGCAGCGACCCGGACAGTGGCGCATCGTGGGCTCTGAGCCCCTGCGCCTAGGCGAGATCGTCCACGGGTCGGTCCTCTACAGCGCGGGACTGCGCTTCATGCGCCACTCGAATACGAGCTGGAAGATGTCGGAGCCTGCCGACTGGAACATGTGGCAGCGGATGCGGCGTATCGGCGTGCGGATCGGCTTCGTGGACCGCGTCACCTACACGCTGAACATCGGCGCGGTCGAACGGGAGCGGCACGCAACGAGGAGCACACAGCCGTGACCACTGGGATTCGCATCGGCGTCGTCGTCACCGCCTACCGGCGCCCGCAGTTGTTGCAACAGGCCCTGCGGTCCCTGGACACGCTGACGGTTGCGCCGGTCCACGTCGTTGTCATCGACAACTCACCCGACCGGAACGAGGAGGTGACGCGCCTTCGGTTTCGGTGCGGCGCCAAGCTGACCTACCTTTGGTCCGGCGTGAACCGGGGTCTGCCCGCAGCAATCGGCCTCGGATTCGAGACGCTCGACGGAAGCTGTGACGCGGTCTTGGTGCTCGACGACGACACCATCCTTGCCCCGACCACGCTGGCGTCGATGGCGGCCTGTCTCGATGACGGCGTCGGGGCGGTCGCGATCCCGTCGCCGTACGCGATGCGAGCGCAGCGCTACACGGATGTGCCGCTGCTCTTTCCCTGGTCACCGACGCTCTTGAGCGCTGACGCGATCCGCCAGGTGGGCCAGCCCCTGCACGAGCTCTTCTTCGGGTTGGACGACTGGGAGTACGCCCTGCGCCTCCGACAACGGGGATATTCGATCGTCTGGCTGGAGGAATCATTGCCGCGCCGTAAGGACGGCGCCGGCTGGGTGGGCCGGAACTATCTCGCGGCACGGAACATCGCCTACCTCGTCGTTCACAAGAGGCTCCACGAGCGGGCGCTGCTCCTCGAGCTGCGCAAATGGCTGTACCGCGCGATCCCCCGCCGACCGAACGACACCGTCGCGTGGTTGCTGCTCCGCGGGTTCGCCGACGGCCTGCGAGCACGGATGGGGCCACCGCCAGCGGGCATCCTGCCGGACTACGGCAAGCAGGCATGAGCGCGGTGACGCCTACGTTCAGCGTTTGTATCGCAACGCACAATCGGGCGCGCCAGCTATTGCGGGCAATCGACACCGTACTGGCCCAGACGATCGAGGACTTCGAAATCGTTGTCGTCGATGACGGCTCCGAGGACGACACCTACACCGTCGTGACAGGCATCGACGACCAACGTGTGCGCTACCTCTTCCAACCCAACAGCGGGCTGGCAGCCACGCGGAACCGTGGCGCGCAAGAGGCCCGCGGCCGGGTGCTCGTCTTCCTCGACGACGACGACGAGGTCCTGTCCGAGTGGCTGGACGCCTTCACGCCAGTTCACGCCGATTCCGACTGCGCGATTGCCTGCTGCGGGGTGACGATCGTCAACGAGGAGGGCGTACAGACCGGGATCCTCGCGCCACGCGACCTCGGGCCCGCGTTCGACGGGCAATATGGCCTGTATCTGGCAGGCGCGTTTGCCGTCCGCCGCGACGCGTTCGAGGCGGTTGGCGGCTTCGCGACCGATATACCCACCAGTCACCAGACGGAGCTCTGGCTGCGGCTGGTGCCGTACTGCACGGCGAACAGCCTCACCGTCCATAGCATCGACCGACCGCTGCTACGCATACTGCGCCGGTCGGCGACAGGCCGACCGCGAAACCGGCCTGAACTTCTCTATACCGCCACCAGCCGCATCCTCAGCCGCCATCGCGACCGGCTCGCCCGTGACCCGGAACTCCTTGCAGACTACCTCGCGGTGTGCGCAGTATGCGCGGCCCGCCTGAGGCGGGTTGGCGAGGCTCGTCGCCTGCTGTGGCAGGCGGTCAGGGCGGCACCGCGCCGCCCGAAGCACTACGCCCGGCTAGCCGTCGCCACGGTTCCACCGGTCGCTCGCCGCGTGTGGGGCTGATCGGCCCAGCGGCTTGGCCGGAACGCCAGCGACCGTCAGGTCTGCGGGGACGTCCTTCACCACCACCGCTCCCGCCCCGACGACGACCCGGTCTCCGACCTTGACGCGGTCGCGGAACACGGCGCCGATGCCTACGTCGACCGCATCGCCGAGCTGTACCCAGCCAGCCACCCGCGCGCCCGGTCCCACGGTGCACCACCGTCCGAGAACGGCGTCGTGGGACACGGACGCCCCCACATTGACATGCGTATGGCGACCGAGGTGGATCTGTGTGGTGAGGACAGCTCCGGCGGCCACGACGCAACCCGGCTCGAGGGTTACCTCGTCGCCGACTACCGCCGTTGGATGAACGAGGATCGCGGCCTGGAGACCGTGACGGCTGGCGTAGACGTCGATCTCTGCCCGCGGGCCGGGTGCGCCGATCCCGATCAGGTAGGCCGCGTCGATGCGCTCGAGCAGGTCGACACCGCCGAGAATCTTCGCCCCCAACGCCGCCGCCCGCTCGGGATGCTGCTCGCCGTCCGCGACAAAGCCCATGATGTCCCACGTCGGATTGCGCGCGTTGACCGCTCGCGCGATTCCCAGCAGTTCGCGCCCATGGCCCCCGGCCCCGATGATCACCAGCGGCTTCACGT
Organism: Egibacteraceae bacterium; assembly: GCA_050743125.1. Taxonomy (GTDB): domain Bacteria; phylum Actinomycetota; class Nitriliruptoria; order Euzebyales; family Egibacteraceae; genus JBOGEB01. The sequence goes on from JBOGEB010000004.1 coordinate 32,449, forward strand.
CAGGCGACCGCAGCGTCCCGCAACCTCGTCCTGATCTCCAGCGCGTGGTCGAGGATGAAGCCGAGCAGCCGGCAGATCCTCGCGATGTCCTCCTCGCCGACGGCGGTGCCGGTCGGCAGGTTGAGGACACGTTCGGTTAGCAACTCGGTCTGGGGGAGGACAAGCCCCGCGTGAGGGAAGTAGGACCGGTACGGCTCCATCCGATGACAGCCCGGGTAGAAGTAGCGGCGGGCGAGCACGTTCTCAGCCCACAACAGCTCCATGACCTCGTCCCGGCCGATCCCTGCCTCTTCCTCGTCGACCTCACAGACGATGTACTGGTAGTTGCAGCGCTCGCCGTCGACGTGCTCGTGAGGCAGCAGCCGGAGGCCGTCGCCGTCGGGCAGCAGCCGGCGGTATGCCTCGTAGTTGCACCGGTTCACGTCGATGAACGCGTCCATGCTCTCCAGCGACGTCAGCCCCATCGCCGCGGACGGCTCTGACATCTTGCCGTTAGTCCCGATATAGATGACGTCGTCGTAGCCGGCGAACCCGAAGTTCTTCATGAGCCGGATGCGGCTGGCCAGGTCGTCGTTATTGGTGAGGACCGCGCCGCCCTCGAAGGCGTTGAGGAACTTCGTTGCGTGGAAGCTCAGCATCTCGGCATCCCCAAGGTTGCCGACCATGGCCCCGCCATGGTGACAGGACCCAAAGGCGTGCGCCCCGTCGAACAGCAGAGCAAGCTTGCGGCGGTCGGCGATCTCCCGAAGCCGCTCGACGTCGCAGGCATGCCCCCAAAGATGGACACCGAGGATGCCTGTCGTCCGGGGGGTGATCAACGCCTCGACGCGCTCCGGATCGATGAGGTGGGTCGTCGGGTCGATATCGCAGAACACGGGGGTGATCTCCTGCCATCCCAGCGCGTGCGCCGTGGCGATGAAGGTGAACGACGGCACGATGACCTCACCCGACAGCCCGGCGGCGCGGATCGCGATCTCCAGGGCGACGGTGCCGTTGGCCATGGCGATGCAGTGGCGGGCACCCACGGTGTCGGCGACCCGTTCCTCGAACTCTCTGACGTAGACGCCACGGTTGGTCAGCCAGCGGCGGTCGAGGATGTCGTTGAGGCGCCCCATAAGCGCCTCACGATCGCCGATGTTCGGCCGTCCCACATGGAGCGGCTCAGCGAACACCGGGGTCCCGCCGAACCGGACCAAGTCGTTGCATTTCTGCTTCTCGATCATGTAACCGCCTGTCGGTACTGCTACCCCAGCGCCCAGCCTGTCCAGATCACTGTAACAGATAGCTTGTGGTGATATAAGGATCACGTAGATGGCGCTATCGCGAGCCCAGGGTTCAGCAGCGACGCAACACACGTGACCCGTCTCCGTAGACTGTCACTCATACTTATATGGCATGGGTGACGCCGTATTCTTCGTCCCATAAAGCTGTCGTTCTATCATCCCCAGCACATAGCCGAACGCCGAGGGCTGCGGTGGCAGCATCGACGCAATATGGGTCACAGCGTCGATGGCTCCTTTCTGCTCAGAATTCTAGCCAGTCCGTGGGGAGTCGCCGACGGGCAAAAACGCACCCGCTAGAATTGTTGCGCTGGCCTAGTGCCCGCATCCTTGACGGAGATGGAGTCAGCAAATGTGGCATCGTGGGCAAGTAGTTCCCGCTCGATCTCGGCAGTAAAGCGTCTTAGTCGTTTCGAGACGGTTCGCAGGACATCCGGATCAGCGTAACCACCTTCTCCATGGTTCAAACATCCAGCTCTCCGTCGAACTTGGTTTGCCACGGAACCGCTTCCCCAAAGAAAATGATGGTCACCCTTCCAAAATTCATGTCGTGAAGGACCAGCCGTGGCGCCAACGCTGCCAAGGATCGCCTGCAGAGTTGGTTCTGGTCGTTCCACGAGCGTCTCGTAGGAAACTGCGCTGTACGGTAGGCGAAGCGAGAAGAAGCGACGGTAATAGTGTACATATCCTCTCAAAGCGTCTTCTGCAGTACGGCCGCGCTTTAAATATGACTGCACTAGATTGGCCGGTTTTTTATGGACTGCGATGTTATGTATGCCCAGACCACCAATGGCGCAATAGCGATGAACATCTGCAGCCCAGCTCGTTTCCTTAGAGGAGTCAACGACGAACCGCACGCCTAGTCGTTGCATAATGGTGAGGTGAATATTCTGCTCCTCTGCATCCGCCAGTCTTTCCCACACTGGGCATGGAGATGCATCGCACACACATCGCGGAGTAAGGTGATGGGGACGCCATGGCCGAAATTTTGGACACAACTCTCCACATGAGAACGCGTCATCAGCATTCCCTAGCATAGCATCTAGCAAGGTTGTTCCTGACCTCGATGTGCCAATGACCAGAAGCACGATTCGAGTTCCCATTTTTAGCTCCTCCTGCTATAGCTGCATGTTACGTAGTGACTGAGGGCCAGCTACTAGCACAGCTACACGGCTATCCAGCTTAGAGGCAGCTCGCCACCTGACGATCCAGAATCGGAGTGGCGTTACTAAGCCGCATGGCGGACGCGCCTTAGTTTGCATCTCGGCTGTGAAAGGGGAAAGACGACAAAAAGAGTCTAGCGCGACGCGATACTTCACTTGACTTAATAACCTGCTAATAGTCCGAGCCTGCGTCCGTACTCTAGCGACCGACCATACATCCAAAGACTGATTGGATACAGCACTAGACAGAAGCCGATGAGTACGATAATCGCATCTCCCGTCTCCATTCCCGGTAGCATTTCCCCTCCCGGCATGAGAAGCTTGCGCAAAGCGGCTATAACATAGGTCTCAGGTATCGCGTAAGAAACTAGTCTCGCCCATCCGGGCAGGCTCTCAATGGGAAAAAGTGCTCCGGAGAAGAGGGAAGCAACCATTGTATAGAACGTCAGGAGGGGATCAGAGCGTTTGGAGAGCACCTTCACGCTTGCTCCCAGGATCCCCAAGGCGAGGGTCACGGCTAAGCCCAGCGCCAGCACAAGCAGGCCGGCCGAAAATCCCGCAGGCTGGAAACTCGCCCCGAATAGGAGCGATATGATCAGCATGACGCCCGCCACAATGATACGGGTGACGAGCTGGAATTGCACCATACCAAAGGGCAGAAGTCGCCAGCGGATCGGCTCGACCAGCAAAGTCTCAAGCCTACCTTCCTGAATCTCATTGTCAAGGAGAGCTCCGAACCCCCGCAGACTTCCGTCAAGCAACTTCATGACAATGACACCAATGACGACAAAAGTGTAATAGTCACCGCCGACAGCAGGGGTATCCGCAACTAGTCGAGCCACAAAGAAATAAATACAGATAGGCAGAAGGGCTGAGAGCTGGGTGGTGGCAAACGCAAGGGGGTAGCCGATGACGTTCAGCCAGCCGACGCGGAAGAACGCATGGTTCACCTGTATCGCCCGCCGCGTCGCTTCCACAAGGTTGAACCCGTCGAACCGCTCATTAACTTGTCCCAGGCTCACAAGGCGCTCGCTTTCTCTACCTGGTCCCCGCATATTTGGGTAGTCCTCGCGCCCAGCATTTGGGCAAGAAGCTCTCGCAGAGGCATTCTTGATTCGGCTACAGAATTGACTGCGTCTAAGTGGCCGTCTAGCAGGCGCAGCAGGGAGCTGATCTTCACACCAGGCGCCAGCGTCAGCGTCGGCAGCTGCACGGTGAGGAGTTGGACGCCCCCGGCAGTTAGAAGCTCGGCAGCGTGGAGAGCAGCGCGCTCACTGTTGAAGCGAACCTGAATCCGGGGTTGTTCCCAGATCTGTCTCAGGGAGTCGAGATCTCCTTTGTATATCAGCTTGCCTCGATCAAGAAGTACGACGTTGTCGTCCAGCGCCTCGATCTCCTCGAGTCGATGCGAGCTGATGAGTACAGCCACACCCTGGTGCACAGCAACCCGGTGAAGAACCTTTAGGAACTCGTGCGCGGCCAGAGGGTCCACGGATCCGGTAGGTTCGTCGAGGATCAGGACGGAAGGATTGTGCAGCAAGGCTCTAGCCAACTGCAAGCGGGCCCGCATTCCTGACGACAACGCAAAGCCAGCATGCTTGCGGGCGTGTGCCAATCCCACGACTTCCAGAGCTTCGTCGATTCGATGACTCAATCGACGCTCTGGTATAGCATGGAGGCGACCATGGAAGGAAAGATTTTCCTCGCAGCTAAACCTTAGGAAGAGGGAGCGGTCGTCGGATGGCATGAACCCGATGAGTCGGCGCACCTCCGCAGAATCCCGGGTGGCATCGCGGCCACATACCGTGGCGGAGCCATCCGTTGGCGTGGTCAAGCCGGTCAAGATTCGAAAAAGCGTCGACTTACCGGCGCCGTTCGGTCCCACTACCGCGCAGATCGTCCCCGCCTCGACCGACAAACTGACGGCGGCGAGTGCAGTCACGGGCTCGTTGATCGCCGTGCGCAAGAGCATCCGCATCCACATCGGTGAAGGGGTGTAGATCTTGGTGAGGTTTCGAATCTCTACGAGCGTCCGTGTCATACTCCCGCCCTTCTCTAACGGAGTTTCTGTCTGGAACACGGCAGGCCGTACTCTGCCATCTTGTTCTCCGCCGCTTCCCAGAGGCCCGTTGGTCAGGCAGCCCGCAGAGCGTAGTGTAGCCACCGTGAACCGCTCGCGGGTAGTCCGTTCCTCAACCCGCGCGCAGCCAGGCATCAGTCCCACAAGGACTTCTTCCTGTTACGTTGGCGATCTTCGAGGTGGTCCGGTACGTCCCATCCACGTTTCGCACTCTCGATCGACGTTGCTTGCTCCGGACGCGCAGGACATCAGTCGGCGAGGTCCCGCACGCCCGTTGAGTTGCTGGAACCTGTCCACCGTGGCTCGGGTGGCAACGGTAAACCCGGAGAATCCGGCCAGTCGCCTATGACCTGTGGGCACGGCGTAGATGCTTTACCACCGTGCGGCGAAGCGGAAGGTTTCGACCGAAGATCCGCCGTCGCGCTCGCTTGAGCGAAGCGATTTCTTGCCGCCATCTCGCTTGGGCATGGGCCTGCAGAGTAGCGGAGCATCGCCGGGTCGAACGGGAGGCCGAGAAAATCACAGACCCGCCGAATCGTTCCCTCGGGATCGTCGATAAGGGCCTCGTACCGCACTTCAAGGTAGCGTGTCGGTCCCAAGCTCCGGCCGGCTCGGCGCCCGTAGAGCACGAGCCGTCGCCAATGAAGGATCGCGGCGTCGAGCGTGTCTGCGTGTCCCCAATCCGCGTCGCGAAGGCGAGCGCGGCGCCCCAGCTGTTGCGAATGATGTGGACAAATTTCGCTTCTGGAAATGCGCGGGAGATCCTGGCGTGGAACGTACGTAGACAGGGGTTTTCACCATATATATCTTTACCCTCGCGCTGTGCGTACACGCGAAAGACAGTCCTGATGGCATCGACAAGGTCTTCGGGCCATTGGCGGCACACATATTACGGACAACGGCCTCAGGCAACTCTCATCGTCGGAACCATGGGTGGGCAACCACATCTTCCCGGAAACGCTTGGCGTCAAATCCGTCAAGTCGCTGATAGCGTCGTTCGCGAGCGATCATCTCGGGGATGAAGTGCGACTCCAAGGGGAGGGCTACAGCCAGGTGGGAATCGAACATCGCTCTCACAAAGCCTCACCCGAGCGATCACAACCACGGAGAAGGGAAAGGTTTGCGTGCGTTCCAGGATGCCACCCGCCCTTGACGGCCGCTTACCCGCTCTCGCCCACGTTAATCCGCTGCATGATGCCCGCCAGGACTGAACAGGGCAAGGCCCGAGATGAGCACAGTGGTTAATGTAGTCCAGGTGTTCGGGACATCAGTCTGTGAGGTTCCGCACGCCCGTCGAGCTGGCCGAGCCACTCAACCGTGGCACGCAGGCCCTCAATGAAGCCGAAGGGCTCGATGTCGGGGAACAGCTCGTGCAGGCGGGTCTGGTCGGCTTGGGAGTCGCGCACGTCGCCGGGGCGGGGGGCGGTGTGGCGGATCTCCACAGCATGGCCGAGGACGCGCTCGAGCTCCGCGATGGCGGCGAGCAGGCTCCGTCGAGAGCCGAACGCGAGGTTGACCGGGCCGTCGCTCGTCACTCGGCGGCGCACCGCGTCGGCGATCACGGCGGTGACGCTGCCGACGTAGGTGAAGTCGCGGGTCTGCCGCCCGTCGCCGTGGACGGGCAGCGGACGCCCCGCGAGCGCGGCGGACACGAACGCCGGGATGACCGCGGCGTAGGCGTGGCCCGCGGGCTGCAGCGGGCCGAAGACGTTGAAGAAGCGGAACACCAGCACCGGCAGGCCGAAGCAGTGCGCGTAAGACAGTGCGTAGCTCTCCGCTGCGAGCTTGCTGGCGGCGTACGGGCTGACCGGCTGCGCCACGAGCCCCTCATGTTTCGGCAGCGTCGGGTTCGACCCGTACACCGACGAGGACGAGGCCACGACGGTGTAGAGGCCACCTGCGCGCCGTAATGCCTCGAGGACCCGCAGCGTTCCGGTGACGTTCGCCTCGTGGCTCGCGACCGGGTCCTCGATGGACCGCGACACCGAGGGCCGCGCCGCGAGGTGGACGACGGCGTCCGCGCCCGCGAACGCCTGGTCGAGCAGCTCCGCGTCGAGGATCGTCCCCTCGAGGAGCTGCGTCCGGTCCAGGCCGGCGAGGTTCTCCCTCGACCCACTCGACAGGTCGTCCACGACGACGATCGACTCGATCTCCGGCTCCTGGAGCAGCCTCCGCACCAGGTTCGCGCCGATGAAGCCCGCCCCGCCCGTCACGACACACCTCACGCTCCCGCTCCTTTCGGCGTTCCCGCACGATCCCGCCACCGAGCGCTGATGGTAGCCCAGCCGTGGTCGCGGTGCGGATGGCGGCCAGTCGGGCGCCTGCATTGTCCTCTTGACGGGAATGCCGCGGCGCGAGCACCATGCGCTGAGCGTAAGTGGGCAGCCAGCACCCCCTGTTCAGGGGGTTTTCTGGGCGGGCGCAGTCCGGCGGGACTCCCGAAGTCCTTGCGGGCTGTTCGGCGGACGAATCGGTGGGACGGATGAACGTGAGCATCTCGGAGGGCTGCCCTGGTATGAGCAGCGACGTTCGGCGGGCCGTCAAGCGTGGGCTGGCCCGCACCGGCAGAGCGCGGCGGGCGCAGGGCGTGAGCCTGCTCATCTACCACCGGATCGGGGGCGGGACCCGGGACGAGCGCGATCTGGCGACCGAGGACTTCGTCCGCCAGATGGACGCCCTCGCGCAACACGAGGTGGTCAGCCTCGACACAGCGCTCGACGGGCTGGCCGGCGGCGACCGTACGCACAGGGTCGTGCTCACCTTCGACGACGGGTTCGCGGACGTGTACCGCGATGCCTGGCCGGTGCTTGCGACGCGAAGGCTGCCGTTCACCGTCTATCTGGCGACCGCGTACATCGGCGAGCAGATGCGCTGGGAGGGCTCGACGGCATCGGCGCCCGGGCCGGCCCTGACCTGGGAGCAGCTCTGTGAACTCGTCACCTCGGGGCTCTGCACGATCGGCAACCACACGCACCGGCACGTCCGCCCGGAGCGGCTCGCGACCGTCGAGCTGGACCGCTGCACCGCGGAGATCGAACGCCGGCTCGGCGTGACCCCGCGGCACTTCGCCTACCCGTGGGGAGTGCCCGTCCGCAGGATGGAGGGGGCGCTGCGCGCCAGGTTCCGGTCGGCCTCCACGGGCCGCCTCGGCCGCAACCTGCCGGGTGAGGACCCCGTCCGGCTCAAGCGCATCCCGGTGCGGGGCAGCGACCCGCTCGAGTTCTTCGCCGCGAAGCTGACTGGGCGCCTGATTCCCGAGCGGGCATACGCGGGCATGGTCGCCACCGCGAAGCGCCTCGGAGTTCCCGCGTAGTGTCCGCGCGACGGTCCCTGTGTGGGCGCGACCGGCTGCGGGTCGCGCACCTGTGCACGGTCGACAGCAGCCTCCCGATCCTGCTGGGCACGGAGCTCCTGGCCGATCTGGAGGCGGGCTTCGAGGTGTACGGCATCTCGGCGCCGGGCCCGTACGTCGAGGAGGTCGAGCGCCTCGGCGTGCGCCACGTGGCCGTCCCAGCGCTCACCCGAAGCTGGGATCTCCGCAGGGACCTTGCCGCGGCCCGAGAGCTCCTCGGCGTGGTGCGCCGCCTGAACCTCGACGTCCTGCACACGCACAACCCGAAGACCGGCGTGCTCGGCCGGATCGTCGGTCGAGCCGCGAGGGTGCCGGTGGTCGTCAACACCTGCCACGGGCTCTGGGCGCAACCCGCCGACGGGTGGGCGAAGAAGGCTCTCGTATACGGTGCGGAGACCGTGGCGGCATGGTTCTCCGACGCCGAGCTCTACCAGAACGACGCCGACCGACAGATCCTGCGTCGCGTCGTCCCGCAGCGGCGGGTGCGGACGGTCGGCAACGGCATCGACCTCGAACGGTTCCGTCGTGATGGCGACGGGCGCAGGCGCGTCCGGGCGGAGCTCGGCGTGGCCGACGACGAGGTGCTCGTGGGCGGCGTCGGCCGCCTGGTCGCGGAGAAGGGCGTCCGCGAGTTCGCTGCCGCTGCCCAGGCGTTGGCGGGACGGGCCACGTTCGTCTGGGCAGGCCCAGCGGATCCCGACAAGCCGGACCGCCTGCGCGCCGACGAGAAGGACGTGCGCTTCCTCGGCTGGCGCCGCGACATGCCGGCGTTCTACTCCGCCCTCGACATCTTCGCGCTCCCCACATACCGGGAGGGGTTCTGCCGCTCCGGCATGGAGGCGGCGGCCTGCGGGTGCGGGCTCGTGCTGACGGACATCCGCGGGTGCCGCGAGATCGGACAGCACGAGCGCCATCTGCTCATGGTCCCACCTCGCGACGAGCAGGCGCTGACGACCGCCGTCGCACGCCTCATCGACGATCCGCCGCTGCGAAGGCAGCTCGGGGCAAGCGCCACCGCGCGCGCCCGCCGGTCCTTCGACCAACGGCGAGTGGCCGAGGCCTCGATCCGGACCTACGAGGCCGTGGCCCGCAGGAAGGGGGCCAGCTGGTGATCAACGTGCTGTTCACAAGCGCCGGCCGGCGCGTCGAGCTGTTCCGCGCGTTCCGCCGCGCCTACACCGACCTGGGGCTGGACGGCAGGCTCATCGCCATCGACGTCGACCCCCTCGCGCCCACCCTCGAGGAGGCCGACCGGTGCTTCATCGTCCCACGACTGAGCGACGACGCCTACATTCCCACGCTCGCGGCGATCTGCCGCCGCGAGCGCGTCGGCTTGGTGCTCCCGCTCATCGACCCGGACATCCCGATCCTCGCGGCGCACAAGGCCATGCTGGAGGCCGCAGGCGCGATCGTGGCGGTCGTCCCCAAGTCCTCGGCGGCGATCTGCGCCGACAAGTGGCGCACCTTCGCGCTCTTCGGCGAGCTGTCCGTCCCGACACCGCAGACGTGGCTTCCCCACCAGCTCGCCAGCGCATCCTTCGGGTTCCCTGTCCTCGTCAAGCCCCGCTTCGGCAGCGCCGGCCAGCACGTCTATGCGGTCCACGACGACCGCGAGCTCGACTTTTTCCTCGGCTACGTGCCCGAGCCCGTCGTCCAAGAACTCTTACCAGGACCGGAGATCACCACCGACGTGCTGTGCAACTTCGAGGGCGAGGCGCTGTCGGTCGTGTCGCGGGAGCGCATCGAGGTCCGCAGTGGTGAGGTCGCGAAGGGCAAGACGGTCTACGACCCACGGATCGCCGAGGACTGCTGCCGCATCGCCAAAGCACTGCGCGCGGCCGGTCCGATCACGGTGCAGTGCATGAGACGAGACGACGAGCACTTCTTCACCGAGGTCAACGCCCGCCTCGGCGGCGGTCTTCCGCTCGGCATCGCGGCGGGCGCCCGCCCAGCGCACTGGCTGCTGCAGCTCGCCATCGGGCAGGTGCCCGACGCCCCACCGCTCGGCAGCTATGAGCTCGGGTTGCACCTCAGCCGCTTCGACGACTCACGCTTTCTCACGGAGCAGGACTATGACCGTCTTGCGGGCCGTCGTCTTTGACCTCGACGACACGCTCTATCCAGAGCGGGCGTACGTGCGCAGCGGCTTCCGCGCCGTCAGCGTCTGGGCCGAGACCCACCTGGCAATCCCAGCAGCAGAGGGCCTGGCCCGCCTCGAGCAGCTGTTCTCGTCGGGAGTCACGAGCCACACGTTCGACCGCTGGCTGGCATGCGCTGGCCTCGACCCTGGTCAGCACGTCGCCCAACTCGTCGAGGTCTATCGCGCGCACGAGCCCGACATCGAGCCCTACCCCGGCGTGCCCGGGCTGCTGGAGCGGCTCGCGCCGCGCTACCGGCTCGGGCTCGTCTCCGACGGCTACGCGGCCGTGCAGCGGCGCAAGCTCACCGCGCTCGGGCTCAAGCGGCACTTCGACTCCGTCGTGTTCTCCGACGACTGGGGGCGTCGCTGTTGGAAGCCTGCCCCGCTGCCCTATCGGGTCACGCTCGAGCGCCTCGCGGTCCAGGCCAGCGAAAGCGTCTACGTCGCGGACAACCCCACCAAGGACTTCCTCGGCGCCCGGCGAGTCGGCATGCGCACCGTGCGCCTGCAGGATCCGCGCGGCATCTACGGGACGCTCGACCCGGAGACCGCAGACCACGCCGCGGACGTGGACATCACGACGCTCGCGGCGCTGCCCGCAACGCTGCAGCTACTCTGAGAACCCTTGATGGCGGCCTTCCCCTCGTTCCGGTTGCGCGACGCCGTGGACGCCGTCGACCTCGCCGGCGCGGCGCTGCTCACCGTAACCGTGGTGTGGATCGGCCTGGCGGCCGGCGCCGGGAACGGTGACGCGGGGCCCGTGACCGTGGCGCTGGCGGGTGCGGCGGCGGTCGCATGGATCGCACGCCAGGTCACCAGGCTCCACGGTTGGTTGGTGCCGCTGCTCGTCTACGCGGCCGTGGCGATCTTCGCGGTCGACTCCGGCACGCCGCTCACGCGCGGAGGCCCGCTCGGCTACGCCAACGCCAGCGCCGCCTTGTACTTCCTTGCCGCCGCCGCGGCGCTCATGGTGTTCGTGCGCTGCTCACGGCCACTCGTCCGCGTCTGGGCGCTATGGGCCGCCGTGGTCGCGGGCGTGCTGCCCTGGCTCAGCGGTGTGGTGACCGCGGCCCTGCTCGTGTGCGCGCTTCCGCTGGCGCTCACGTCCCCTCCGACACGCGACAAGGTCCGCTTCCTGATGGCGGGGGGGGCGCTGCTCGTCTTCGCCGTGCTGGCCACGACGGTGCTGCTCGGCGCCTCTTACGGCGGCGATCGCACCGGTCTAGTCGACCGCGTCGTGGACGCCACGCTGAGCGAGCGACGTGTTCAGCTGTGGAGGGACGCACTCGCGATCACCGAGTCCAATCCGGCATTCGGCATCGGGCCAGGGCGGTTCGACGAGGTGAGCCCAACGGCCCTGGCCAACCCAGACACTTCCAAGGCGCACAACGAGTACCTGCAGATGAGCGCGGAGACTGGGTTCGCGGGCTTCGCGCTGTCCCTCGGGCTGCTGCTGTGGGGTTTCGCACGCCTGTGGTCGGGCCCGGGGGACGGCGGCGCCGTGGTGGCGGCCGTCGCGCTGACCGGTGTAGGGGTACACGCCAGCATCGACTACATCTTGCACTTCACGGCCGTGGCGGTTGCCACCGCGGCGTTGACGGGAGCAGGGTCCGCCGCCGCATCGAGCGAGCCGTGAAGGCCGGCAAGACGCAGGAGTCGAGACGGGGCGTTGAGCCCCTGTGGCCGGCTCCACGCCGGATTGGCGCTCGTGGTGGTCCGGCCGAGCCTCTCGACGACGTGCCGTCTGCCTGAGGCCCCCGGGAGCGCACACCCGGCCCTCTCGTCGGCAACGGTCACACGCCACAGCGCGGGTTGGATCAGCACCCCTTGGCGGTCGCTGGATCCTGGGCGTCTCCTTCGAACGCAGAGGCGGAGCAATCCGAGGTGACACTTACAAGAGTGGCAATACAATTTTGCACCATTGTTTCGTATTCTGCATTCTGCTGTAGATGACTACGACAACGACGCTGATTGCTACCGTGATCGCGAAACGTGACGATGCAGCAACCCGTGCCAAGACGACCGCAATGCTCATCGCCGGGTAAGGCGGGTGTAGGCCGTACGCCGTCGCCTTGTTTATCCTTATTCGTCGGTGGGCGAAACCCCGTGAGCTAGTCAGGTGGCAGTAGGGAAACTCCACCGTGAATGGCATAGCCGGGCCTGACCGTTTCTGCTATCTTCCTCTCGGCGGCTGTGCGGGGCACCAAGTCGCCACTGACGGGTGCAGGACGGCGGGATTGGATAGGTCGGCTACGTCACGACCGGATGACTATGCGGGCAACTATGGAGCAAGGCATTGCGCTGTTCGCCACTGCCAAGCGGCTCATCGAGGATGCAACGCTGCGCGAGCGGTTCGTACCGCGGACTCGGCAGGGTGCGCGGACCAGGTTCGGTCAATACGCGATCCCGTCCTGTCGCTGAAGACGCACCGCCACGACGCCTTCCGGAAGGCGTCGACGTGACAAGGCGGGCACTCGACATCATCGCCGTCGTCGCGTTACTGGCGCTGCTGGCGCCGCTCATGCTCCTCATCGCCTTGGCCGTCCGTGTGACCATGGGATCGCCGGTGATTTTCCGCCAGCCCCGCAGCGGCCACAACGGCCGGATTTTCGTCATTGCCAAGTTCCGCACCATGCGGGCACCGCGTCACCCGGACGAGACCGACGCGGAACGCATATCGCCCCTCGGCTCATTGCTGCGCACCACAAGCCTCGACGAGCTGCCGCAGCTGTGGAACGTCCTGAAGGGCGACATGGGCATCATTGGGCCACGACCTACGCTGCCCGAGCAGGTCGCGCACTACTCCCCTAGACAGCGCCGAAGGCTAGAGATCCGCCCAGGGATGACCGGCTATGCCCAGGTAAAGGGCCGAAACAGTCTTTCGTGGCCGGAACGCATCGAACTCGACATTTACTATATCGACCACTGCTCTATTGGACTCAACTTCTGGATCCTGAGCCGAACCGTGGCAAGGCTCGTTTATCCGGAAGGCATCACTGGGGAGAACGGCGCCAACCCCGACTTCCCCTTGGATGGCTCCCGTCAACTGACCACTGCTGATACGGGAACCAAGGACGCGCTTAAGAACCCTTCATGAGGGTTGTTCCCTGTCGGCTTCTACTCGCGAACACCCTTTCGGTCGCTGCATCGGCCTTACGTCCGCAACCGCCGTGCTGCTTTGTTACAGCTATGGTGGCTTCGACGAAAGTCGCGGTCGAAATCGCGGCACGGCAAGACCCTTGATGTTAACCTTGGATCGTACCAGTACGCGGGCAAGAGGCGGAGGCACGCTCATGGCGGGAACATCCGCAATAGACCTTTGGCTCCTTGGCAAGAAAGGCGGGACAGCGACGCGGGGATGGTGTCGGCAGCAATCACACCCCGGGAGAAAAGGGAGATGGGTGTGCGGGAAGGCGGCAGCGCTTGCGATCCTGCTCTTCGCGCTCCCACAGATCGCGCCCGACGGCACTGATCTCGAGTTGGTCCAATTGTCTGTCGTCCAGGACAAGGACCCCTCAGCGGTCCCGGACAACTCAACAACCCCACCGCAGCCTGAGCCCGAAGATAACAAGGGACTCGACGACAGCGAGAAACCCCTTCCTCCAGTCGGCCCGGACTTGCCCCCCTCGCCGCCGCCGGACTTGCTACCCCCAGACTTGCTACCTCCGGGCTTGCCCTCCGTGATACCTCCGGTCTTGCCCTCCCCGTCACCTCCGCCGGAGCCGGAGCCCGACCCCGAGCCGGAGCCAGAGCCCGCCCCGGAACCAGAGCCCGCCCCCCGGCCGAAAGAAAAGTCGGCGACAGAATCAAAAGGCTCGACGTCCACCACCCCTGTAGCTGAGGGCGCTGACGACACCAGCGCAGCGTCGGGGAACAGTGGGAGCGGATCGTCGGGTGGGCAGGCGGCCGTACCGCACCAGGCGACAACGCCTGTGGCGAAGCCCGCTCCAGGAGCGCCCTCGTCTCCTCAGAGTGCCGCATTGTTCGACCTCCTGTTCGGCGCGGGCGGCGACGCTCCCCCGCGACAGGCCGCTCGCGAGGACTCGCGAGCTGATGCGTTGGTCCTCGGCAACCGAACCCTCTTCCAGAAACCAACGCTCGAGGGTTCCCTCGATTCTCCCTGGCAGAGGGGCAAGGCGGCGTTCGGCCTCGGCCTGGTCTTGCTCATTGGTATCGCCTTCCAGCGGCGCTTCGCCACACGTCGCCCTCACTCTCGCTTCGCCTCCGCGTGGCCGTTGGCAGCATGGGTGGCAGAACGACGGCTCGCTCAGATGCGGTCGGCCGGTGCGCAGCTAGCCGGGAGTTGGCTAATCCTCGTTCGTCGTCACAGACGAACGGTCCAGAGCGTGGCTCGGATCACGGCTGCTCCCTGGCGGCGGATCACCAGTCGCTGATACCCGGTCCTGAGTGCAGCTGTCGAGTTTGGCGAGGTCGCAGGCGACGACGTCGCAGATCTCGGGCAACCGATCGAATCCGCTCGGGTAGCAGAGCCGTCGGACCGGGATGTTGCGCACGATCTCCGTGAGCAGCGCCAACCGCTGAGCCCCCCGTCCTGTTGCCTGCACGAGATCGGGAACGAACGAGTTTCGGATCAACTCGATGACTGCGTCGCGGGGAGCAACGGAGGCAATGCGAGTTTCTCCGCGGGCATCATCAGTCTGTCGCTCGAGGACATAGATGCACGACAGAGGCCGGGGATCGGAGCAGAACGAGCCTATGCCGGGCTGGCCCACGGGGACGCGGAGCTTGGCGAATGCGGGATGGACGATCTCCAGCTGGCCGACGCCAGGCACGAAGTGCCGTGCCTCGTCCGGCCACATGCGCATCTGGGGGTAACCGGGACAGCACAGAGCGCCGGCCCGTCCAAGCTCCAGCGCCAGGAGGTCCTCGGTGAGCAACCGGCAGCCGCCCTGCAAGAACGTGGCGGCCATCGAGGTCTTGCCGGCGCCCTGGCCACCGACGAACGCGACTGCCCGGCCACCGACGTCCACGGCTGAGGCATGGAGTGCGGGCATCCCCTGCAGCTCGAGCCACAGGGCCAGCACGATTCCCAGAAATTGGATCTCCACCACGTAGGCATGCGCAGGCTGCACGAGGGCGCAGTGGATTTCGTCGGCGGTCAGCCTGAACCTCGAGAGGTCCGCGAACTCGAGCACGTAGTGGCCGTCGACGGCGTGGAGGGAGATATGCGATTTTCCGGCGCGCGCTGCATTGGCTGGCCAGAGCAGCTTGCCGGCTACCGGCTGCTCGTGATCGCCAGATGCCGTCGAGCATCGGAATGTGAGGTCTGCCGGCGCGCCGGAACGCGCCAGGCGGTTCTCGAAGCAGAAGTCGGTCCGCAACGACAACCCGTAGAGCTGGTAGGTCGTCCAGCTACCGCCTCGCTCGTGTCGAGCTCTGACGTTGGGTTTCACCACTCGCGGGTCAGGAGGCCGCGAGCGGTGGCCTCGCCGACGAGTCGCGCCAGATCCGACCGCAACCTTGAGCGCGCGACGTCATAGGACTCGATCAGCGCCGCGGCGGCGGCATCTTCGTCGCCGTACGCAACGATCGCTTCCCACATGTCCGCCGCGACGCTGTCCAGCGCGACGGCCTCACCGGTCTGCGCATTGCCCACTACCAAGCGGCCGGCCAGCTTGCCGAACACGACGTCCACTGCCGGGACCAGCGGTCCACGCGCCACGGGTTGGACCTGCACCGGCACCGGTGCACCGCCCGGTGGCAGCCGGTTCTTCAAGCACACCTCCTCAGGTACGAGCCGCCATCCCCGTTCGACCTGCTCGGCCGCTGGATTCCAAAGGGTCACGTCGGGCTCGTTCCACGCAAAGCACAGAGGCTCGGTCTGCCCTACCCAGTAGTTGCCCACCCGCGCACGCCAGCCGTCACGCCATGCCTCGTAGTGCTGCCCGAACACCTCAGGAGCATGGTCGCGCAGATCGTGAGCGCTGACGACCAGCACTCCCCCCTCATCGCCCTCGATGGCGGCCCGCAACTGTGGATGAGAGTACAAATGGGCGAAGATCACCGGACGATGCTCGCACTGCCTGAGAAACATGCGGAAGCGAGCGCCCGACAGCGCGCAGTCGTCGATCACCACGAGCGGCTGACCTGCTCTGTCCGGACCGTCATGTGGCGCGAGCGCGCTGTGCGGCAGATCCAGGACATAGGACAACATACCCAATACGACGAGTCCGCCCCTGGGGATAGCCACGTAGCGAAACCGGCGTAGCTCCTCGAGGCTCCACCGCTCCCGCAGATTGGCGGCCAACTGCACGCAGTCCCGCTCTGCCTGGCGGTAGCCGACGTAGCGGATCTCCGACCCCCCGTGCAGCAGTCGCCAGCACAGGTCGTCGAGCCTGGCCTGGACCGCCTCGTCGAAGTAGCCGAGGGCGCTCAGCAGCGCATTCGGTGGGGGGCGGACGATCAGCGCTGCGAGGCTGTCTCCCCACAGGGAGCTCATCGACAGCGCTCGGGCCAGGGCCATCGCGTCGAGGTCGAGGTGGCAGACGACGCCACGATCAGCGGCGGGCGGCAGATGGTCTGCAGGCCTGAAGAGCACACAAAGCGACGGTTTCGCGGTCCCGGAAGGCACTCGCAACTCCGCAGCTGACGCAGATGTTGCTTGGTTAGGTTGGATCCTCAGGACCAGCTACGGGACAATGCACTGCCCGTCGATCACGACGGTGCAACTTCCTTGGAAAGATATTCCGAAGGGGTTCAAAGTGATGTCCACAGATGGATTGTTTCCGCCCCCTTTGGTCAGGTCGGTCACCGTTCCCCACAGGGACAGAGACGGTGTAGAGTACGGCCTCTTGTCGCTCATAATGCCCTCAATTCTGTGGTAGTACGCCGCCGGGCAACCCGCGAACTCTGATAGTATCAAGGATCAACAGCCTCGTCAGCGTTGTCAGCAGCAGTACGTCAAAAATACTGGCGGAGCCACATCTCCAGGGTCAGAGGCCACCAGAGATCGTTGCCGGACCCCTGGCCGGCCAGGTATGCGGCATAGGAGGCCCGGAGCTTGCGCTCGTCGAGGTAGCCATGGGCGGCTGCCCGAGTGTTGCTCATCAGGTCGAGCACGGTGCTCTTGGCCCGCTCCTGCAGGCCAAGGTCGTACAGCGGCTTGGGTAGGGTCTTGCCGACGCATCGACGGACCGGTTCGGGCATGACGCCGGTCATCGCCTGGCGAGCGATGCGCTTGGTCTGACCCCGACGCTGGATCACCCATTGCGGCACGGCCAGGACGAACTCGACCAGACGGCGGTCGCTCCAAGGGTCGGCGAACCCCAAGCCGAAACGGGCGTGTGATCGCTCCAGCCACGTCGCAACGCGCATCTGCCCCGGGGAATGGATCAGCTCGTACCGTTGCCGGCGCGCACGGCCGCTGACGGCAGGGTAGGGACGGCTGGCGGCTATGACGTCAGCCAAGCCGACCCGGCGGATGAAGGCCGCGGAGAGCCAGGTGGGGGGAGCGGGGGGCGCGGATGCCAGCCGGCGGCGCAGCCGTGGGACCCTGCCGGGGGGCCAGAGGCTGACGGCGAGGGGCCGCAGCAGCAGCTCAGCGAGCGTGCCCGGCCACGACGCGCCGGCCGCTTGCCGGTGGAGCCGCAGGTCATGGGCCATGTCGGCTAAGCGCCGGGCGAGCAGCAGCCCCAGATCGTCGTAGATGGGGCCTCCCACAAGCTGGTCCCCCCGGCTGCCGAGCTGGACGAGCCCCATCCCCTCGTCTCGCGCCAGGCGCAGCGCGCGCTCCTGCAGTGCCTGGAAGGCACCCATGAATGGCTCGTCGCGATCGGGTCCGTGCGCTGGGTAACCGGACAACGGCCAAGCCGTATCGGCGGGCACGTCAGTGACGGGCAGGCCGTAGTGCTCCGCGATGGCGCCGCTGATCTGCCGCTCGTCGCACTCGGTCAGCTCGGAGAATGCCCAACAGTAGGCGCGCAACCCTGGCGCGAGCCCATGACCGCCACCGCGCAGCAGCCATCCTGCGGCGGAAGCCACGCTGCCTGAGTCCACCCCACCGCTGAGCAGGATCCCCACCGGCTTGACGCTGCGCAGTCGGCAGCGTACCGCCTCGGTGAACAGCTCCCGGAGCTGCTCGGCGTACTCCTCCGGTTCGGCGTGAACGGCCTGCCGCTTCGGATCGGCATCCCAGAATCGCCAGGTGCGATGGCCTCGCGCATCGACCAGCAGGGCATGACCGGGCGGCAGCGTTGCGATGCCCTCGTAAAATGTCCAGTCCAGCGGGCCGAACGCTCCTGCCAGGTGCGCCGCCACCATCGGCTCACACACCCGGGCCGGCACGTCCGGAAGGGCAAGAATCTGTTTGACCTCCGTAGCGAACACGGTCCGCCGCGCCTCGAGTCGGTAGTACAGGGACCGCATCCCCATCACGTCTCTGGCCGCGAACAGCTGCCGGCTGCGCCTATCCCACACCGCAAACGCGAAATCCCCGACCAGCCGAGCCGCGCAGTCCGTTCCCCAGCGACGGTAAGCAGCCAGGATCAGCTGCGCGTCACTCTTGCGCGTCCCCGCCGGTTCCCGCGCATCCAGCCACCTCACCAGCTCCGCCCGATTGTCCACGCGGGCATCCGCCACGAGGACCAAGCTGTCCCCGTCCACCAGCGGCTGGCGCTCGCCTACCGACTCGGGGGTAGCCACCAGCCCCAAGTGCGCCAGCCCCACACCTCCGTCCACCCAAGTCCCTACCGCATCCGCCGCACGATGGGCAGCCGCCTTCACCAGCCGTGACAACGTCGCGGCGTCTACCCGCCCCGCACCGAACTCGACCAGCCCGCACACCCCGCTCAACACGTCACCCCCACATGCCCGGCGGGCTGATGACCCGGTCGAACGTGACATATCTCTGCCGGACGTCAGCTCGGTCGTTCAGTACTGCGCCCCCGAACTCGACCCACGCATGGAATAGTGGCACTGGACGGTCCGGGCTTTGTTGCGCGCCAATACGTAGCTCGGCGTCGATGCCACGGCCTCGAAGCAGTGCCCACAGCAGGACTGAACGCTGAAGACAGTTGGCGCGTAGGATGCCGTGTCGAGCCACCACGTCGATCATGCCGGCGAGTTCCCGCGCCTTCTCGACTGACTCCGTTGTAGACCGGCCGCCCCTTGAGGTATCTGATCCCAAGCGTGCCAAGATCTCCTGCACACGTGCCAGCCCGAGCGCTCGCAATGCGAGCGCTGTGACCGGCAGCAGCACGAACGCCTGGGACAGGACGGTCCTCTGACTCCAGGAGAGCCTCCGGAACATCACCCAGCTACTGATTACGAAGCTCGATGAACCCATGCTGAACAAACCGATGGACCAACTCGTTCAAGTCTTGGCGGAGCCGGTCCGAGTCGACCGCATACTCGTCCAGCAGCTGACGATGCGCCTCGTCCACCGACTGGCCGTGTGTCAAGATGGCCCAGATCCGCGTGCCAACCTCGTCGAGGCCGAAATACTCCTCGGTCCGCAGGTTCAGGAACACGCACTCGCCGTCTGGAAGGTACTGGACCAGAAGATCGGGTGAAACAAAGACATGTCCTCGATAGTACGGTACGCCCATTCCGCCTCCGCCCGTGCCCTCCGGTATTGGTCGTTTCCGAGAGGGCGTAATCAGGATATCGCCGTGAGGCGGGCCGGTCGAGGTCTGCGAGCCTGACAATCGTGGCGGAAGCGATGCACTGCGCCACTCGTGCAAGACATCCAAGAACGTCCAGGTTTGTTACGAGGTGTCGCTGTACCTCAAGACCGCGCCTGCAAAGCTCCACCGCCCGCGCCCTGGGCATCTTCGGCGGCGGCACCCGCTATCACCCCGTCTGCGACGGCGACATCATTCCCGTCCCCGAGCCCGACAGCAAACCGTCCGTCACTCTGCGTAGATGACACGACCACGACCGAATCAGCCCTCTACAGCGTCAAAAACCCCGGCGCGTAACACTCCGGACGGCCGGCACCTCATCCGCGTCACGGTCTTCTCCGCGCCGATCATCCCGGCCACGAGCGAGCGCATTCCTGCTGCCCGCGGCGTCTACAGGTACCTGGATCGAGATGTTGCGAGAGAATTCCACGCTCTCACCGCTGCGGGGGCGAGATTCACTTCCCCCAGCTGCTCTTCCGGAAGATCACCGACGAGGGCATCGTCGACTGGTCGGAACGCTTCGGGGACGCTGCGCGGGTAGAAGGCTGAGTTCCACCGCAAGGTGTCTTCACAGCCGAGCGACCGCATAAGATCCGTCTCAGATGGCCACCTCTGGGATCCGCCGCAAGGTCGACGACCTCGGACGGGTCGTCATCCCCTCGAGTATCCGCAAGGCGCTGGGGATCCACGAGGGCGACCTCGTCGAGATCCAGATGGACGGCGACCGCGTGGTCCTGCACGTCCCCGAGGAGTCCTGCACGTTCTGTGGCTCCACGCTCCACCTCGAGTCGTTCCGCGGCAAGGTCATCTGCTGGTCCTGCACGGCGGCCCTGCGAGCCAAGGACCGCCAGCGCGCACCGGACGGTTAGACTCCCCGCTCCGCCTGCGCTACGAGGTGGCCGTCACCGCTGCGTACACCCGCCGTTTGGGCACCCCCGCAGCCTCGGCGACGCGCGTGATCGCCGCCTTGCGGTCCAGTCCCGTGGCGAGCAGGGCGCGGACACGGTCGAGCAGGTCGGCGTCGGTGAGGGATGCGGGCGGGGCGGGTGGGGCACCGCCGACGACGAGGGTGATCTCGCCACGGACGCCGTCGGCGGCGGCGCGGGCAGCGAGCTCCGGCAGCCGCCCGCGCCAGACTTCCTCGTGGAGCTTCGTCAGCTCACGGCAGAGCGCGGCGGGGCGGTCGCCCAGGGCAGCGGCCATCGCCTCGAGGTCGGCGGCTGCCCGGTGCGGCGTGACGTAGAACACGAGCGTGCGTGGATCTGCCACCAGCTCCGCGAGCCGGCGCGCGCAGGCACCAGCTTTGCGCGGCAGGAAGCCCTCGAACACGAACCGGTCCAGCGGCAGCCCGGACAGCACGAGCGCCTGCACCACCGCGGCCGGACCCGGCACCGCCTCGACGCGCAGGCCGCGCTCGACCGCCTCGCGGACGAGCCGGAACCCGGGGTCGGCCAGCCCCGGCGTGCCTGCGTCGGTGACGACGGCCACCGTCTCGCCCGCCTCCACCCGGTCCAACAGCGGACCGGTCCGAGCGTCCTCGTTGTGGTCGTGGTAGCTGACGAGCGTCCCGCTGACCCCCGCGTGGTCGAGCAGGACGCGAGTTCGGCGGGTGTCCTCGGCAGCGATCACGTCGGCCCCGGCGAGCACGCTGACCGCGCGGGGCGACAGGTCCGCAAGGTTGCCGATCGGCGTGGCGACGAGAACGAGCCGGCCTGAGGACATGTGTCGAAACTCCCCAAAGCTATGCGCGGAATCGCCGACCAAGGCTCACCGGCGGCGACTCACCGCTCCAAACCCAAAGACCGGCCGAACCTGCCCAGGGCCCCACTCTGGCCCGGTTTCGACACACGTTCTCACCCATATCCACTCCTCCCACCACCTGGCGCCCGTCATGGCGCCGTCATCCGTACACTGCGCGGCAATGGCCATCGCCACCCCCGAGCGGGACACCGTAGAGGCCGAGCCAGTCACGGGCTGGCCATCTGCCGGCCGGCGAGCGGGCGCGCTCGCGCTGCTCATCCCGCTGGCGCTCGTGATCGTGGCCGGAACGCTGCGGTTCTACCGCTTGGCCGAGCCCCAGCGCTGCTACTTCGACGAGACCTACTATTACTACAACGCGCGGGACTACCTCGACCAGGGCGTCGAGCGTGCCTTCGCCGTCCACCCGCCGGTCGGCAAGTGGATGATCGCCGGCGGGATCGAGCTGTTCGGGGTGCCGAAGGGCTCGCCGATCGACCGGGCGGTGACGAAGGACCCGGGCGGATGCCTCCAGCGCCAGCAGCACGAGAACCCGCCAGCGCGGGCGCGCGAGGCGGCGGAGTCGTTCGCCCGCCGGTTCTCGTCCGCGCTCGTCGGCACGCTGTGGGTGGGGGTGGCGTACCTCGCCGGGCTGCGGCTGTTCCGCCGGCGGGGCGTGGCGGCGCTCGCCGCGCTGCTCTTAGCCGTTGACGGCCTCGCGTTCACGATGAGCCGGATCGCGATGCTCGACGTGTTCGTCGCTTTTTGGGTGCTCGTCGCCTTCTGGCTGCTCCTGATCGATCGCGACCGCCAGTGGGCCGGCGTGCCGGAAGCACCGATCACCGACGAGCAACCGCCGGCCGCCAGTGGTCCAAGCGGGACGCTCCGTGTGGACCGAGGATGCGGGCGGAGTGCTCCCCGCCTCGCAGCGGCGGCGCCGTTTTCGCGCCGTGTGCTGATGTTCCTCCGTAACGCCGTGAGGCGGGATGCTTTGCGCACGAACGTCATGGGTTTTTCCCCGCTGCCACGCCACCCGCAGAGCGCTCGGTGGCTCGCGGGGCTCGCGCTGGGGCTCGCGCTCGGGACGAAGTGGTCGGGGCTGCTGGCGATAGCTGCAGCGGTGCTGTTCGTGGTGACGAGCGAGCTGGCGTGGCGACGGCGCATGGTCGGCCGCTCATGGGTGCGACCAGGCCGGATCGTGACGAGCGCAGCGCTCACGCTCGTGCTCGTCCCCGCCGCCGTCTACCTGCTGAGCTACGCCGGATGGTTCGCGAACTTCGAGCACACGCTGCCGGGGAGGGCACCCTGCCCCGCCCAGGGTTGCCCCACCTCGCTGCCAGGCCGGATGGAGCGCATGGCGAAGGGATGGGCCGGCGAGCAAGCCTCGATCTTCCGCTTCCACCGCGACCTCACCGCCGAGCACCCGTACCGCGCATCGGCGACGACCTGGCCGCTCATGGCTCGCCCGGTCGCGTACTACTACGAGGACTGCACCAAGGCGAAGACCGACAAGGGCGAGCGCTGCGCCGTGGCCAAGGGCGACGTGGCGGAGATCCTCGGGATGGGCAACCCGGCGATCTGGTGGATGGCGCTGCCCGCGTACCTGATCCTCGGATGGCTGGCGGTGCGCCGGCATGACTGGGCGGCCTGGACGATCCTCGCGTTCCTCGCGGTGCATTACTTCCCGTGGTTGGTGAGCCCGCGGTCGGTCTTCTTCTTCTATGCGACGCCGCTTGTGCCGTTCCTCTGTTACGCGCTCGCCTACGCAGCCACCCAGCTCGGCAGCCACCGCCGGCTACGGTGGGTACCGTCCGCCGTGGCGGCCATCGCGCTGGTCAGCTTCCTGTTCTGGTATCCGCTGCTCGCCGGCCTCGAGATCCCCAGAGCCGCGTGGGATCTGCGGATCTGGCTGAGGCCAGGCTGGGTCTGAGCAACCCTGGCAAGCAGGTGCCCGGGCCATAGGCCCGGGCACCTGGTACGACGAGTGAGGAGATGGCTGGTCACGCGTAACGCGCCGTGGCCCGTCCCTTCCCGATGATGCCGAAGACGAGGAACACCAGGCCAGAGAAGAGGTGCAAGAAGTGGTCTGGGTCGGGTCCCCTGTTGGCTGAAAGCAAGTTGTCGAGCGCCCCGAGATACCCGATGACCGCAGCGAGGATGTAGAAGCCACCGATCGCGAAGTTGACGCCCTGAGTCTCAACCGGGCTGAGGTACAGGGCTGCCGCGATTGCGATCGCCCCGACACCGACGTGCACGATGTTATGAAACACATTCAAATCGAAGACGCCGAGGAATGCTCTACTGCTGTCTCCGAGCAAGGGAACGAAACCGGTTACGAAGAATCCGACGACCCCGACGAGGACGTAAACCGCCCCCAACAACAACCCGACAGTCTGGGCCGGTGCCCTGCCCATGCCTTCCTCCCCTCAAGACTGGTTGCGTGTCTGCGATCTCAATTCGCAAGCCGCCCCCGGTTGGATTGCTCGACGTAGACCGTGCGACTGGAAAACCGCTGGACGATGATCACCCGGTCGCCCCAGCTTGCCGGCGCCTGTAGACCTGCGACTCGAGCCTGCACGGCCCCATGAGTTCCAGGATAGGGCGACTACACCGAACTGGGAAGAGTGTCGAGATTCACGCTGCGGTCGCCCACCCAGTGCCCGGTCTGCTCCGCCCCGTCAGACGGAGCAGCTGAGGTCATGTGCGACGAAGAAGTCGGGACGTAACCGCAGCCACACCGTCCCGGCCTCGACTGGGTCGTCGAGCAGGTAGCGCCGGAAGCGGCTGTCCCACCGCGTCTCGTCCTCGCCCAGATAGCGGCCGAGCATGCGTCGTCCACGGGGGACGTCGAAGGCCAACACCTCAGCGCGACCGCGCGCGATGACCTGCCGGACCAGGCCCGTGGCGACGTCGCAGACATCGACGGCGATGGCAAGCGCGGGATCGGCCTGCACCCGGGCGAGCAGCTTCGCCCAGGGTCCGGTCAAGATCCAGAACGCTCCGTCATCCCAAAGGAACCAGGTTGGCCGCACGGTCGGCCCGTTGGTCGCGACCCGAGCCGTGAGCGGCTGGGCGAGGAA
Source organism: Egibacteraceae bacterium (assembly GCA_050743125.1). Classification (GTDB taxonomy): domain Bacteria; phylum Actinomycetota; class Nitriliruptoria; order Euzebyales; family Egibacteraceae; genus JBOGEB01. Next base: position 56,922 of record JBOGEB010000004.1, read on the forward strand.
GCCGTCGACGTCGAACACGCGCGTAGCCACCCGATCATCCTCCCTTCCCAGTCGCGCGGAGAACGACGGCCTGCTCAGTCGCCGTGACCAGCGTCGATGACACCTGACGGCAGGCCAGAACGCATTTGCACCCGCCGGCCCTACGGCCGACCGGCTCCATGAAACCTCTCGCCGAGGAAGGCGCCTACGGCAGCGCACAGCCTCGCCCCCAGCGGCGGGTGCCTACGCTGGCCCGCGACCGAGAGGAGAGCGGCGTGACCGTGGTGGAAGCGACCGCAGTCGTGCTGGCCGGGATGTGCGCGGGCGCGATCAACACCGTCATCGGCTCGGGCACCCTGATCACCTTCCCGGTGCTGCTCGCGGTCGGCTATCCGCCGGTGGTCGCGAACGTCTCCAACAGCCTCGGCCTGGTCCCCGGATCACTCAGCGGAGCGATCGGCTACCGCCGGGAGCTGGCCGGTCAGCGCACCCGGGTGATGCGGCTCGTGCCTGCCTCCGTGCTGGGTGCCGCCGTCGGCGCGATCCTGCTGCTCACCCTTCCTGCGGACACCTTCGCGACGATCGTGCCGGTGCTGATCGTGATCGCGTTGATCCTGGTCGTGGCTCAGCCGTGGCTCGGCCGCCGATTCGCGTCCCAGCCGCGGGCGCGGCCTGCCCACGGCGGCCGCCTCCTGCTCGTCGGGGTCTTCCTCGCCGGGGTCTACGGCGGCTACTTCGGCGCGGCGTATGGCGTGCTGTTGGTCGGTCTGATTGGTGTCCTCGTGGACGAGCACCTCCAACGAATCAACGCGCTGAAGAACGTGTTGGCGATGCTCGTGAACCTGTTCGCCGGAATCGTCTTCGTGTTCGTCGCCGACGTCGCCTGGCGCGCCGTGCTGCTGGTCGCCCTCGGATCGGTCGTCGGCGGCCTGATCGGGTCGAAGATCGGCCGCGCCCTACCGCCGTGGATGCTGCGTGCGGTGATCGTGGTCGTCGGGGTGGCCGCGATCGCCAAGCTGCTCGCCTCCTGAACCCGGGATCCCTCGCGCGGCCAGGTTCGTGCTGTCGTCGGTTTCCCCACCCAACGCTGCTCTTCTGCGGGCTCGTCGCCTGGTATCCGTGCTCGATCAAGTCGCAAGGACCAAGGTCCCCGTCCTCGTCACCAAACATGGAAACCGGTCGTACGCTGCCCGACGACGACCGCGCCTGCTACTCCACGGGATGAGCGCTGGGAGGCCGAGGGCTCACCAGGGGGATGATCCTGCTCGACACCCACGTCGTGCTGTGGTGGCAGGCGGGCAACACGTGGACACGGGACCTGTCCGGCGTCGAGCGGATCACGCCAGCGCCGCTGAGTCCGCAAGCAGCCGTCGGCGCAGCCCTGCTCGGCCAACACGGATTTTGGGGCGACCCGGCCGACCGGTTCCTGTGCGCGACCACCCGGGAGCTGTCCCGTGTCCCTGCTGGCCAAGGACGACCGGATCCATACGAGTTCGCCCGGCAGATCGGGGACCTCAAGGCCATCTGGTAAGACCACAGTGACGACGGCGCGCGATCTGCTTTGGGCGGAGCTGATGCAGGCGCTTTCGAACCCGTTGGTCGAGGAGACTCTGCGGATCGACCATCGTGCGGATGTCTACCGCTCTCCCTGAGTGGTCTTAGCTTCCCGGCATACGAACCCTCCACCACTGATTGAGGGTCGGCCGATCCGGCTGTCCAAGCCGCACGCGGTCATCCGTCAGGCTGGTCAGATCCAGGCGGGCACGCATCTGCCAGGGCCACCAGTATGTGATGGCCGGGGCCGGCGCATTTGGGGCCATCGCGTCAAGGATGGAACAGGGGCCCTTGGGCTTTCCCCCTGATGCTTCAGACCCCGCCGTTACCGGCGACGCAGGTCAGGGGTAGGGACAGGCCATGAGCACTGGCCTGGAGCTACACCTTCGACATCGCCGAACCTCCTTTGATGCGCTCACTTGCACCCTGCGACCTCGCGTCGCAGGAGAAGAACAGGTCGGGATCCTCATCCAAACAAGCGGCTTTCTTACGCCAGTCCATGCTCATGCTCTCTCCTGACCTGGTATGCCCAAGCCCCCTGTCTGCACTTTGGGCTGCACCGCAGCGCATGGCTCGGGCTATGGCTCGGAGCGGCCGGGGGCAGGGTCCGTCTCGGTGCGAGGGGCAACACCGGACCATCCAGCCGCCAAACCCGGCCGCCTTCTGGGCACGTCATCTCCACAGGTGAAGCTCGTGCCTGGAGCTGCGAGCCTGAACTGTCCATCCTTGGCCGCCCACGCTGCCAGCGCAGACATGGTCGCGGGTATACATGGCATACATGAGGCCTAGTGTTCAGTCGCTGAAGTCTTTTGGGCCATCTTTGTGCGGGACAGGATCTCATCGGCGGTCTTGGTCCACTTGAACGGCGCACACCGCCCGTTCCAGCCGCCAATGAACAAGTCGACCGCGC